>JBEKTN010000017.1:0-40788 GCA_049516015.1 Isosphaeraceae bacterium | reverse complement strand
GAACGCCATCACTGAGGGAAGGGCCCGGTTCCGCATCGGTACCCAGTGGTTCTCCAGATCCGGTTGCTGGAACAGGCGCGCGCCGGCGCGGCCCTGCGGTCGTGGCAAGCTGGCGCAGTTCATAGGGAAGGAAACAGGGACGCAGTTAGTAACCGCTAAACCCACGGCCTTTGGCCGTGTGACCCTAAGAGCTTCGAGCGATCCGGCGTGCTTTCCCCATTCTGGTCAGGGCTTGCGAAGACTCTTGCATGACAGTGGATAAGCCTGGATGTCGTCCTTGACAGAGAGGCCTTTGCGGGTAACTGGGAGAAAGCCTGGACGGCTCCAACTCCAAGCCCCCAACGGGCCAACCTCAAGTAGTCGGCCCCCTCGGGGGGGCCTTCCTAATACCACGGCCTATGGCCGTGGTTGATTATTTATCTTATCACAATACCGCATTGTGCCCGCACGACCGGACTTGCGTCAGCGCTCGCTCGCGCACTACGCAGAAATCACCTGCTCGCCCTGCAGATGCGCTGCGTTTAGGGCGCCATTTGTCCCCGAGTCTATGAAGGATAACTCGCGAGCCAGAAGGATGAACCACCGCAAACCGGTAGTCTAGACTGGGTCTTTCCCCACTTTGCAACGCCTGAGTCCGCACTGGTGGCCATCAGCCTTTGGCCGAGACCAATTCGAGCTGATCTTCCATCAGCTCAATGTATTTGGGCTCCGGCTTGCGCCGAACCCGGACTCGGTACACCTGAACACCCCCTGGCCCGAGAGGCCCGCGCAGTTCGACAATTCGCCCGCGCAATCCGCCGGAGTGGCGAATTTTGACGCGGTCTCCGAGGTTCAGGAGAACGGTCGGTTTTCCCTGCTCTTCTTCGGCCATCGACCCCTCCTCCGTCGCTAGGGCACCCAGGGCGCTCGCCTGAGTATCCTACGCAGCTAGATTTCTCAGCCACGGATGAAACACGGATGGAACACGGATAAGAAAGTAGGACAGCTTCCAGAACAAATACAAAAGGTAATGTTAAGTGGGTCGTTGTATTTATGCATGTGCTTCCCCTGCGGGTCCGCCTACCATTTCATTGAATTCCAATCCGTGTTCCATCCGTGTTTCATCCGTGGCTCAAGGATCTTTTGCTTCACTGCTTTCTGGGACAAGTGTCCGATCGGTGGCAAAGAACAAGCCCGAGCCAGCGTTCCGCATTTCGTCGACAAGCCCAGGGTTCGGCCGCTTCCGACAGAGCTTGAATTGGGGGCTTTATTGCCGGCCCGTTCCTGACCGCTCTGCTCACTCCGGCTTGCTCAGCGTCGGGACGGCGAAGTCGGACGAGAAGACCAGATTCGTCGTACCTCCCTTCGCGGGCTTCACGGTCCCGGAGAGCAAACGCATGGCGAGCGGGTCGCCCTGGCGGCTGTTTAAGGTGTAGACCTCGCTGGCCGACCAGTCGTAGTCGATGATCCGGATCGTGATCGGGTCGCCCAGCTTCCAGGTGATCGGACGGGGGAAGGTGTAGTCCCAGATTGGCCGGTGGCTGTCGCGGATGACCGAGGAGGGGCCGTGGACCACGCCGGCCACCTCGATCACGACTCCCAGGTCGGGCGCTCCTCCGGCGAGGTACTTGCCAACCGACGGCTCGACCTCGCCCCGGCGGAGCGTGACCCGATACTCGCCTGGAACGGAAACCTTGTCCCACCACTGGAGGTAATTCCTGGCGTCGGCGACGAAGCGCCCGTCGGGCTGGTCCCGAAGGTAGTCGCGGAGCCGGCGTGCGACCTCGGACACGTCGTCGGGGTGAGCGAGATTGAGATCGTAAGCCTGACGATACGCGTAGCTGTCCCAGTCACGGAAAATCCGGTCTCGGGCCTCGATGGCCTCGCTGATGAACTGCCCTCCAGCCTGGTGGCTCTTCAGGTAGTCCTGGAACCGCTCGATCCGGGTTGCGAAATTGGTGGGATAACGCCTGGAGTAATCTCGAGCCCGCTCGATATCGCGCTCGTCGAGCTTGTGTAGATAATCGTCGAGACGCGCCTGGACCTCGGACCGATGTGGGCTGTCGGGATGCTCCGCAAGGAACTGGCGGGCCTTGTCGATCAGGTCGGCAAACGACGCGTTGGGCAGCGCTTCGCAGCGAATCAGATCGTCAACGAGCTTGCGCTCGACGGCGGTCCGGCGCGCCGTCAGCTCGTTTTTCAAGGGACGCGCCAGCGCCAGGACCTCGGCGCGGCGCGGGGTGTCCGGGAACTCGCGCAGGAACGCGTCAAGCTGGGCCAGTGGTTTTTCCGGATCGTCGATGGCCGAGAGCGAAAGCGCCTCGGCGTAGACTTCCTTCCAGCGCTCGTCGTGCCGTGCGAGCTCGCGGGCCTGTTCGACCTTGCGAATCGCCGGTGTGAGCTGAGGCGCCTGCTCCTTGATCCCTTCGAGGCGGGCGGCCAGGTCGGGGACCGCGACACCGCTCGCGATCTGCACGCCGGCCGCCTTCACGGCCCATTCGTTCCTCTTGAGTCGTGCCTGTCGTGCCAGCGAGGGCCAGAAGAGCGGCAGCGAGGGGTGTTCGGCCAGCAAGCCGGACCAGGTTTGCGCCACCAGGGGCGCGGGGTTTTCGGGTTCACGCTCGAAGGCCGCCGCGCGGTGGAACCCCCAGAAGTCATACCCGGCCAGCAAAGCGAGCAGGAGTGAGGCGGCCAGGACAAGCTTGCCGGCACGCCGCCATTTCCGCCTTCGTCCCAGGGTCTTGAGCCGCGCCCGGAACTCGTAAGACCGGTTCGAACGGGGATACCGGCGCTCGTAGGCGGCCACGCACCGTTGCAGCCGGGGAAAGTCGGTGGGTGCCAGCTCCCAGAGCCATTCCATCTGTGCGCGGTCGCGTGCCTCGAGCTTCTCGGCCAGCCAGCCCAGGGGGCCCTCGAGTCCCATCGGGTGCAGGGTCGCCGGCGGTCGGTTGCCCGTCGATCCGGGCCCGTATGAGCTGACGGCGAAGATGGCACCATCGGGCGCGTGCTGCCGCAAAGCGTGCCGGGTCATGCCGTATTTCTGGTCGACCAGCCGCTCGACGAACGGCCCCGCGAGGCTCGGCCGGGGCTCGATCTCCGAGCGTTGATCGGCTGCGGTCGGGTTGTCGTTCGCGTCGCCTGATCGCTTCCCCAGTCCGGACAGCACGCGGTCGAACTTGGTCAAGAGCAGGGCCACCGGCCGATCGGTGCTGAGGTCCTCGGATCGCTCGATGTAGCGCTCCAGCAGGCTTTCGACCTCCTGTTGCCGGCGGCGTCTCTCGGCCGGATCGGTGGAACCCTCGGGATCGAGACAGAAGAAAACGGCGTCACAGCCCGCAAAGAACTCCTGGATCGGCTCGGTGGACCCGAGCGTGACGTGCTCTCCCTGGTAATCCTTGACGATCAGCTCGAACCGCGCGGGCCCGTGGTACAGCCGCAGATTGAGCTCTGTCTCCGCCAGCGTGCCCGACATCGGCTGGCCCGACTCGACCTGGGCGATCTTCTCGGCCAGGTACTCCGCGCACTGCGCATCGGCCGCGGCCAGCCGGACTCCCGGAACCTGTCCGCCCGCGGCCTGGCGGTAAAACATCGCCAGCAGCGTGGTCTTGCCCACGTTGCGATGACCAAACAGCGCAATCCGCTTCGGCCCGGTCAAGCGGGCTTCCAGGGCGTCGAGTCGGGTTTTGCCTGGGTTTGGCATTCCTTGACCTTGGACTCGCACGAGTCAGTTTTGCATAAAACGTCGGAAAACCGTGACTGTCAGCTCGTGGCGTCTTCAAATGGGGTGCAAGACATCTCTTCAATTCGGCAGCGACCCATACCAGCCAAGAAAATTCTTCGCCTCCGCGAAGTATTTCTCGATTCCGGCTGCCTTGAGCGCCTTCTGAACTACCTGTGTTCCAAAATCTCTGTGGTTTCCACTGAGAAAGGCTTTGACTTCTGAAGGATGTACCGACGCGTTCTCAATGATATTACATATGATAAAGTTGGCTGGTAAAACGAGTCTCTCGCGTTTGCTCTTGATGAGAGGCTCAGCGAAGCTCTTCATCAAAGAATCTCGACCGACAGGAAACATCTCTCCAAGGGAGGCAAGCCGATCGGTCGCCTGCTGAAAATCGTCAAGGATCCTGTTGATATATTCGTCGTTCGTGATCAACGACTGATTCAGTTCGTCGAGTAGTTGTCGGGCAACCGGTGAAGTCTTACTTCGCTTGAGCTGGTTGATCTCGGTCTTAATACAGCGCTGAAAAGTCGCACGTTCCTCAACTCGTTTTTTGATGGTGGCAAATGCTTCCATGATGCAAACTTGAGGAATAGCTAGCCTGAGCAATCGATCCTGGGCAGCTTTCTCCAGTAAAGCAGAAGCATCCGGATCTTGGTTCAGGGCCAAGCTCATCAGGAAGTTCGTCTCAAGGTACAGGATTACCACGAATTGGCACCCCGTAATGGATCGTGGAATCCTTCAATTGTGATAGCAGTCCTATTTCCGCCAGAGCATTCGCTCCCGGGACAGTGGAGGACTTTGTTTTCCACTGGTAGTCCAGGTCGTGCAACCAAGCCGTCACGAGGGTTTCCAAGAAGCTTCGTCGTATGCCTCTGGCCCGAAAGTCCTCGTAGTACGCGGAGTAGTAGCCAAGAATCGGGCCTGCTTCGGCCGAGAAAACCGGGCCAGTCAGTTGGTTTCCGTCCCAGACGAAAACCTCGATCCGCTCTGGATCAACGATCATTGCGTAAAGGGTCGGCAGGTCCGCTTCCCTCAGAAACAAGGTCTGAAAGTAGCGCATGTAGTTGGTGACCTGGTTAATCGTTCGAGAATCCGCTTTTCTCGCTTTCACTTCGACCAGAAGAATCGGCAAGCCTTCGTGGTTCTCGACAATCATGTCGGCAACCAACGGCTTAGTTGCAATGCGTTTGCCGACTGCCATCGCCAGTCCTCCTTACTGTTCATTCCATTCAATCCGGATTTCCCGTACGGCATAAAGCTTATCGCCGAAACGGAGATTGTCCGGGAAGCCCTCATCCATTGCAGCTCTCATTATATTGGGGTTCTTGCCTACCTGTCACTGACACCAGGTCTCCGGTTCGGGCTCATTCCCGAAAGCAGGCGAAACGGCCAGGTGAATGGCCGCAGCATCAGCCGGACCGGAATTCCGACGATCACGAACAGCGAACCAAGAGCGACCAGGCTTGCCAGAGCCATGCCGAAATAGCGAAAGACGGGTTGGTCCAGACCGTGGGCGGCGAGGGCCTGGCCGATCGACGATTCGAGTCCTTGCGTCGCCCCGTTGCCGGCGGCCGAGGCCAGAGTGATCCCGGCCTTGGCGAACTCGCGAGCGGCGAATTCCGTTGCGTGACCGGCGTAGTCGACAAACTTGTCGGGGTTGACCAGAAACGCGGCCAGGACTCCGGCCGCTGCAAGCTTTTTCTTGTGCGGCAGGACCTGGTGGGTGAAAAACGACCAGCCGCCCTTGCCGGTCTTGCGCAGGACGTTCAGGCTTTCGGGACCTTCCTTGGCCATGACCTCGGCCACGTCGTCGCCGAAGACCCGCACGGCTGTGAGTCCCTCGGGACCGAGCTGGCGAACCATCGTCTCGGCCTGCTCGGGATAACGCTGGGCCAGGCGACGAGCGGCCTCGCCCATCTCGACAACCAACCGCTTCTCGGCAGGTTCGAGCGCGGCGAACGAGCGCAGGGCCTGGGGATCGTGTTCCAGGAGGCGGGACATCCGGCTTTGCAGCAAGGCTGCCGTGGGATGGTCGATTCTCCGGCCAGCCCGCGCCAGCTCGTCGGACCGCTTGATGAGCTGCTCCAGTCCCTCCTCGGCATCGTGCGAGGTGAACAGCCTCCCCGCGGTGCGGATCTCGACCTTCGCCCCCTCGCCGCCCCTGAGCAGCGACTTGCTGCTGGCCCGGGTTTCCGCGATGACCTCCCGGACGACGTCATCGAGCCAGGAGAGCTTTCCCGCCTGGGCCGATCCGGCGTGGCCGAGAACCACCAGCGCGACCAGAGTAATTCCAGCCGCCCGGCTCACCATCGACCGTGGCGACCTACCGCGGACACGGGTTGATCGAAGATCGTTCGTCATCGGTTTCGAGGCTTTAGCCCGCGGAAACCTCACCACTTCAGTGGTAGTGGAGGAGCGTTCCATGGGGCTTTAGCCCGTTCTCCTATTGAATGCAGGATCGAATATTGCTACACCAGAAGCATGAAACTTACGCTCCAACTGCAACTGCTGCCCGCACCGGATCAGAAGCCAGCCTTGCTGGCCACGATGGAGCGGTTCAACGAAGCAGCGACCTTCGCCGCCAAGGTCGGATTCGAGGCCGGAGTGTTCGGCCAGGTGACCATCCACAAGCTGGCCTATGAGGAGATCCGTGAACGGTTCGGCTTGTCGGCTCAACTTGCAGTCCGAGCCATCGCGAAGGCGGTCGAGTGTTTCCAGCAGGACAAGACGAAGTGTCCCGTCTTCAAGCCGCGATCGGCCATCTGCTATGACCAGCGAGTTCTGAGTTTCAAGGGGCTGACCACGGTAAGCATCTGGTCCCTGTCCGGCCGGTTGCTGATTCCCTTTGTCTGCGGGGCCTACCAAAAGGACCGGCAGGGCCGCATCAAGGGACAGGCCGATCTCGTTTATCGACAGAACAAGTTCTACCTGCTCTGCACGATCGACATGCCAGAGGGCGCCCCGATTGAACCGACTGACGTGCTCGGCGTGGACTTGGGCATCGTCAATCTCGCCGCCGACTCCAGCGGCGAGACGTTCACCGGGGAGAAGGTAGAAGATGTCAGGCGGCACTACGCTAGGCACCGTGCCGGGCTCAACCGCATCGGCACCAAGAGCGCCAGACGGAGACTTTCCAAGGTCCGCAAGCGGGAGGCCAACTTCCGTCGCAACGAGAACCACCGCATCAGCAAACAAGTCGTCGCCAAGGCCAAGGCAACCAGCTCCGCGATCGCCCTTGAGGATCTCAAGGGGATACGGGATCGGGTCTCGGTTAAAAAGCCCCAGCGAAATCGGCATGCCGGCTGGTCGTTCCTGCAACTGCGTTCGTTCGTGACCTACAAGGCGGCACTGGCAGGCGTGTCCATCGTGCTGGTGGATCCCAGGAATACCAGCACGACATGCAGCGACTGCGGGCATTGCGAGAAAGCCAACCGCAAGAGCCAGGCCAAGTTCGAGTGTCGCCACTGTGGTTACTCCGCGAACGCCGATTTCAACGCGGCTCGGAACATCCAAGCCAAGGCCCTTGTCACCGGACCAATGGTAGGAGTCGTTGAAGCCAAAACCGGAAACGGGACTGCGGCTGAGACTGCTTACAAGCTACGGGGCTTCAGCCCCCGTAGTAGGTGACGACTTCCAATCCTTGAAGGCGATTCGCCGAACCGCGACATTCCGAAACTTGATACGCTTGTCTCTTGCCGATCGTTCGCCTTTCGGCGGGCCGTTCGCTGCGAGCACGCAACCAGGCGTCAGGACCCTCGCGGCCGGCGTGAGGCCAGGTGCTCTTCCATTTTTTGGAAACCGACCACGCCGACCGATGCTTGCAGCATCTGCGCCGCCAGGTACTTCAGGCCCCGCTCGGGAGGGATCTGGAGCGGAATGGCCACACCGGCCTTGAGGAGCTGAATCGGTCTCCATGAGCTGGGTTTGATGCCGGCCTTGACGCAAAGCGGCCTGGCCATCGCGACCACCTGGGTCAGGCTCATGCGGGGCAGGGCGTCGGGAAGACGTTGCAGGACCGGGTAGACTCCTCCCGCGGTGCGGACGGCCCACCAGCGGGCGACCCTGCCTGAGGCAGCCTCGGCCGCGGCCGTTCCTCCGGCCTCGAGGGGCTCGCGCGAGGCCAGTGAGAGTGCCAGGCTCTTCCCCGCCGATTCGCCGCCGGCCTCCGCGAGCTCTCGGCCGATCGACGTGGCGCCTTCGCGGGCGGCCGCCTTGACCTCGGATCGGACGGCCTCGGCGGCCACGGCGCCTTCCGGCTGGATGGCCGCCAGGCTCAGGACGTCGGCGATCACGAAGCAACCGTCCACGACCGCCCAGGTCATCTCGCCCGAGGTCGGCGAATGACCGCGGCTCATCACGTTGCCCAGATGCAGCACGTCATAAAGCGGCAGGAACTGATAGAAGCGGATCTCGCCGCGATTCAGGTAGGCCACGCGCTCCATGCCGTCCTTCTTGATCGTGCGAATCACCGCCTGACCGTTGTCGCCAGAGGCCAGCAGGGCCATCTTCGCCAGCGATTCGCTGAACGACCGGCGATCCTTGGACTGGAGCACCGCCAGGGCCTCCGGCCCGGTGTCTGCCTGGGCGATCGGCGGGATGATCGCTCCGCCCAGTGATCGCAGGATTTCACGGAAGTCGGGGTCGGTGGCGTACTTGTCAAGGATAAAGAGCGCCATCGGACCGTGCTCGCCGAGCGCGGCGACCGCCTGGTTGCGCAGGGCCGGATCCGCGAAATCACCAAAGACGACGTCGGCCGCGTCCGCACCGGCCCTGGCCATGGCGCGCTCGCCCGGCTCGCCGAATTCGACAACCAGGCGCAGGGCCTGAGTACCTCCACCGACGGCCTGCACCAACCCCTTCGCGGCCACGTGGCTAATGTGGCTGGCCAGGGTCTCTGGCTGGTGCGTCTGGAGGAACTCATCGACGTAATCGGAATTGACACGAAGCACGATCAGGCTCTGGTCCAGCGGCAGTGATGAGCCCAGCGCCTCGAAAACCGGGCCGTAAAGGCAGACCAGGGCAAAACCCTGAAGACCCTGTTGTCGGAACGCGTCGAGAGCCAGCGTGCGATGGTTCTCGATCGTCCGGAGCCCGGCGCGAAGGTCGGACGTCCCTTGCTCCAGGCTGATCATGCTGAGCACCACGAGCGCCTCGCCCATGGCCGTCTCGTCGCCCTGAAAGGTCTCGAGCAGGTCGGTGACGCCGAGCGGATCGGCCAGAATCAATGGCAGAGCGCTGGGATAACGAGCGGCCAGCCGCCGCTGGAGCGGACTGAGCTGCGCCATCTCGGCCACCAGGATTGCCCGGTCCGTGTCATCGGCGCGCTTGAGCCCGAAGTACTCTCGCCAGTGGAGCAGGACATCGGCCGCCGCATCGTCGTTCAAGATCTCCCGCAGGCGGTGGAACTCCTTGGGATGCTTCTCATAAAGGTAGACTGCCTCGAGGTCGAGCCGATCCAGCAGTTTGAGCCCGGAGAGGCCGTCGGTCCGGTCGATCGCCACCGCCGTCTGGCGAAACCGCTCGGCAACCCGAGCCACCAGCTCACGCTCCGGCTCGGGGCGGTCTGAGTATCGCTGCCGCAGCTCGGATTGCGGATCGGACGCACCGCGACCATCAGCCCGCTCGCCGCCGCTCGCCGTGGATCCAGCCGATACGGGTTCGACGCTTGGTCCTTGCGGTTTGAGCGCCAGTTTGCTGAGCACTCCGAGAGCCGCAAGCAGGGCAACGACGGCAAAGGTTCGCTTCATCGGCAAGACGTTCCGTGGTCGGGGCGCAAGTTCATAGAATATAGGGAGATGGACCCGGATCTCGAAAGAGTCGAAGCTCCGTTCATCGATGCGTCCACGGCAGGCTGCTGAAGGGTGAATGCACGACCAAGGAAGATTCCGGCGCGGGCGCATCGAGGCAGGCGACGGCTGGTGGCATCCTTCCCTGGGAATTGTCCACGACGTTCCCCAGAACGTCAATTCGGACAGCCAAGTTCCGCTGGGAAGCAATCCCGGTCGCACGTCCGGACGCGGTTTTTCCTGCACTCTCCTTCCTTCTCTAATTTACTCGGTCCATCAAGTCCGATATTGGCACATTCCTCGAAGCTGGCGCTGGGGCAATACCGTCAAATTAACCGTAAAGCCATTGCAAGCAGTTGGTTACTTCGCCCTCTCCCCTTGCGGGAGAGGGTAGGGAGAGGGGTCGCTACAGTCAGCTCGACCCTTCGGACAAGGTGATTGGCCGTGCCCAGCCCCCCTCACCCCAACCCTCTCCCGCGAGGGGAGAGGGAGCCCGAAGTTCCTTCGGCCAAGTGTGTTATTGCTAATTCAACGGTATTGGGATTAAGGCGGGCAGTCAGTGGACCACGGCCACGATGGCTGGAGCGGGTTTCATTTGCCAGGTCGCGTGCCTGTTACGCGAGGGGTAGCTCGGCTCGAAGCTCCCCGGGTGTCTTGTACATGGTTCTACTCGCCGGGGAATCGGTCTGGTAGCCGCATCGGCTCCAGAAGAGTGGAGCTGGTCACCTCCCGGCCGTCCCTTGGAAGCACGAACGCACCAAGAGCCGTGTCATCCACGATAAAGGGACCCGGCAGGCGTTCTTCCTGAATCTCGGTCGCGAAGCTCTTCTGCGGGGAGCCCTGGGCCGGATCCTCGACGAGAAACGATCTCAGGGCTTGTTGGACGACGGCTTCCTCGTTCGGAAACTGGCCGTCCTCAACCATTTTTCGCAGCAACCGCTCTAGGTCGTCAGTAAGAGCAACATTCATGAGGCTTGATCCTTGCAAGCTTGGGGCTTCCGCAAGATCCCTCTATCGTTCCCGCAACCTCGCTGACAACAGGGGCATTCTTCGTCGGTTCCTCGAAACGCCAAACCGGATCATTTTGCCGGAGCGAGACAGATTTCCGCGCCTCGCTGGGCACAAACCTATTATACCGAATTCTGCTCCACAGAGCATTGCCTCAAACGGGCAAGCCGAGCTGCGGGCTTCCCCCGACCTCGCGCCCGGTCAGATCACGGCACTCGCCCTGAGCTTCGCCTACCCGATGATCCGCAAAGCCGATTAGAATGATGCGGCCAGGGGACGTACGGCCCAGCGGAGGGACCGCGGGCGCGGGGAACTGAGGCTTTGCGATGGCAGCCATGACGAACTCAAACTTTGAGCCGCTCGGCAGGGTCCGCACCAAGATCGTGGCGACTCTCGGGCCGGCGTCGCGAGATCCGGCCACGCTCAGGAAGCTGGTCGAGGCGGGGGTGGACGTCTTCCGGCTCAACTTCTCGCACGCCTCTCATGATGAGCACTCGGCCACGCTGCAGGCGATCCGCAAGATCGGCGAGGAGTCGGGCCGTCAGCTCGCGGTGCTCCAGGACCTTTGCGGGCCCAAGATCCGGCTGGGCGACATTCCCGGCGACGTTGTCGAATGCGACTTCGGGGCCGAGTTCTGCCTGGCCGCTGAACGAAAGGAGGGCGACGATCCCCATCAGTTGACCTGTACCTGCAAGACGCTGACCGACGACCTGGAGATCGGCCAGAGCGTCCTGTTCGCCGATGGGACCGTCGCGATGGACGTGATCGAGCGCGGTCCCGGCTGGGCCCACCTCAAGGTGACGCTGCCGGGGCGGATCCGGTCGCACCAGGGCATCAACGTCCCGAGCGCCGCGTTGAGCGTGGCGGCGCTCACCGACAAGGACCTTGTCGACCTTGACTGGACTGCCCAGCATGGCGTCGAGTATGTCGGCCTCTCGTTTGTGCGGCAGGTTGAAGATATCACCAGGCTGCGCGAGGAGCTCGACCGTCGCAAGATTCGCGCCCGGATCGTGGCCAAGATCGAGAAGCCCCAGGCCGTGGCCAACCTCGAGGCCATCGTCGCCGAGGCGGATGCGGTGATGGTGGCCCGTGGTGACCTGGGCGTCGAGATCGACGTGTCCAGGGTGCCCGCCGTGCAGAAACAGATCATCGCCACCTGCCACAAGGCGCGCATCCCCGTGATCACGGCGACCCAGATGCTCAACAGCATGGAATCGTCGAGCCGTCCCACCCGGGCCGAGGCCAGCGACGTCTTCAATGCGGTACTCGACGGCACCGACGCCGTGATGCTTTCGGGAGAGACGGCCATCGGTCAGTATCCCGTCGAGTCTGTCGCCACCATGAGCCAGATCGCCCGCGAGGCAGAGAACCTCATGTTTTCGGAGTTCCGCCTGAACGCCCCGTGGACATGGTCGGTGGACAACTGGCCGGGAGCGAACGGGCGCGGTCACGAGGCGACCCCACGCGTGGCCCGGGCCGGCCAGGTCTTGCCGGTGACCGACGCTGTCGTGGAGGCGGCCAGCGCGGTCTGCCGGCGGCTGAACGCCGCGCTTCTCGTCGTGGCCACGCATTCCGGTCGCACGGCGCTTGCCTCCTCGAAGCAGCGCAACGCCACGCCGACCCTGGCCCTGACCGACGATCTCGAAGCCGCCCGCGCCATGGGCCTTTACTGGGGCGTCACCGCCTTGCACATCCCGGATCTGTTCGAGACCGGCCAGGTTCTGGCCTGGGCCGACGAATGGTGCCGGGCCAACGACCTGATCGCCTCGGGCGATCGCGTCGTCATCGTCCGGGGCGTCATTCCCAACAATCCCAATCACAATGCCCTGCTCGTGCACGAGGTGGAATGATCTGCATGTGGCCCAGCGCGAACGCCAACGCCGCCTGGGGTCGCCCGTGGAACAGCGTGGACGCCGGTCCCAAGCGCGATCTGCTGGGCGAGCTGGCCACGGCGGTTCGCAGAAAGCCGGGTATGCACATGGGCTTTTACTACTCACTGTATGAGTGGTTCAACCCCCTGTGGTTGACGAACAAACCGGCCTACGTCACCGAGCATATGCATCCCCAGTTCAAGGACGTCGTCACGCGCTATTCTCCCGATATCACCTTCAGCGACGGCGAGTGGGATCTGACCTCCGCCGAATGGAAGAGCCCGGAATTGCTGGCGTGGCTCTTCAATGAGTCGCCCTGCAAGGACACGGTCGTGGTCGATGATCGCTGGGGCAAGGAGTGCCGCCACCATCACGGCACCTATTACACCACCGAATACGGAGCCGGCATGAAGGACGCCTCCCATCCCTGGGAGGAAAGCCGCGGCATGGCCTATTCCTACGGGTACAACCGCGCGGAACGCATCGAAGACTACAAGACGGCCCAGGAATTCGTCCTCACGCTGGTGGACCTGGTCAGCCGTGGCGGCAACTTCCTGCTCGATATCGGCCCGTGCGCCGATGGCACCATTCCGCCTGTCATGGAAGAACGCCTGCTGCAAATGGGCGACTGGCTAAGCGTCAACGGCGAGGCAATCTACCGCGCCCTACGCCGGACGCGATTGCCAGTGGACCGAAGGCAAGCGCCCGGGGCAGGGCTACGGCGAGTTCCGTGAAGAGTATAAATTGTTGAAGCAGATCGGCGCGCAACCCAAAGATGGTCAGGCCGTCAAACAGGTCTTCTTCACGCGCAAGGGAACCACCCTCTATGCCATCACGCCCTACTGGCCGGCGCGTGAACTGGTCCTCCGCAACATCAAGACGAGCCCGAGAACGAGAGTGACGATACTCGGCGTTGCAGACAGGCTCGGAATTACCGCAGGGGATAACGCGGTCAGGATTCGCGTGCCGGAGCTGAGCGTGGGAGCCCTTCCGTGTCAGCACGCCTACACATTCAAGATCACGGATTCGGAACTCATGCCGGAATGAAACTGCTTATATATTACATATGCTGGGTTGATCCCCGACGCTTAAGCTGGGACCCGCGAATCGATCACCTGGAGAATCCAAGACGAGTCAGTTCGCGTTCGATCAGCTCGAGGTTCCAGATCTCGATCATCGGTTCGTTTCCGTCGCTGCTGCTGGCCAGGCGCTGGCCACGGGGGTCGAAAACGACGTTTCTGACCATCCCGCGCTGGCCGGGAAGCCGCAACGCGAATTGCGGGAATGCGGGATTGGCAACCGACCAGAGGAAAATCTGCCCCTGTGGCGAGCCAACCGCCAGATTCCGTCCGTCGGGTGAGAATGCCAGGGCAGACGACACGCCCAGGGCGTCCTCGCCGGGCGGCTTGATCCGTCCCAGGATGCTCAGACGGGCCGTGTCGAGCAAGGTCACGGTGCCGGTGCGGTCTCCAATCGCCAGCAACGAACCGTCGGGCCGCAATGCCAGGCTGATTAACCCGTCCGGCAAACCTTCCGCCGGCTCGAGCCGGTGCGCCTTGATCGGCCCGCTGGCATCCCCTGGATCGAAAGCCCAGATGATCAGTCTGTTGAAATCTTCGAGTATGTAGATCCGGTCGCCCCTGGGGGCGAGCTGAACCGCGGTGGGGTGTGGGCGGAACGCGCCGTTCCGGTTAGGATTCCCCGGCCGGCCTCTGCCCTCGAATCTCGGCCCCGGCGCTATCGCAGCGGTCGCGCCGGTGGTGGGGTTCGGAGGCGGGCCCGGGAATGGTGGCAGCTCTTCTCCCGGAGCCTGGGGCGGGGCAACGACCAAGCGGACCCGGTCGGGATGAGTCGCCTGCCAGAGCGAGATCTCGGAGGACCGCACCAGAACCATGGTCTGGCCATCCGTCGAGCGAGCGAGGGGGATCTGAGGTCCCCACGTACCGGACGCGTTGATCGGGAACGGAACGAGCGAGGGAGGTTGAGTCAGAGCCGAGCCGTCTTGCCAGATTCTGAGTACCCGCGAGTCATGGGCGACGAGCCGGCCGGCCGCATCGAACGCCACGGAAGTGCGGCGGCTCCGGTCGCGTTCCCGGTCCGGAATACGGCTGACTGATTCGGCCGCCGCCGTCGTGGTCGGGGCCAAGCTCGTGCAGCGGTTGCCGCCGTCCCGGTAGAACCAGACATCCCCGTTGCTGGCGCCGATGGCCAGGCAGCCATCCGTGTTGAAGGCCATCGAGGTGAGCCGGGACTCGAAGCCACCGAGCTGAATTCGCGCGGCGGAGTCAGAGACGCGCCAGACCGAGGTTGACGACGTGCGTCCACCTCCTCCGACGGCCAGACTCCGACCATCGGGTGTAAAGCTCAGATCGCTGATCCAATCCACGGCGGGCAGCACGGCCAGAAGCTTGTGGGAGACTGTATCCCAGATCTCAGCATGGTTACCGACCGCGTTTGCCAGCAATGTTCCCTGGGAGTTGAATCGCATGAGTCGGGGCATGCCCCGCGTGGAAGAGAGGCTGTAGAGGAATGTCCCGGCCTCCCGGTCCCAGAACTGGATCGTGTTGCCCGAAGCCGTGGCCATCACGTTGCTGGCTCCCAGGGCAAGCGAGGTCAGCATCTCAGCTTGAGTGTCGATCTGGCCTGTGTTCCGGCCGTCCCACGCCGAGTGGAGAGCGACGGTGACCGTTGTAGGAGCCACGGTGGCCGTTGAGCCCTTGTTGGGGGCAATTGCCACGGTCTTCCCATCCGGACTGAAGGCGGCCACGAAGCGGCGCTGGGGTTCGAGCTTCATCCGGTCCAAGGTGGCCACCGGCTCCTCGATCCGGTTGAGGTCCCAGAGAATGACCTCGATCTCGCCCTCGGGTGGTGGAGTGCCGGGCATCGATCGAGGCGTGGGGCGAGGCCTGCGCGTTGGATCCGGGACGTTTTCGATCGTGAGCAGCCGCTCGCTGGCCGGATTGGCCATCACGCTCAAGACCTGTCGCCCCGGACGGTTCAGATCATGGAGGGGGGAGCCTGTTCGGACATCGAAGAGCCGCAGACCTTCCTCATCAGGGCGGATCACGGCCAGGATGTGGCCGGCGAGAGCGAGGCGATCGCGATCTCCCCAGAAGCGTCGTTGCGGAGCCGGGTTTGCGTTGCCGTTGCCGCCTGGGCTGGAGCTCGATCCGGAGCGGACTGTTTCAGGTTGAGGGCCAGGTTCGGCCCTTCCCGCGGTTCCTGCCGTTGGGGAAGGATCTCGACTGGGGACAGACGCGGGAGGCTGTTTCGGCCCGTCGCCCAGAGCGATGGTCTCGAATCGCTGGCGGGATTCAACATTCCAGAGACGCACTTCCTGGCCGTCCTCGGACAGCGCGGCGAGCACAGTACCGCCGGGCCCGAACTCGATACCCCGGGTCGGCCCGGTTTTGAACTCGGGGCGGGGCTGCACGTCGCGAAGAACCAGGAATTCCACGGCCTGATCCCGGAGCTGGGCCGGCGTCAATGCCTGATCTTGATCGAGCGCGATGGCTTTCTCGGGATCCGCGACTTTCTGGAGCAAGTCCAACCCCTTGGCCCGGCGATCCGGTAATTCTGACAGGAGCAGGTTGGACGCATTGGCGGAGAGTGCCCAGCGGGCCGCGGCTCGCGCCTTGTCCGCCTCCTGCTCTTTTTCGTGGAGGGCGACGTTCTTCTCGTTGCTCGCCCTGATCGCGATCTCCTTTGCCGTGATCGCGTCGTTCTTCTCCTTGAGGATCCGCCCGTAAGCATACGTGGCGACCCCCAGCACGACCGCGCTGGCCACGGCCGTGACCGTTGTGATCCCCGGATGGCGGCGGGCAATTCGCCAGAACCGTCCGATCGGGCTGATCCGGCGGGCTCGCACCGGCTCGTGGTTGAGGAACCGGGCCAGGTCCTCCGCCAGGGCCGTGGCCGACGCGTAGCGATCGACGGGGCGCTTGGCCAGGGTCTTCAGGACGATCGTTTCCAGGTCGCGGGGGATTCTCCGGTTGATCAGCCGCGGCGGAATAGGGTCTCTGCCGCCGATCTGTTCCATTAACTCCGCAGCGCTGGTGCCATCGAACGGGGGCCGGAGCGTCATCAATTCATAAAGAGTGGCTCCCAGGCTATACACATCGGTTCGCCCGTCGATGGCTCCGGGTCTCGCTTGCTCGGGGCTCATGTAACGGGGCGTGCCCAGGAGGCTGTCATGCTGGGTCATGCCGGGATCGGCGAGTCTGCGGGCCAGGCCAAAATCGGTGACCCAGATCGTTCCCTGCTCGTCGATCAGAAGATTGGACGGTTTGACGTCGCGATGAATGACACCGTGATGGTGTGCGTGCGCCAGGGCTTCCGCGGCTTGAAGCCCGACTTCGGCGATCCAGCGGAAAAAGGCGGAGCCGCGGGGCGGATCGAGCGGCGGAAGAGCGTCGTCGTCGTGCTGACGGGCGAATGGAGGGCTCGTGCCGAGCGGGCCTGATGCCGGGCCCGAGCCCGGCACGTCGCCGGTCCGCCATTGTGGCTGGCTTCTTCGGCTGCTGCTCATCCACGAGCCGGTCGAGTCGTTCCCGCTGAAAACCGACCCTGGCGACTGATGTGCAAAGCACGTTTGCGGCGTTGTCGGGTCGGTCTCCGCCTCCCTGGAGCGGTCAGACGTGGGAAGCTCGGACGGGTCAATGTTTCCTGCTTTTTCCAGGATGGCCACGCCGTCGACGTGAGCAGGTCGGGCATCAATGCTGCCTGCGCGAATATGGCGAATGCGCCGCCAGGGCAGGTTGGCGGACACGCGCACCCGGAGGCGGCTGAAGTGGGAGCTGACCTGTGAGGCCGAGCCCGTGTCTCGACCGCTGGAGAAGCGGCCATCTTCTCCAGGGGACGATGATCCGGTCGCCAGCGAAGAACGGGTCCTGCGGAGGTGGCGGATCACCCGGTCCAGCCCGCTGCCCTCAATACGCTGCATGGCGTAGTAACAAAGTCCCCCAGCCTGCCCGACATCGAAGACCGGAACGATATGCGTGTGGTGCAGCCCCGCGGCCGTGCGAGCCTCGTTCAAGAACCGGCGCCGCGCCGACGAGTCGGGGGCGGCGTGAACGCCCAGAACCTTGAGGGCTACCGGCCGGTCCAGCCCCACGTGAACCGCCTCATAGACGGTCCCCATGCCACCTCGTCCCAGCTCGCGGACCACTCGGTAACCTGCGATCCGCCGTCCCGATTCGAGGCTCCGTCCCGGCCCGCCGCCTGGCCCCGAGCCAGCCCCGTGACCAGCCGCCTGGCCGACCAGTCCGTGCACCAGCTCCAGACCCTCGAGCGCCGAGCGGATGTCTTCACCAAGGTCAGGGTACAGCGAGGCAAATGCCTCGGGTTCGGGCGCCGCCCCCTGCTCGATCAGGGCCAGGTAGGTCTCGATCGCCTCGCCCAGGCGATCGTCGCTGTCGCTGGCGGGGATGCCGCTGTCGCTGGCCGGGGCGTCGCTGTCGTCATGCCGGTGAACCATCTTCGTACCTCAGAGATCCCCCAGGTGGGCCCTCGAGCGATCGCTTCAGGCGCTTGAGCCCTCGAGCCCAGATGCCCCGGACTGATTTGCGGCTCATGCCCATGCGGTCGCCGATGGCCTCGAAGGAGAGGTTCTCAGCGTGATAGAGCCAGAGAACGTCGGCTTCGGGCTCGGGCAAGACATCCAGGGCATCGGCCAGCAGGACAATGAGCTCACGGCGGCTGACGACTTCGCTGGGGCTGGTCTGGCTCAAGGCCAGCATGTCGAGCAGGCGACCGCCTCCCTCGCCGGGCCTGGCCGCGCCGCCCGGGTCGCACGGGGCGTCCAGGGGGAGGATGCTGCCAGCTCCGGTCCGCTTGGATCGGCTATGATAACGCCCCAGATCGGCGAGCTTCTGACCCACCAGCCGCCGCAGCCAGCCCACCAGCGCGGCCTCGTTCTGGCCGGTGAACTGGGGAAACTGCCGGACTACCTCGACCAAGGCCTCCTGGACTACGTCAGAGAGCTCAAGCCGCTCACGCAGCCGAGGTCCCAGACCGGTCCGCACAATCATCCTCAGGTAATTGCGATACAGAGTGCATAATTCGCCCAGCGCTTCGGTCTCTCCCGCGCGTGCCCTGGTAAGCAGTTCGATCGGACCGTCGGCCATCAGCGTCGGCTCTTCTCTCTGGATACCGCTTGACTGATGCCTCTCGGATAGAGCCGGTCTGGCTGCTGACCGTGCTGACCCGGCGGGCGGAATTCAGGCCAGGCGACCGCAATCGTCCCGATCGCATCTCCTGTCCAGACCCTCCCGACGGCTGAACGTCACTCTATATCCTTAGGCGTCAGCCTGCATTGATCTGGACCCGGTTCCCTCGAAAAACGACGCGCCCCATCCGGGCACGGCGAATCCTCTTTCTCTATTTTCCATAATCGGGAGAAACATCGCGGAGGACAAGTTGTACGTTGCGGAAATGGCAACCTCTTGCGCTTTCCCAACCGGGTTGGGCAACGGCTCGGAACGCTTGCCCCGGCCTCCTGCAAAAAGTTGCTGTCCGAGGCTACCCGCGGGTCAAGGTTCGCGGCCCGCGCGCGAAATGACCCCGCGACACGCACTCAGGCATCGCGGGGTCGGAATCAGGTCGATTGCGAATGTTCCTGCGTTTCGGGGGATCCGCCGGGTTGGTTCATCCGGGGATCATGGGCCAGAACGGTCCACTGGCGACGAACTTCAAACCCTGGCTGAACGGCGACGGGACAGAACGTAGCGGCGCAGGCCAAGCCCGCCCACGGTCGTCAGGAACAGGGCGATCGTGCTTGGTTCGGGAACCGACTCCGTCGTGACCAGTCCCTGCGCGGTGGTCACGCCGCTGTTGGAGGTCGAGGGAGCCAGCAGGAGCGTGCTGGTCGGTATGCTGAACTCGGCCGTGCTACTTCCGCCCAGACTGAACATGCCGTTCGGGGGAGGGTTTAAGGTTGCAATGACGGTCGAGCTCGAAGGCCCGTTCACCACGCCGTTGAGCACACCGCTGACCACGACCGGAGCATCGCTGCTTATCGACGTTCCGTTATAAGACGCGGGCTGGAAGCTGATCTGGATGGGTGTGTTCGAGTAAGTCGTCGTTACGCCGTCCGCCAGCGGCGAGATGACAAAGTTCCCCAGGCTTGCATTCGTCTGGCCCGTGCTGAGGTCGACAGAATTGCCGCTGCTCAGCGGAACGAAGCTGACCACGTTGTCGGCGGTGCCCCCCGATGAACTCGAAACACCAGTCGTGGTGTCGACCTGGCCGGACGTGGTGTAAGAAAGTGGAGCGGCCGTGGCACCAGTCGCAGTCCAGGCGACGAGTCCCAGGGCGATGACCGCGGCCCGCAGCCCAGTCCACCCTTGAATCCTGTGCATCATTTCCTCCTGAAAAGGATGGGATTGTTGCATCACAATCCATTCACTTCGCGATGTCTTTGTCTGGACTCGAGCTGTGACGTCCTCACCTGGACTGCTTCACTCCGGGCCATCTCGCCGGCACGGACCAGATCTTGTCGCGAGGTGGACGAACGACACGAGAGACAGGGATCACATCCCCGACCGGATTCCCTCACCGGTCTTTTGACCAGACTCGTTATCGACGAATGACTCGACCGAGGATGAGGGGAGGCAATGGTTTGAAAGGCTGTCTGACATTCCTGCCTGCCCATCGAAACTCGGCCATGAGGTCCGTCTTCGCGAGTCAAGGGTGTGAATGAACGGCGGGACGATACACCGATCCGCCGAGTCTGTAAACGCGATTCTGCGTGTTTCTTGAGTTTTTCTTTTTTTTTCTGGGTCATGCCACGGGGCCTGCCATCCATTACAACATGCTGATAGGGTCGACATCGACAGCCAGTTCGATTCCCCGAGGGGGTGGATATCGGCCGGACACCTCGTGCATCAGGGCCTGAAGCGGGCGGGCACTCGGGCAACGCGCTTGCAGGTGAAACCGGTACAGGTTGCGGATCTTGATGATGGGCGCGGGTGCCGGACCGAGGATGCGAACCGAGGCATGGGCGGTCTGGCTGAGCCCGGCTGCCAGTTTCTTCATGAAATCGTACACGGCGGATTCCTCCGGCCCCCGGGCGATCAACCGCACCATCCGGCCAAAGGGCGGCACGCCGAACTTCGCGCGCTCGGGCAGCTCGCTGCGGACGAACCCTTCGTAGTCATGCAGCACCGCGTGGCGGATCGCCGGGTGATCGGGGCAATAGGTCTGCACTAGCACGCGACCCGGCCGATCGCCGCGACCCGTGCGGCCGGCCACCTGGGCTACCAGTTGGAAGGTGCGCTCGGCGGCGCGAAAGTCCGGCAGGTGGAGCGCCGTGTCGGCGTTGACCACCCCCACGAGCGTCACGTTGGGGAAATCGAGTCCCTTGGCGATCATCTGGGTGCCCAGCAGAATGTGCACCCTGCCGGCCTTGAAGTCCGCCAGGACCTCCTCGTGACTGCCGGGCCTGCGCATCGAGTCGGAGTCCATCCTGCGGGAGACGTAGTTCGGAAACGCCCCCTGGACCTCGCGTTCCAATCGCTCGGTACCGATGCCGCCGTAGTGCAGGCAGGGCGCGGCACAGGCCGGGCAGGCGGGTGGGCAGGGCCGCTCGGCATCGCAGGTATGGCAAATCAGGATGTGCCGGCCCCGGTGGTACGTGACGGCGACGTCGCACGAGTGGCACTTCACCACGTAACCGCACCGCGGGCAGACCACGAAGGTGTGATAACCCCGGCGGTTCAGCAGCAGCATGACCTGGCCTTGCTCGTCGAGCGCCCGATGCATCGCCTCGCGCAGCGTCTCGCTCAGTCCGCCCAGCATTCGCTTCTCGTGGCGCAGGTCGATGACAGCGACGGCCGGCATCGGCCGCCCTTCGACCCGGTTGGGCATCACCAGCCGGGTGTACCGCCCTCGCTCCGCGTTTTGCCAGCTTTCCAGCGAGGGGGTGGCCGACCCCAGGAGCACCGGCACGCGCTCGAGCTGTGCCCGCTTGACCGCCACGTCGCGGGCGTGGTACCGGGGCGCCGTCTCCTGCTTGAACGTGCTCTCGTGCTCCTCGTCGATGACGATCAGGCCCAGTCGCCGCGCCGGCGCGAAGATCGCCGACCGGACGCCGACCACGACTTCGACTTCGCCCGCCGCGATGCTTTGCCAGTGCCGGTGCCGCTCGACATCGCTCAGATGGCTATGCAGCACCGCGACCCGGGCAAACCGCCTGCGAAACCGGCGAATCGTCTGTGGCGTCAGGCTGATCTCCGGCACCAGCACGATCGCCTCGCGGCCTCGCGCCACCACCTGCTCGATCGCCGAGAGATAGATCTCGGTCTTGCCGCTTCCCGTGACTCCGTGGATCAGAATCGGAGCGAAGCCCTCGACCTGCAAGACGGGCGTCAGGGCGGCCATCGCCGACTCCTGCTCGCCCGTCAAGACAAGGCGCGGGTGGGTTGTCGGAGCGTCTGCCCGGCCCGGCCGGTCGATCTCGGAACCGTCCGCACCAGTTCCTGGTTGGGCGCCGGATGGCCCTGCGTCCGGCTCCTGCGTCCGGCCGTCGCGGCCGAAGGCAAGCCGGCGGCGCACCGAGTGCACCAGGCCTTGCCGGCGCAGGGCCAGCACCGGTGCGCTGGCGCATTGGGCGCGGCGGCAAACATCCGAGATCGTGAGGGGCTCATCGGCCCGGCACAACACCTCCAGCGCGGCGGCCTGTTTGGGCGAGAGCTTCGGCTTCAGGGTCTGTTCCTGGAGCGCCTGGCGGATCTCCTCGGGAACCAGCAGGAAGGTTCCAACCCGGGTGCCGGCCTGGTTGCGAACTCCCGCCGGTACCGCCGCGTCCAGAGCCTGACCCCACGAGCAAACGTAGTACTCGGCCATCCATCGCGTCAGCTCGAGCATCTTCGCGTCGATGAGCGGAACGGGGTCGAGGACCTCGGCCACTTCCTTCAGCTTGCGCGGATCGAGACCCTCCGGCGGCGCCGCATCGACGCTCACGCAATAGCCGATCGTCAGCCGGTTGCCCCGCCCGAGCGGCACACGGAGCCGCTGCCCCGGACAGATGGTCCGGCCTGGGCGCGAGGGAGCTCGATACGTCAGCACCTGCTCGATCGGCCGGTTGACGACGACCCCGACGAAGGACCCATCGGCGGGCTGCTGGGAGTCGTCCTCGAGCCCGAACCAGGCGGTCTGAATTTCGTCGGAACCGGTTTCTTCGCGCTGGGTATCACCATCGATCATGGTTGACAAGGCTCATGTGTCGGGCCTATCGTCGAGGATCGCCGCCGCCAGGCGAACTGGTTCGAGGCCGTTTTGCCGCGAGCGGCATCTACCTTTGCCAGTTCACCCAATTTCTGCACGTTTGTCCACAAGAAAGTGGACAGTCGCCGGATCAGCGGTGCGAATAGCAGGGATCGGGCGGGAGTTTTCGACGCCATGCGACTGGGTCTTTTCGGCGGCACGTTCGACCCGATCCATCTTGGCCATCTGATCTTGGCCGAGCAATGCCGCGAGGCCTGCCGGCTCGACCGGGTCTGGTTTGTCGTCGCCGCTGCTCCCCCGCACAAGCGGGGAGACCGCACGCCAGTCTTTCACCGCATCGAGATGGCCCGGATCGCGATCGCCGGCCACCAGGCCTTCGAGGTTTCCGATATCGAGGCCAGGCGTCCCGGCCCGCACTACAGCGTCGATACGCTGGAAGCCGTGCATCGCGAGCAGCCCGGCGACGATCTCTTCTTCCTGATCGGCGCCGACAGCCTCGTCGACCTCCCAACCTGGCGCGACCCCGCGGGAATTGCCCGCCTGGCCACGATCGTCGTGGTCAACCGGCCCGGGATGGATAAAGTGGATCCGTCGATCGTGCCGAGCTTCGGGCCTGGCACCAAGGACCTCCAGTTCGTGACCATTCCATCGATCGGCATCGCTTCCAAGGTCCTGCGGCAGCGCCTGGCCGAGCGCCGAACCATCCATTACATGGTCCCCCGCGGCGTCGAAGCCTACATCGAGGCGCAGGGGTTGTATCGCGGACCAAGTTGTGGCAACGTCTCCTGACCTTGCCACAGCGCCGACCGCAGGACAGGTCTCCAACCCGGACCCCGGCGGGAAACCTGCGGTCCGGTAGATGGCGGAGCGGAAAGACCGGATGGGGCCACCCACTTTGTGGTACCAACGTCAGCTTGTAGAGGATCCACTTTCACGAATACTGGACGGGCGTGCGGTTCAGATTAGTTGAGATTTCTGAAGTTTCGGCAGCGCTCAAGGCCCCCGTTGGACTTCCGGTTCTTTGTCATAAGTAGTGATTTGACAACGACAAACATCCGAGAAGCCGGGGTTGTTCTGACGATTCTCAATCATTTTCATCTCTTTCCCTCGGGTCCACTGGCTCAAAGCCAGGAGGGAGCGCGGATGGGCCACTTACTCTGTAATACAGTGTAACGCGGCTGGCCGATTTCGCCCAAGTGGTTCTTGGCGGGGGCAACGCTCGGGGGTAGGGTCGTGCTTCCCTGATGCCGGACCCGGTTCGAACGCAAAGACATCGGTGCGCCGTAATGCCGTCAAACCGACTGGTCGCCTGAGACGAGCGTCGGCGGACGTCCGAATCACAGAACAGGTCCCACATCTCTCTTGCATGCTCCCAACTCGATTCGCCAAGTCTCTCGCCCCTTGAGGACAGGTAGCCGTTGAGTTAAGGTCAGGTGCGGTTCGGTCCCTGCGGTTTTCGGGGTTCATTAAAATCCACGGGCTTGCAGCCACTGGTGTGGCGCTCGCCTCTATTAATACTCGAAGAAAGCCCGCCGCGATCAAAAGAGTCGCAGGGTCCCCCGAGCCCCGACGCGGGGGTTCCGAACGGGGTCAGTGGTCTCCCAGTGCCATTGCGCGAGTGAGAGACGATGAACCCAGGCTCGATCGTTCGATGTCGAAACCGTGACTGGGTGCTGCTTCCAGGCGAGCGGACGGATGTCTACCTGCTCCGTCCGCTGACCGGTGCAACCGACGAGGTCGTGGCGGTTCACGTCGGGATGTCGAATCTGATCAGCGGGTCGCTGCCCGAGGAGCGGGTTCGCCCGGCGACGTTTCCGCCGCCGTCCGGGGGTGACCAGGCCGGTCCTGCGGACGGCATCAGGGGGACATGGCGCTTTTGGATGTGCTAGGATCCGAAACGTTGTATCTTCCCCTTTTCCTGTCATGTCCCCCTTTTTCCTGTCGGGCGACGGCCCACGAGCCGCGAAGGCGTAGGCAAGCACCATGCGTCTGCAACTCAAGAACATCGGCCAGATCACCGATGCCGATATCCGCTTCGGCGACCTGACGGTGTTCGTCGGCCCGCAGGCGACGGGCAAGAGCATTGCCCTCCAGTTCCTCAAGCTGGTTCTCGACATCGGGCACGTCCAGGAGGAGATGACCCGGTATGGGCTCGACTGGTCGGGGGAGCTGCCCAGGTTCTTCGACGCCTATTTTGGTGAGGGAATGTCTGGACTGTGGCGGCAGGGCGAGAGTGAAGTCTCCTGGGCGGGGCGCATCATCGACCTTCCCCGGTTGATCGGGAGAATGCGTAAGAACAAGGTCGAATCCGCATTCTACGTCCCCGCCCAGCGGGTCCTGGCCCTCCGCAACGGCTGGCCACGTCCCTTCTCGGATTACTCTCCCGGCGACCCGTTCGTGGTGGCCGAGTTCAGCGAGAAACTCCGGGTGCTTGTTGAGAGGGAATTCGGCGCTCGAGAGGTTCTCTTTCCCCAGCCCAGAAGACTGAAAAAGGAGTTCCGCGATATGCTCCAGCGGAACGTGCTCCGGGAGTTCGATCTGAGAATCGACAGGTCTCGACCGCAGAAACGCCTCGTGCTCGGGCCGGAAGACCGCCCGCTCCCGCTCATGGCCTGGTCCGCGGGACAGCGCGAGTTTGTACCCTTGTTGCTCGGGTTCTACTGGCTCATGCCGTCCTCGAAAGTAACGACTCGGGGGACGATCGAGTGGGTGGTCCTGGAAGAACTCGAGATGGGACTTCATCCTCGTGCCCTCGATGTGCTGATCTTGATGACATTGGAACTGGTTGCCCGGGGTTACCGGGTCTGTCTGTCGACGCACTCGTCCCAGGTTATCGAAGTCCTGTGGGCTCTCCGAAACCTGCAAGTGAACGGGGCCTCCGGACAGGCATTACTGGGCGTGTTCGAGGCGCCCAGCACGGCGCCCATGCGAAAGCTCGCCGAGACTGTGCTGACGAAGAGCGTCAAGGTTTACTACTTCGACTCGATCACGGGCGCAACCAAAGATATCTCTGAACTGGAAGTTGACGGCGAAGCAGCGGGAGGAGACGGATGGGGAGGGCTGATCGAGTCCAGCGACCGGGCGAACAGCGCGGTGGCAAGGGCGGCCGCGAACGCCGAGCGGCAACTTCGCACGTGACTTTCCAGCAGGCCGTCGCACAGACCCCCGAGATCAGTTATGAAGTTGCGCTTTTCTGCCGCCCCGAAGGGGCCGAAACAAAAAAGCCCAGGGCAACGCCCTGGGGATCCGATCCGAATGAGAATCCACCCAGCCCTGAAAGGGCGAAACATGATTCTTGTCCACTTACTTGTTGTGCCCCTTCAAGGCGTGGCTATTCTCATCACCCGATCCAATTCCCAGGGCGGCGCCCTGGGCTGGAATGTCGCTGCCCCTACGGGGCGAAATTCAAGAATCGCAACTTCAAAGGAGATCAGTGGGGCCTGGCAGGCGGGACTCCAGGCCCTGCTCGAAGCCGACAGGAACCGGATCCAGACCGCTGAGCCACGAAATCTGAGGGGGAGTGTCAACGTGGAGCAATGTCTGGAGAGGAAGAGCCTTCACGATCCCTTCAACCTTCGCTGAATGACGAGCATGAGCATCTTCGACCTCCACTCTCAGGTCCTCGCCGACTACCGCGACTTCGTGCAATCCTTCTTCACGCTGCCGAGTCGCTCGCGATCAATCGTCCAAGAAAACGGCTTGCTTGACGCCAAAAAATCGCGCCAGCTCGGCGATGTGCTTGAGTCCGAGCTTCCGCTTGCCCGCCAGGATCTCGGAAATCGTCGAAACCGCCAGTCCCGTTGCCGACGCCAGGGTGCTTTGAGTCACATGGTGGGTTTCCAGCAGGAAACGAAGCATGTCCACTCCGGAGACCGGCGGCATGAGATGGTGCTCGTCCTCGTACTTCTTGACAAAAACGGTGAGCGAAAGAAGGTACTCCGTTTCATCAGAAGTCCGGTCGTTCCCAAGGTCGCTCAGGCGATCGAGCATTGCGATCGCCTGCCCGTACTCCGACTCGGAGCGGATCACGCGCAAGGGACATTCACGAACCAGATCCAGATAGCAATCGCCGGCTGGGACCGAAGAAAGGGTCACGCCCTTGCTCGTGGTCTTCTTACGGGTTTTTGAACGAGTCGCCATGTCTGGAAACGCTCCTTGATCCAGAGCCTCAGGCCTTCCACTTGCCTTTGTCGTATTCCTTGTGGGTCAACACGTGACGGACAAGGACGACCTGATCTCGAAAAAAGACCTCAACGATCAAGCGATACTTGTTCCCGCCGATGTCAACCACTGTCAAGTCGTCGACTTGATCGGCGCTGGGACAGGCGGCCTTCATCTCTGCGAAACTGGTCCACTCCGCTTTGCTGGCGAGCTTATACCATCGCGTCAAAACCTGCTCGGAGTCAGCATGCACTTCCCAGAACTCCCGCAACCTTCTCCGCGAGATCACGTGCATGCAGAGTTCCTGAGAATTTGAACTCGGATCACTCCTGGGATTGTATTTCGCAAATCCAGAAAACACAATGGCGAGCTGACCGTGGGTTTGCACTCAAGGCGTTGTGCACACGAGATCGCCCTGCCAAGTTCCAAAGTGGTCTGGGGGCGGTTCCGGGGGCGATGCCGCGAAAGTTCCATTCACTGGCCGGTCACAGCCGGGTTGCGCGGCCGAAACTGTTCGGACGCATCGTGGCACGAAAGGGCCCACCCACAGTCTCTTCGATTCCCTGGCAAGGTCGTATGAGCAAAGGGGCCGCGTTCTCGCTCGGAACGTTCGCGGTACATTCGGCCGGGTAGGAGCGCGCACCGACGCGGTTACCGCTCCGTCATCTCATGAGTGAAGAGTCAGCATTCCGATCAGGGCCGCGCGCAGAGCATCGACTCCAGGGAGCCGGTTGAGCTTCGAAGTGTGGGTGGCCTCTTTCCCCTGCTCGGTTCATTCCTGCTCGAAGCGTAAAAAGTGTTACATTGAAAACGGCGGCTTGAATGCATGAAGGTCGCTCCGCTCTCCTGACTCTCTGACTCGAGTGGAGGGTTCCTCGGGAATGACGGCCGCTCTGTTGGTCACTGCAAGCCCTGTTGCTCCGACTTCCCATCCGGAATCAGATCGTCTGAGGAAGGCGATACGACAGGTGTCTTCGCTGGACAGATCCTGGGTGGGCGCAGCTTATCGTGTGGCCTCTGTTGCCAGATCAAACGAGGCTGACCTCCTTAGCGGGGAGGGGAGCAGGATCTGGGGAGCACGATGGAACCCTCCAGGCTCATTTCGCACCGTCTACTTGTCGCTCGAGCATTCCACGGCAATGGCCGAGTATCTCGCTCAAAACAGGCGACAGGGCCTGCCCGATCACGCTGCCATGCCGGCCGTCACCGCGGGGGTGAACCTGAATCTGCGGCGAGTCTTGGATCTGAACGATCGTGCGGTCCGGAGGGCCTTGCGACTCACCAGGACGAGCATGACGAGCGGATCTCACGACCCGAGTCCTGTAGAGCAGCTAACCCAAGCCGTCGGACGCCTTGCGTGGTCAGAGGGCTACGAAGCGATTCTTGTTCCATCGGCTGCGCGACTGCTTTCCAGCAATATCGTCGTATTCCCTGATAAGCTCAGTCCCGGGCAGATTTTACCAATAAACGCGGACAAACTGCCAAAGAAATGAACCGGCAGACAGGCGAAAGTTTTCTAGAAGTTTTTCTTCCCACGGGGACAATGTCGAACTAGAATGGTAGTGAGCCAGAGGGTCGGGTCGTCTAACTCTTCGCCGAAAGGTAGCGCAAGTCGTGGCCGTGCAGACGAAGAAACCAGTGACTGGGAAGACGCAAGAACTCGCAAAAAGTTCCCCGAAGCAGCCTGCGAAGCCCCTTCAAGCCGCCAAGCCGCCGGCTTTGAAGTCCAAGGCGCGTACTGCACGCGTAAAGCCGGGTACTGTGCCCAAGGGCATTCCCCTTTCAGGACCCGCTCGTGGCGAAACGAAGTCGCAGCTCGGCTTCGCTTCTGGAGTTCTACGACGCAAGACCGTGAAGAGGAAGGGTCCAGGTCCTGTCGCCAGCCTCAAGGCGCCCAGTCCGGTCGGAGCGATTCGAAAGAAACTCGGGCTGACCCAAGACCTGTTTGCGCGGCTCATTGGGGTAACCCAGCGCTCAGTATCCACTTGGGAGCGCGGCGGCGAAATCAACGATGTTTCTCTCCGACGCGTCAGAGAAATGGACCGTTTGGCAGACGAGCTCAGGAAATCGATGAGGGAGGACTTCATTCCCCATTGGCTCGTTTCTGCCAACGAGGGACTAGGTGGGATCAGTCCGATCGAAGCGATGGAACGGGGCGAGGGTGGCCGCGTCTGGCGCTCCGTGTTTCTCTTGGGATCGGGGACTCCCCTCTAGCGATCCGACACGTCAAGGGGAACAACCACGGAGCCTTCCAGGTCGGACCGGTAGCTGATAATGCTGCAACAGCGAATGGGGCCATCCATCCTTTTCGGCCGACCCGAATGGCGCAAAAGCTGGGTAGCACCTTCGGGTGCTGAAAGCTGGTTGGCACCTTCGGGGTCTAGCCAAATTGTGGGCGGCCTCCTCTGTCTCTCTGTCGAACTTCGAGTACGCATCAACACTCACGGAATCGATGCTCCTGGGCAACGTCGCCGTCCGCTCGGGCGAGGCAATTGATTATGAGCCTGCCACGGGACGAATCACGAACAGCTCCACCGCTTCCCAGTATCTGAAGCCCTATTTCCGGAAGGGGTGGGAGATCTGAGCGTGCTTCCTCGAAGGCGGAAAGACACGCGAAAACAGGTCAGGAGCCGATTCTGTGATAGATCGCGATATCGGCGCCCGACCTCCCTTTATTGAGTACAAGCGGCTGCGGACCAAGCGTTGAGGACAAAGGACCAGCGAGATGCCAACCGTCACGATTCAGGAAGCGCAAGCCCGGCTCTCGGACCTGATTCACCGGCTGGCTCCCGGCGACGAAGTTGTGATTACCGAGAACGGCGAACCCGTGGCGAAGTTGGCCCGCACTGAGCCGAAGAAGCAGTGGCCGTGCAAGGCGGGCAGCGCCAAGGGAACCATCCACTGGATGTCCCTTGTCTTCGATGAGCCGCTTGAAGAGTTCAAGGAGTACGTGGAGTGAACCTGCTCCTCGACACCCCAACCTCGCTCTCCCTGCCGATTCGACTTCTCAGAAGATCCTCGCCAGGCAGCCGCCGTCAACGATGAGGGAGGCGCCGGTGATGTAGCTGCCGGCGTCGCTGGCGAGGAGGAGGGCGGGGCCGACCAGTTCTTCCGGTTGGCCCCAGCGGCCCAGGGCGGTTCCGCGGGCGAATTCGTCCTGCTTCTCCTGGGAAAGCAGGCTCATGGGCAGGTCGGTGAGGAACGGGCCGGGGGCCAGGCAGTTGACGGTGATGCCGAAGGGCCCCAGGTCGTTGGCGCTGGCCCGGGCCAGGCCCAGGAGTGCGCTCTTGGTCGCCGAGTAGGCGTTGCGGCCGCCGGCCGAGCTGAAGCCCATGATCGACGAGATGTGGATGATCCGGCCCCACCGCCGCTCTTTCATGAAGGGCACAAGCGCCCGCGTCATCGCCATGCACGAGCTCAGGTTCAGCTCGACGAGATTGTCCCAGTCCTCGTCACGAATCTGGTCGATCGGCTGCGGCAGATTGCTGCCCGCGTTATTGACCAGGATATCGACGCGGCCGAGCGCCTCAATGGCCGCCTGGGCAAGCTGGTCGGCCTGGTCGCGATGACTCATGTCGGCGACCGCGTACTCGACCCGGCCCGGAGAGGCTGACCGTATTTCCCTGGCCGCGGCCTGAAGTTCGTTCTCGTGCCGGCTGGAGATGAAAACATCGGCGCCGGCCTGGGCGAAACCCAGAGCCATGGCCTTGCCCAAGCCCTTGCTTCCCCCGGTCACAAGAGCCGCTCGACCCGACAGATCAAAGAGTTTCGCAAGCATCCTGGTTTGCTCCGAAGCAGACTCAAACGTCCTTGCACCGCGGTCAGTATCTCTTGCCGATTGTACGCAATAGATAGAGAAAAACGATCGCACCGACCGTGGCCGTGATCAGGCTGCCCATGAGGATCACCTGCCCTTGGAGGAGTCTGGTTTGACGTGGAATGACGGAGATCCGAATCGCAGAGCGTGGAGAACCTCCGCGTGTGTCCCCATGTCAGCCCGCGAGTTCCTTCCGGAAGGATGGGAGGTCGGAGCAAAGGGCAGCAAGTTCGACCAGTTCCTTCAACCTCGCGTCATCAGCAATGGTCTCGAGCTGGGTTGCGATCTCTTCCGCGTGGGGTCCGAAACGTGCGACCAAAAAACCGACAATTGCGCGGCGCGCGCCTTCGCGAACAGCTTCGCGGGTCCACTCCGCCTTGAGTTCTTGAAGTACAGGTGATTCGATCATGGCATTTCGGCCTCCCAGGAGCTGGAATAGTCCGGCCTCATTATACCGCAAGCCCGCCAGAACTTGCGTGACGGCCAGCAGGTTTTCACGCTCCTCGGGCGATGCTTCCTCGTCGATTCGCGCACGGCACTGCTGGAAGATCGGCTCAGGAGGACCATCAAAGTGGGTGAGGGGAACCCAGGGAATCAGGCCGACATCATGAGCATCAAGGAGTGTCTCCGCGGGAATCGACCAGAGCTGGACGACCTTCCAGCGCACGGACCAGTGGGTCATCCCTCCAGGGCTCATCATTTCGAGAGAGCCAGTGACTTGAAGGTTCCCTCTGGGATGCAGGACCAGCGTGATCAGGTCGGGGACAACTCGCCGGTCAAGGTAGACCAAGGTCATATCGCGGAGGACCTGTTCCGCGATGCGAGATTCGGGATAGGTCGCTAGCTCGAGGACGAACAGACTCGGCTCTGATTGTCCGTGGAGAAGCGCCTCGATCAGGCCGTCCGGCAGTTGCCTGGGCTGAACCACCTCGGCTTGAAGCGGGCGCCATGTTTCAATTCCCACGATCCCGGCCATCCTGAGGATCGAATCGCCGTGATGCTGGATGAGCCATTTGCTGCTTTTGTCGTATTCGTGCATCGAGCGGTCCGTGTGGAGGGCAGGTCGCTTTGGGTTTCGCGACAGTGATCAATCAACCCCGCAGGCGGCGCGGGCGCGGTCGAGGACCTTGCGGGCTGTGGCGCGGGCGCGGGCTGCGCCGTCGGCCCGGACCTCGGCGATGCGCTCGGGGTGGGCGGCCCATTCGGCTCGCTGCTCGCGGGCGTGAGCGAACCGCTGGATGATCGCCTCGCCCAGACGGTTCTTCATCTCGCCGTAGCCGATGCCTCCCTCGCGATAGCGCCGGTCGACCTCGGCCAATTCTTCGACATGGGCGAAAAGCTTGAAGAGTGCGAACAGCGAGCTGTCATTGGGATTCTTGGGGGCTTCGACCGGGGCACTGTCGGTCACGATCCGCTTGACCTTCTTGCGAATGGTTGCGGGGTCGTCGAAGATCTCGATCGTGTTGTTGTAGCTCTTGGACATCTTCTGGCCGTCGAGGCCGGGAACCACCGCGACGTTGTCCAGGATGTAGGGGTTGGGTAGTCGGAATACGTCCTCATCGCCTCCGTAGACCCGGTTGAACCGCTCCGCGATGTCGCGGGTGATCTCCAGGTGCTGCTTCTGGTCCTGGCCAACGGGAACGAGGTCGGCGTCATAGAGCAAGATGTCGGCCGCCTGGAGCACGGGATAGGCGAACAGGCCGTGGTCGGCGGGCAGGCCCTGCTGGACCTTGTCCTTGAAGCTCACGCATTTTTCGAGCCAGCCCATGGGCGTGACCGAAGTGAGCAGCCAGGCCAGCTCGGTCGTCTCGGGCACGTCGGACTGGACGAAGAGTGTCGCCTTCCGCGGATCGAGCCCCAGGGAAAGCAGATCGGCGAGAACGTCGAAGACATGCCGGCGCATCCGGCCGGCGTCGCGCACGCTGGTCAGCGCATGATAATTGGCGACGAAGTAGTAGGCTTCGTTACCCTCCTGAAGTGCGATGTACTGGCGAATCGCACCGAAGTAGTTGCCGATGTGCAGGGCGCCTGAAGGCTGGATTCCCGACAAGATCCGCATGGCGAAGATCACTCGCTAAGAACGACGCCGGGTGGATGTCACCCGTTGACGACGGGCCCGATGGCCCGGACCCAGACGTCAGGTCCCCGCCGACGGTCCGGGACCTGACAATTTACCAGGAGAGCGGCGCAGCGTCCAAGGCAAGCCAGGCCAGGGGCGAATGGTCCCCGGATGAAAACGCGGGAGCCCATTGCGAGGAGGCCTGCCATGGTCATTGGCGGCCCGCGCGAGTGATGCTACAATGATCAATCGTGCTTGTTGATGGGAAGGAGGCACACTTGACGATCGAGACCTTTGACGACCGCGGCCTGCACTTCGAGTATCCTTCGAGCTGGGAGCTGGAGGTGACCGATCATGGCCAGGTAATGACGGTGGCAGTGCAGGACCCCGGCGGCCTGGGCTTCGCGCTGATCACGACCGACGAGTCCCGCCCCGACCCGGCCGACGTGGCCGACGCGGCGCTCGAGGCGATGCGCGAGGAGTACCCCGACCTCGACGCAGCCCCGGCGATGGAGACGATCAACGAACAGGTCGCCACCGGCCACGATATCGAGTTCTTCGCCATGGACATGACCAACGCGGCGAGCATCCGCTGCTTTCGAACCTCGCGCCGCACCGTCCTGGCGTTTGGCCAATGGTCCGATGTGGGCGAGGCCGACCTTCCCGACCTGATCCGCGGGGTATTCCGGACTATCGAGGATACCGAGCAGTAGCAGACCTCAGCCACGGGGACTTCCCTGCAACGTGAATCCTCAGCACATCCCGTCGTCGACGCCGGTGATCGGCCCCGAAGGTCCGCAACCACGTGGGGTTGAAAGACGAAAGTAGAGAGAGGAGATCGGGGGAATCACCAACCGCAAGGACGGTGTCATGAGGCTGACGTTCGTTCCGCTTGAAGTCAGCCTGACGGTTTTGCTGACCCTGCTCACAACATCGCCTGCGCTGGCGGACCGGACCACAGCGGCGCGCAATCAGGGCTTCCAGCTTTACGAGGCCGGACGCTACCAGGAAGCGATCGTTGAGCTGGACCGCGTTCTCGAGAAGCACCCGCGGGACCTCGAGGCCCTCATCAAGCGGGGCGACTGCTATCTTCGTCTCGATCAGCCGGCGCGGGCGCTTCCTGATTTCGATCGAGTCATCCACTATAACCCACTGCTTCCGGGAGCCATTACCGACCGCGCGATCGCCCTGCTCATGCTCGGTCGGAACGAGGAGGCGCTGGAAGGCTTCAACCGGGCGGTTCGCGCCTGGAAGAAGGCCTCGTTCATGGATCCGGGCTCGATCATGGACGGGCTCTTTCCCGTGCCGAACACCTCAGGCAGCCTCTCCGGCACGAAATCCCGGCAGATCGTTCAGGGGCATGCCACGGCCCAGAGCGGGTTGGGTCAGGCGTACCACCGCCTGGGACAGGATGAGCAGGCGATCGTGGAATACAACCGCGCGATCGAGATTTACGCGCTTGATCCCAACGCCTACATCGGCCGGGGTGATTGCCGGCTCTCGCTAGGACACCACGATCAGGCCCTTGCCGACTACAACGAGGCAATCCGGCTGGGGCCGGACTACTCCAGGGCCTATTCCAGTCGAGGCAAGCTGCTGGAAGCGATAGGGCAAGACGCACGGGCGGAAGCCGATTACGATCGTGCCATCCAGCTCGACCCCAGCTTCACCTACGCCCTGCGCCTGCGCGCGGCCTTGCTCTCGCGGCGCGGTCAGAACGACAGGGCGATCGCGGATGTCGATGCGGCAACCCGGCTCCGTCCCGACGACGCGAGCGGATTCAAGGACCGGGGCGGGGTCCTGGTTCGACTTGGCCAGTACCAGCGGGCGATCGACACTCTGAACAGGGCCATCGAGCTTGATCCCAACCGGGCGGCCGCCTACCTGAACCGCGGGGCGGCGTACAACGGCCTGGGCCAGTATGAGCGGGCGATCGACGACCTGAACAAGGCGATCACGCTGGATCCGAAAAACCCAGGCGCGCACACGAACATCGGGCTGGCCTATTACATGATCGGCCAGTACGAACGGGCGATCGAGGACCTGAGCGAAGCGGTGCGGCTGGCTCCCAAAAACGCGATCGTCCACCTGAATCGGGGAAATGTCTATGCACGGCTGGGGTTCCAGGAGCAGGCCGTCGGCGACTATGCAACGGCGACCCGGCTGGACCCCCGCCTGATCGCCTTCTACGGCGGCGCGGCCAAGCTGCTGGAGGACATGGGCCGGAACAACCTGGCGATCCGCGACGACAAAAAGCTGGCCCTCCAGTCCGACCCGGCTGACCTGGAGCTGCACGTCGAGCAAGGCAATGCCCTGCGATCGCAGGGCGACTGGAAAGGCGCCATCGCCGAGTTCGATCGGGTCATCGAGCGTGACCCGCAACGGGCCGAGGCTTACGTCGCGCGCGGCTGGGCCCGGTTCTGTGCTGGAGAAGCGGGTGCCGAGACCGATGCCCGTTCCTATCTCAATCTCAAAGGTTGGCGCGATCGCCTTTCCCCTTACATGGCCCTGCTGGGGTACCTTGGTTCGCGCCGGGATGGCAAGGAAAACGACGCCCGGACGTTTCTCGACGAGGCGATCTCCAGTTCGGCACAGACGACGTGGCCAGTGCCGGTCTTGCATTTCCTGCGGCACGATATTTCGGCCGATGCCCTGCTCGAAGCCGCCGCGAGCGACACCCAGAAGACCGAGGCGCACACCTTCCTCGCACTCGAGCTGCTGCAGCGTGGCGACCTCAAGAAAGCACGCGAGCATCTGACCTGGGTTCGCGAAAAGGGCGCATCCCGCTCGATCGCCACCGACCTGGCGAAGGCCACGCTCGAGCGGCTCGACCATCCGCAAGAGGCTCTTTCCCGGATGATCGAAGACATGTTGAATCGCTAAAGCGGAGCCGCCACTGCCGGGTGATGTAAAGTGGGTGTTCACCGAGCTGGAGGGACGGTTTCGAGCCGCGTGTTTTTGGTGCGCGCGCTGAAACGACGTCGCATGCGATCCCCTTTCCCCCCCTTGCGAAGGGGGGGTAGGGGGGGTGATGCGGGATCCTTGAAGGTCGAGACCAATTCTTCTCGCCTCGCGAGAGTGATGCGAAAGGACTGAGAAGAAGAGATCGTGGGAAGCGTGTGTGACTGGTCGTGCCGTAACCACCCCCCCTACCCCCCCTTCGCAAGGGGGGGAAAAATGGTGATCCGCCTTCGCAACAGAGGGAAAACGGCGCAACGAAATCGTGAGGAAAGCGCAGCTTGTGCAAGACCGACTTTTCAATTGCCCACCGCCACCGCGGCTTCTCGCAGGAACTGAAGAATGCGTTCCAGGAGTGCATCGCCCCCGATGGTGACGACATCGGCATGCCCCGCGCCGGAAACCTCGACGAAGCCAGGAGGGTTCGGAAAGGCCGCGGCAAGTCGACGGGCCTCGCGGCTGGTGACGAGGGTATCGTCGCTGCCGTGAACGATGAGCACGGGACAGTGCACCCGCGGCGCGACCTCGAGCGGTCGAGGCCGGGTCAGGGAGACGCCCGCCAGTCCGCGGGCGCGCCGGGTGACCAGCCGGGCCAGCAGATGCGCACAGGGAAACCCCCGATTGCGGAACCAGGCCGCCATGGCCAGATCGAGGTCAACCATGGGCGATTCGAGGACCAGGGCCTGGATTCGCGGGTCTTCCGCGGCCGCACGGACGGCGATCGCCGCCCCCATCGACCGGCCCCACAGTACCGGCAGAAGAGGACGAGCCTGGCCCGGCTGGGCGGCAAGGGTGTCGAGCCAGTCCCGCACGTCGCCGGCCTCGCGTCCTCCGAACGAGGCGAACGTCCCGCTGCTGCGGCCGTACCCGCGCAGGTCGAGGGCGGCCACATTCCACCCCCCTTGGCGGAGCGCGGCCACGCGCTGAGCCTGCGCGGCACCGGGGGCTTCCGCGAAGCCGTGCAGCAGCAGCGTTGTCCGTCCCGTGTCTCCCCTCGCCGCGGGATGCCACGTGCCCGCCAGCTTCACGCCGTCATCGGTCAGGGCCGAGATCGGCCGGGGTCGATCCAGCGGATCGCTGGCGGTTTCGCATTCGCCCTCGGACAGAGCCTCCGTCGCCAGCCGCGGCCGGGGCGGCACGACCAGGGCCCAGGCGCCGTACTCGACGATCGCCAGCAGCGCGCAGGCGATGATGCCCAGCAGGAAGCCTGCCAGGCCAATGACCATGCGGCCGGCAGCGTCGTGGAGTACCCACGGACTTGACAGCAGCATGGCGAAGACATGCCGCGATGAGGCTCCCTCCCCTGCCGGCCAGGCGGGCAGCGCACGGGAACCGTTGAAATCCAGGAACCCTTGAGTGACGATGCCATCAGGCGTCCATCGAATATGGATCGCGCCGCGCTGCCAGGTGCGCAGCAAGGGGGTGCCGGCGCGTTCCAGCGGGGTGAGGGCGTCCGTCGTGCCCGGTGCGGGCGGCCGCTGGCTGACAACGACGGTTCGAGGCCTGGCCCAGGAGTAAAGCCAGGAAGGATTGGCAGACTTGCCTCCGTGGTGCGGTGAGAACATCAGTTCGATCGGGGGCTCGGGCTGGGGACCGGAAACAAGCTCGCTGAGCCCAAGCTGATCGAGGTCGCCCGTGAGCAAGAGGTGACGTCCCTCGTACTCGGCGTCCAGCACCAGGCTACGAGCGTTATCCGGAGCTTCCGGGCGCCAGTGGACCGGAGGATGCAGTCCCGTGAAGCGCGCCCCGCCTTGATCCCACCTTAGCGGCGCGGCGATGGTCCGGACCGGAATGCCGCGGGTCCGTAACTGGTCCAGCAGCAGCGAGGCCTCGGGATTCTGCTCGTTCTCGAATCCGGGTGGGATCACAAGTTCGCCGAACTGGAACCGGTCCAGCAGATCCGGCAGTGCGTTGTAATGATCCTGGTCGGCGTGGCTTCGTTTCTCAACTTTTTGCAATGACATGGGACATCGGGAATCAGCCCGGACGCTAGCTTCCTTTAGAGAAGCAACTTGCAGAATCAGAATGGCTAGTGTCAATCTTTCCAACATGACTTCTCCCTCGTTTCGAGACCAGCATTGTCAAGACGAGCACTCGGGGCAAGAGCGGATCGATCAGCAGGAGTCCATTTGATCCCACTGACTTCAACTCGATTCGCACAATATGCAAGTGGACGGAGCTAGAAGGCTTCTTCCATGAACGTCCCGCTCGTCGTCGGTGATGCGACAAGCCTGACCGAATCCGGGTACGCTGGCGACGATGTGGAGTCCCTGTTCTCAAAGTTGATCCTGGCAGCCGAAGGCGACATGGACGCTGCTCAACGTGGCATCGTCTACATCGACGAGATCGACAAGATCAAGGCGGGCGGGTCTGGCTTCAAGGACTTGCGTTTGGGCGTCCAGTGCGCCCTGCTCAAGATGCTTGAAAGCGTTGTCGCCACGGTGCCACCACAGGGCGGCTGGAAGCACCCTCAACAGCCCGGCATCCCCTTCGACACGACGAACGTCCTCTTCATCTGTGGCGGGGCATTCGTGGGTCTGGAAGAGATCATAGCCAAGAGGCTCGGGCGGGGTGGGTTCGGCTTCAGTCAGGTGTGCGAAAATAGCCAGGTAACTCCTGATGGGCTGCTGCGGCAGGTTCCCTGGTTCGCCTGGATCTTGCAGGCTTCGATATCAACTTCGGATTCCGAAGTTAAACATTTCAATAACTCTGACGCTCGTAAAGATGCCCGGCGCTATTGCGCTCGAACGCCCTTGCACTGATCCGACACCCAGACCTCGATGAACGGTGGGCAGAGGTAAGTGCCACTCCTCCCTTAACTCTTTGAAGATGTGTTTTTTCGACAGCCCTACGTATTTATAGCCTGGTCGATGTCTAAGCATGACACAGTGGACCTGTTCGGAAGGCTACTGGATTCACAAAATTGAGAAATTTCTGAAAAATCCCCATTGACGGTCCAGCGGTCATGTTATCATCCAGCGAGTTCGCTCGTGTGAGGCGAGCCGGAGTGCTCTCGTGATCGACCCAGCGTATGAGGTCGATCAGGGGTTTTTCATTCTTACCTGTCCCCAACGAGGCAGATCGTGCCGGCTGTTCTTGACTCTGGTCATGGGCCGCATGGGGCAGGTGGAGGGGGTTGAGAAATGAAGCGAACGATGAAATTGGGGATGATTGCAGGGGTCTTGTTGGCCGCAATGACCGGGCAAGCCAAGGCATACGATCTGACTTTTACCTTCTCATTCACGAATGATTCCACCACCCCCAGTATCGGGTGGTCGTCGGGCACAATAGTGGACCAAATCGCCCTCGCAACCGACAAGACAGTGGACGAGGCGGCACAGCACATTTTCATAACTCCTCCCCCGAGTAATCTCCCCGGTGGTGCCTTCGCCGCCTACACTACCACACGGACCGAATAGTTTGCCAATACATTCACAGTCACAAAAAAGATCAATACATAAGCACTATTTCATGCCTCCCTATATTATCCTAACGCTCCTGTTTTTAACACACTATCGATCACACCAACCGTAGATCCTTTCAATCAACTTTAATCTCTTCTGGAAACCAACATGGCCGCCTCCAACATCTTTCTATCTTGGACCTCTGTTATCGATTTCAAAACAATACATTCTTGCACCATCCACCCATAACACGTCTTATCTCACCAACGCGGGAGGGCAGGCGTCTGCGGCATCGCCTAAGTTGTGGCCAATAAACGCAGGGCAGCAAGGAACAACACAGTGCATCGTAAGAACGAAACACAAAGCGGAGCCAAGACTCGGCACAACGCTCTCCAGCCCAGACGCGTACCCAGTTCGGCGAGACCACTTCTTGCCCAGCTATGCCAGCATCTCACGTATGCCCCGATGTGGATCATATCCACACCTTGCTCATAAAGCCGGGACAACCGTTGGACGCACCTTTCTACCGTCTGCGGGGCTACGTCCAGCCCCGCAGGCGTGAACGCATAGCCCAGGAAGTCAAACCCCCGGCTGATCCTGCCGATGAAGGTCTTGTCAGGGTGTTGCTCGACGTGCAATTCGGCTAGCGTCTCGTTCACCAGCCGGATCGCCGCCCGGAGCTTCCACCGGGTCGGGGCGAGGATCACCCAATCGTCCATGAACCGGGCATACGCCAGCCCGGTCTTCTCCACCCGCTCATCCAGGAGTTTGAGGTAAAACGCTCCCATCAAAGGCGAGAGCGGGCAGCCCAGCGAGATCCCCCGTTCCACGTCCTCGTAAAGCCCCCCGTCGTAGATCGTCCGTCGCACATACCGCCTGATCAGGTCGAGAACACGCTTGTCTGGCACGACGTGTTCCAGCAGACCGAGAAGGATGTCGTGGTCGATGCTGGCGTAATAGCTCTTCACATCGGTGCGAAAGACGAACTTGTTGTCGGCTAGATGCTCGTTCACAAACCGGACGGCGGCTTTTGCCCCGCCCCGCCCTTGCAAGTGGTGGCAGTGCTGCGACAGATTTGGCAACCAATGGGCGGTGAGAACGAGGGCGGTCGCTTTCAGCACCAGGGCATCCAGGGCTGACCAGACCTCGATGTCATCGTCGCTCAGGTGGAGCCGCCGAGCCGAACTGAGTCGATAGCCGCCTGCTCGCAACTGGGCTTGAAGCAGCGGGCGGATCTCCTCCCAGCGCCAGCGGACATCCCAAACGTCATCGTTGGGCGAGTAGTCCTGGCGGCGTTCGCAGAGCCAGGCATATGCCTGCTCCAACACCGACTCGGAAGCAATCTCGTCGATCCAGTTCACCGGCTGCCACCTCTTCCAGCACTACCCGCAGCCCAGAACAATTCTATCAGGGAGTAACCGGCGTCACTTCAATTTGCCTTGGGAGCCAAGGGCGGCTCGTGGGGGCGATCGTCTCGATCCAGAAATCCTTGAGTGCGGATGCGATCAAAACTCCATCGAAAATGGATGGCTCCCCGCTCCCAGGTGCGCAGGAGGGGGGTTCCACCTCGCTCAAGTGGGGTCAGGGCGTCGGTTGTTCCGGAGACCGAGGGCCGCTGGCTGACGATGACGGCCCGGGGCCTGGCCCAGGAATAGAGCCACGAGGGATTGGCGGACTTAGGAAACGAAATTTATTAACTGTCGCATTTGGCCTTTTTGGCGCGCGGTTTGGTTGGTAATCTGGGCGGTCCAGAAAAGGATTTTTCAGCTTTTGGCAGGAAGCCGTGATGATCACCGA
>JBEKTN010000016.1:0-50208 GCA_049516015.1 Isosphaeraceae bacterium | reverse complement strand
ACTCCATTGACCCAGGTGGTAAGATAGGGAATTCGGGAAAGCATTATGCGCAATGAGTTCGCGAAATGGGAGATCAAAACCAGCGTGTTTTCAGGGCGAAAATCGCAGGCCGGGAATTGCTGTGGGAGCTGCATCACCCCAACCCGATCATCAATCTGCGGCTGTTCACGGAACGCAACTTCCTGTTCGCTTCGATCGGTGTCTTCTGTGCCTTCGGGGTGCTCTTCGGCAGCACCGTCCTGCTGCCGCAGATGTTGCAGACGCTGATGGGCTACTCGGCGCTGAACGCGGGGTTGGTGCTGTCGCCGGCGGGCTTCGTGACCATGCTGGAGATGCCGATCATCGGCTTCCTGCTCAGCAAGCGGCTCGACGCCCGCTGGCTGATGGTGGCCGGCATGGCGACCGTCGCCTTCGCGTCATTCTGGATGTCGGAGCTCAACCTGATGGTCGCCCCCGGGCAGGTGATCTTGCCCCGGTGCATCCAGACCCTGGGCGCGGGCATGATGATTGTGCCCATCAACGCGGTGGCTTACCTCTACATCCCGAAAGCGCAGCTCAACAACGCCTCCGGCCTCTATAACCTGGTTCGCAACGAGGGTTCGAGTATCGGCGTTGCGCTCTCGACGACATTACTCCAGCGGCGGATGCAATTTCACCACCTCCGCCTCGGCGAGCACGTGCACTCGCTAAACCCGATGACCGGCCGATGGATCGGAGGTATGGCGGGTTATCTCCAGCACGGCGGGGCAAACCCGGGAGTGGCTCGATTGCAGGGGCTCCGGTTGATGGACGCGATGGTTCAGCAGCAGGCGGCCGCGATGTCCTTCCTGGATCTGTTCTGGCTCTTTGGCATGCTTTCCCTGCTGGTAATCCCGATCTTCTTCTTCATGAAGCGCTCTGTCCCCAAGGCCGGAGAGCTCGCTGTGCACTGAAGCCGGACCGGACCAGGCCAGGCCAGGCTCGATCGATCGACCAGGTTTCCCATCCAGGGAGGGAGGGGATTCTCATGTTACATGACCGTTGGTTCCGGTCGGTTCTGCGGAAAGTCGGTTTCGCGCTCGCCGTCGTGGTGACAATCGCGCCGGCGCGGGGTGAAGATCTTCAGGATGCGTGGCAAATCGCACTCTCCGCCAACCAGCAATTGCGGTCCACCCGCCAGACCTCCGAGGCAACCGGATTCGACCTGGCGGCCGCGCGCTCGGAGCTCCTGCCGAAGATTCAAGCACTGACCGCCGAGGCCTACCTGTTCCGTCCGCTGTCGCTATCGGGCTTTGGCTCCAGTGCCGGCGGCACCGACGGCACCGGCGGCTCGAGCTCGGGTGGGTCACAAGGCAAGGGCGTCTCACAATCCGACTTCACGTTCTCGGTTGTCGCGGCAACCGTCCCGATCTATACGGGCGGGCGGATCCGCAACACGATCCAGGCGAACCGTTACCAGGTCAATGCGGCGCGGGCCGACGAGTTCCGCGCGGTGCTGGACTTGAAACTGGACGTGGCCAGGAGCTACGTCGCCATCCTGCGGGCCGGCCGGACCCTCGGTGTCGCACGGAGCAATGTCCAGAGCCTGGCAGCCCATGCCCGCGACGTCGGCAACCTGGTCCAGCAGGGTCGCGGGATCCGCAATGACCTGCTCGCCGCCCAGGTCGCCCTGGCAAATGCCCGCCAGCGGGAAATCTTGAATCGGAACCAGCTCTCGATCGCCTGGGCGACCTATAACCGCTACCTTAACCGGCCGCTGGCGATGACCGCGCCATTGCAAGACCTGAGCGTCCCGCCGCCTTCACGAGACCCGGCCGACCTGGCCGCCGAGGCGGCCCGTTCCGAGTCCGAGCCGCTGAATGAGGAGGAAGTCACGGCCTTGATCGACCGCGCGTTGCACGATCGCCCCGAGCTGGTCGGCCTGACCGAGCAGGCGCGCGCCTACGACGCTCGGGCCGCCGCAGAACTCGCCGCGTTCAAGCCCCAGGCGTCGCTGGTGGTCGCCAACATTTACCAGAATGCCCGCTTCCTGCCCTCGTCGACCCAGGAGAACGGCGCCGCGGGCGTCTTCCTGAACTGGACGCTCTTTGACGGCGGCAAAGCGCGCCGCCGGTCGCTGGCCCAGGAGCGACGCGGGATGTCCGCGGTCAGCCAGCGCGCCGACCTCGCCACCGCCATTGCGTTGCAGGTCCGATCCGCCTGGCTCGACACCCAGGAAACTCGCCTGCGCATCCCGGTCACCCGCGCCGCGATCGTGCAAGGTGAGGAAAACCTCCGCGTGGCCCGCAGCCGCTACCTCCAGCAGCGCGGCACCAATACCGAGGTGCTCGATGCCGAGAGCCTGCGTGTCCAGAGCTACGACAACTTCTACAACGCCACCTACGACGCGGTCCTGGCCGATTTCGAGCTCCACCGTGCGATCGCAGATCTCTGACCCGAGGGTCTTATCGTGCAAGCGCACCGGGGTCGAACCCGTCCCGCAGGGTGAACCGCGCTCCGACCGCGCCGACGCTACAATTCGCGCGACTTAGCCCAAGCCGCTGGCGAAGCTGGTACACCGGCTCGATCCCCGTGCAGTGGGCGCCGAGGAAGACTCCGGATCGACCTCCATCCACGCCCCAGAGGTCGGCCCCCCCAAGGAAAAATGACCTGACACCAATTAGCCTCACGGAAGATCTCCAGGGCACGCCGGCCCTTCGCGCCCTATCCTTGTCGCGGTGCTACCCTTGAGTTATCTTGAAAGCCTATCATTGATCAGGACCTCAGCGGGTCGGCAATCCTCTTTGAAACCAGCGTTCGGATTCGCCGGAAGCCGCCTGCTACTCGCGTGAACACGCTTGCGACCCAATCCGCGAACCGGACGAAACCGACAATGAAATCGCTGATCGCGATCCACTTCACGATCCAATCCAGGGGAAAAATGATGACTCGGCAATCCCTCAGAGCTGGCGCCTCGGTGTTCGCGCTGTTATTGATCCAGGGAGCTTATGCCCAGGCCCAGTGGGGCTATCCCGGAGGCTACGGCGGTTACGGCTGGGGAGGTTGGGGCGGACAGACCGCCCAGGGCGACATCGCCAGGGGACTGGGAGCCTACGCGATGGGCGCTGGCTATTACAACCGGCAGACGGCTGTTGCCAACTCAATCAACACCGACACGGTCATGCGCTGGAACCAGTATGTGTATGAGTCGCAGATGAATGCGAACCGGCTTCATCACGGGAAACTGGCCCTGGATCGATTCCAGACCAACCAGGCCGCCGACAAGATCAGGGAACGGCTCCGGAACAACCCCGAGCGGGCGGACATCTACCGGGGAGACGCGTTGAACGTCGCGCTCGACGAGATCAACGATCCCCGGATCTACAGCAAGGCCCTCCAGAGCGGCCAGGTCAAGATCGGCGGCGAGACGATCCGCAACATCCCGTTCCAGTCGGCCTCCGCCGCGATCACGATGAGCATCCACCAGCTCGCCCAGGGTGGTCCACCCAAGGCCCTCCTGGCTCCCGAATTCGCAGCCGATCGAGAAACCATCAAGGCCCTGGGCCAGGAGATCCGGAAGCAGATCGAGGACGACAAGAACCCCGACAAGGCGACGATCGACAAACTGCTCGCGGCGATCAATCAGGCCGAGGCCAAGGCCGACAAGTTGCTGCCGGCGAACTCCAAGGATCGCGTGGAGGCCGACAAGTACCTCAAAGCCTTGCACGGTCTGGTCGCCATGCTCGATACCCCCGCGCTCGACCTGATCCTCGCCGGCGTGGAGAAGCGTCCCGACGCCACGGTTGGCGAGCTGCTCGGCTTCATGAACGCGTTCAACTTCCGCTTTGGACCGGCGACCACCCCCAAACAGAGGGAGGTCTACGACTCGCTCTACGCCAAGCTCGTGGACCTGCGGAACCAGATCGCCCCTGCCCTGGCCGCAACAGCGGCGTCACCGGCCAGCGGCGGCACCGAGCCCGGGGAATTCTTCAACGGGATGAGCTACCAGGATTTGCAGAAGAGAGCCCCTGCCCAGCAGCCACCCGCACCCCTGAACAAACAACCATGATTCACAAGCGGAACACGTTGGGCGCGGGTCAGAAGACCCGCGCCCAACGTGATGGTTGAGAATATCTGCGGTTTTCCGAGTGGCTCGAGCTCAATACGCTTCGAACGGTTCCCGGGGCTTTGCCCAGGCGGGTGAGTAGGGGCTGAGGAAGAGGTCGCGATACATAACGGCGATGGACAGGGCATAGAGCGGCCCGGTCACGACGAGGCCAATACCGCCCAGAAGGCCACCCAGCCCGGCGACGGTGGCGACGGCCAGGTGCACGACCGTGGCGACCAGCCATTGAGACTTGAGCGCGTGGTAACTCTGGATGATCGCCCCGGTTGCCGGCAGGCGGCCATCGACGATCAAGGGGTACATGAACATCAGCAGCCCGCCGACGATCAGCCCTGGGACCACAAAAAGGTGCCAGCCGACGAAGAGGAAAAGTCCCAGCAAGCCGGAACCGAGGGCCAGGTCGAACCAGACGTCAGTGATGCTGAGGAGGTCTCCCAAGTGCGGCGGCCGGCCACGCACCTGGTTGACGGCCATCCGGATCATGCCGCCGAGGAAGAAACCGGCGACGATCGTGCCCAGGATCACGGGCAAAATCGGCAAGCCGGAGTCTCCCAGCCCGATCAGACCGCCAAGCATCCCGAGGGAAGCCGCGCGCAGCAGCAATGTGCCAATTCCCTCGCCGATCGCCGCGCCGACGATTGAGACCAGCATCGTCAACGACCAGACTCCCCAGTGCCGCCGGTACAGCCGCCAGGCCTCGCCGATAGCCCGGAGTTGAACGGTGGGCCAGGCCGTCTCTAATGAAGCCATGCTGGGCCTCCTGTTCCAAAAGCGACTCGTCGCAGTTGCTGTTTTCATTCCGCCCTCGATCGTTGCGCCGATACAGTCCGAAACACGGTCGGCCGCGCCCAGGTTATTCGCGATCGAGCGCCAATTATTGCGCCGGCACGCCCGGTTCAAGAGGGTCAAGAGCGTCGTCGGCCAGGATCTCGCCGGCCAGACCCGGCAGGTCATTTCGGTTGGCCGGTCTTCTTTTCCTCGGCCGGCTTGTTCGTGCCAACCGCGGGGCAACCGGTGCCGGGTGTGCGGGTCTACCACGGAGCGATGAACTCTGTCGTCCCATCCAGCGGACGTCACGCCGAAGGATTGCAAGGGCAAGGCCGGGTCGGCAACTGTGGCGGCGAGATCGGCAGGTCCTTCGTTGCGTCATCGCCTGCCCGATCGGCGTGAGGATATTACCCCGGCAAGGAAGTAGGTCAGGCTTTCCAGCCTGACAAGGCTCAGAGTCAGGCTGGAAAGCCTGACCTACATGCGTTTCTTTCGTGCCGGGTTAATATCACGTTCGATCCTCCAGTCATGCAAATAGGCAGATTGAACGGGTTTTGGTAGCATGGCCGGGAAAATCGGTCAACTATTGTCCGCACCAGGGCGATAGAGTGATCTGTTGATCGCTCGGCGCCGGTGTAAACACCTGATGGAGAGAATGAATGCAACGCCACGTTGTTGCGACGATCGTGGCAGGGATGCTGATTGCACTGGGGGTAGGAAGCTCGAATTTCGCGCAGGCGGCCGCTCCGGCGCCAGCGAGCTACATGGGAGTTGAGCAGACGATCTCATCGATCCGTGACAGTTGGTCGCGGCCGGGAGCCGTTGCGGATCCCAACGCACCCGGCTGGAACGTTTTTTTTGACGCCCTGCTGAATGATCTGCGCACGTATTCGCAGGCAGACAACCAGGCCGATCGGCTGATCGCGCTTGGCCGCATCTACCAGATGTCGGTCGCCCTGGCCGCGGTTCCCTGGGCTCCCGCGATTCAGCTTCGCGAAGAGCTCCGGCAGTGGCTGCGGCCACGAGTGCGCCTGGCGTGGGCCGAGCGCCGGCTTGACGAGACGGTCCACAACTTGCCTCCCTCCTCGGACCCGTCAATCATCGCCAATCGCCAGCGCTGGGTTGATTTCGTGTCCAACGACCTGGGGCAGGCTTTGGGCGAATACAATGGCGCTACCACGGTGGCCCAGAGGCAAGAGGGGCTCAAGCGGGTGCACGATGCCCTCCGGTCCTTGCAAACCCACAATCAAGACCGGCCCTGGCAGCCCGCGTGGGAGCTGCAGACGGCGGTCAACGACCTGTTCAATCAGCCGAACCTGGATATCACCGCCGATGTCAACGTCGTCCAGCCCGTGTTCGACCAGAACCTGGTAACCTCCGGCCCGGTCTACCGTAAGGGCTACTGGTCGCAGGTGACCGCCGGGCCCAAGACGGGATTCGGCCTGCTGCCCAGCGATGACGGCATCGCCTTCTACAACAGCCAGTTGCTGACGAGCGCCACGCCGATCACGGATTTCCAGAATCAGATCGCCAGCGATCCCCGGGGCCAGCGCGCCGTCAAGCTATACGGGTTTTCCGCAACCAGCTACGACTGGGCCCAGCTCACAATCTACACGGTGCTGCGCACGAGCGGCCTGGTAATCTGGCCTGCGTACAACCACAACATCGACGCCTCGATCTGCTCCGCCCCGGAACCGGGTGGAGGGTTTGGCCGGCTGGTCGCTGGCCTGATCGGCATGAACCAGAACAAGATTACCCAGAAGGTCTACGAAGGTGCCATCGGCAACTTCCGCCAGAGAATCCCCCAAGAGGCCCAGGAAGAAGCTCAGGAGCGGATCGCCGGTCAGCAAGCCGAGCGTAATGCCCAGCTTGCCCAGTACTTGATCGGGAACAACACGTTCGCCTTCCAGGACTTCCTGATCTCGGGGCTGTCGTTGCGGTCGCGTCCCGAGGCGGTCTATGTGGGAGGCTTGCTCCAGTCGCGATCCGGTGACCGCCAGCGCGGGGCCGATGCACCGCAACCCGCCAAGCTGGCCGCCCCTGATCCGGGTCTGACAGCCGACGTGCATCTGAGCTCGGTGCTCAACAGCGTTGCTGACGGGCTGTTCCAGCGCGGGGAAGTCCAGCAGGTTGCCAACCTGGTGATCGTGACCAAGGACGTGCCGCCGGGCAGTCCTCCTCAGCAGGCGGCGACGATCGCCACGAACGTGGGTTTTCCCGCCTATGCCAGGGCGGTCGACGAGGCCCACAAGGCGAATAATCTCAAGGTGACGGCCATCCGCGTCAAGCGGCCAGCCCAGGCACCCGAGTTCGCCGTCGATGCCCGCGGCTTCCTTGTGGCGAGCGTACGCGACGTCGAGCTGGAAGTTCCCGCGCCTGACAAATCGAGCCAGGCTGCGTCAATGATCGGCGTGTCCGCCAGAATTCTCCGGGTCCAGATTCCGCACCTCGAAGTCGCCTTCTCCTACCAGGTGGAAGAGCCCGCGCCAGGATCGCACCGGATCCGGGCCAAGGTCGAGGATTTCTCCCCCTCGACAAACTCCCAGGTCCTGGCGATCAACGACGACGAATCGAAGCCGTCCAAGGTCAGCCGGTTGGGCGGCGCGTTTGTCATCAGCGGCATCGGCGCCCGGCTGCGCAGCCAGCCGGTCGTGGCCAATCTGGACAATGTGAATCTTCGCGGCTTTGTCATCCAGTCGATCTCCCCGCTGGATCCCTCGGGCTGGGTGCGCGTGAGCCTGACGCGAGCCCAGACCGCCGCACCGGTGGCAACGGCTGCCGTACCAGCCCCGGCTGCCGTCGCAGACCCGGTCCAGACCAACCCCGTGGCCGCGGAGGCGGTCCAGGTGCCAGCGGCAACCGTGCTTGCGCCGGGCGGACCCGTCGCCGTGGTGCAATAACGCAGACAGCCTGTCTGGACGAAACCTGAAACCAACGAGACCCACCGGTCCCCTGCTGCCTTGACCGGTGGGTCTACGTTTTGAGGCGTTCGCCGCGAGATCGCGAGACTGCTGGACGACCGGCAAGCGAAACGGTACAAAGCGACAATCTTCCATGTACGGCACCAGCGCGCGAAAAGGACCGGCAAGCCGATGATCCTGGGAAAACTCTGGCGGACGATTCAGGCCCAGCTCAACAAGCTGGCCGATTTCTTCTGGTCTGCCGACCCTATCGCGGCGATGCAGCAGGAGTACGACCGGGCCGTCGCGCAATTGCGAGAAGGCCGGGTCGGTCTGGCCGAGTTCCGGGCGTTCGTCGAGCGGGTCGGCCGCCAGGTGGCCCGCAACGAGGCCAACGTGAGGCGGCTGGAGGCGACGGTCAAGACTTGCCTCAAGGAGGGCGACCGCGAATCGGCCGGCCGGTTCGTGCTGGAACTCCAGCGCGCCCGCCAGGAGCTCGCCGAGAACCAGGGCCAGCTCAGGATGCACGAGCAAGCCTACGAGAACAACCTGCTGAAGATCAAGCACGCCGGCGGCAAGCTGGCCGAGATCCGCGACAAGATCGCCCGCTACGACGCCGACCTCAAGATGAGCGCGGCCGAAGCCGAAATGGCCAGACTGGCTCAGGATTTTCATGTCAACGTGACCACCGATTTCGGCCAGCTCGAATCGACCATCCAGGAAAAGATCGACCTCAACCGGGCGCAGGTGCGCGTGGCCGCGGACCTCTCCGGCGAGGGTGTCGAGACGATCCGCCAGGAACAGGCTGCGGAGGGCCAGCTCGCCGAGGACGCGCTCCGCGAGTTCGAGCGGCAAATCGAACCTTCCTCGCCGCAGACCGTTCCCGGAATCGAGCCGCCCGATCGGCTCGGGCCGGCCAGGACCAGGGTCACCGAGGGGTCTTGAAATCGCCGCGGGCGATCGCCGAGAGCCTCCAAGATCATCGCCGATCTGGCGAAGACACTCAAAGACGCCCCTCGTGCAAAATCCGTGCTTGCATGACGCTTGCACTGTCATTACCCTGAGATGTCGAGTCGAGGGGTCGTCAGCGGGGCTGCATCACCGTCGCCTATTACCCCGGCAAGGAAGTAGGTCAGGCTTTCCAGCCTGACAAGTTTCAGAGTCAGGCTGGAAAGCCTGACCTACCAGTCGTCCAAGAGAGGAACACGAACAATGGCCGCCGGACAACCGAAGCCCACATTCTACGTGGCCCTGGCGCTGGTCGTTCTGGGTCTGATCGCGTTTGCGGTTTATCGCAGCGACATCGTCGCGCCGAAGCCGGTCCAGCCGCAGGGCGGCGCCGGGGGCCAGCCGCAGGGCAAGCTCGAGCCCAAGGACCTGGGCCCCGAGCAGCACGCGGAATCGACCGACTCCACCAGTCCCACGACAGTCAAGGAGTACAATTTCAAGCCGGCCGAAAAGCTGCCGCCGGTCAAGGGAGTGGCTGCCTACAAACCGCTCAAGGACAACACCGTCCGGTTCGCGCTGAACGTCTGGGCCGGCTGGGCTCCGATCGTCCTGGCCAACAACGGGTTCAAGGCCGGGCAGGAGTGGAAAACGGCCGACGGCAAGCCGTTCAAGGTCGACCTGGTGCTGATCGACAACCCCGTCCAGATGCGCGACGCCTACGCCGCCGGGGAAGTCCACATCGGCTGGGCGACGCTCGACATGGTCCCGCTTTTCCTGGAGAGCTTCGTCGATCCGCAAGGCATCCCGCGCGACAGCCGGATCATGCCTCGGGTCTACCAGCAGGTCGATTTCTCCAACGGCGGCGACGGGGTCGTGGTCCGCGAGAACATCAAGACGGTCGCCGACCTGCGGGGCAAGAAGATCGTTCTGGCCCAGAACTCGCCGTCGCACTACTTCGCGCTCAACATGCTGGTCTCCGGCGGGGTGCAGCCGTCGGAGGTGAACATGGTCTTCACCGAGGATGCCTTCCAGGCGGCGGCCGCGTTCAACGCCCAGAAAGATATCGCCGGCTGCGTTTCGTGGGCTCCGGACATCTACAACCTGGCCAAGGCCAAGGGCAACCGCCTGCTGGTGACCACCAAGGAAGCCAACCACTTGATCGCCGACGTCTGGTTCGCCCGGGCCGATTTCGCGCGCGACAACACGCCGGTCATCGAAGCCATCAGCCGGGGTATCTTCGACGCCATGGAGCGGCTCAAGAACGAGCCCGAGCGGCAGAAGGTCTCCGGGCTCATGGCCTCCGGCTACAATATCCCCGCCTCCGACGCGCTGGGGATGCTGGGCGATGCGCACAGCACCAACTGGGCCGAGAATTTCCAGTTCTTTATCAACCAGAACAACCCGACCAATTTCGAGCGCATCTGGCAGCGGTCGTATCTGCTCTACCGCCGCATCGGCGCGATCGGCCACCGGCCGGTACCGTTCGATCAGGTCATGGATTTCTCGATCATCCAGAAGCTGGGCCAGGACGCCAAGTACGCCTCGCAGAAGGTCGAGTACGGCACCCAGCTCGCTCCCAAGGAACTGCAAACGGTGCGGGCCGAGGGCGAGGAGATCTTGACCAACACGGTGGTGATGCACTTCTTCCCCAATAGCTGGGATCCGTTCAAGAAGGTCACCCGGATGACGGATGGCAAGTCGGTCGAGGAGCTCTACGACCCCAACGTGAATAATGTGCTCGAGGAGATCGCGCAGCTTGCCGGCCAGTTCGGCGCCGCCCGGATCGTGATCGAGGGCCACACCGACAGCTCGATGAAGGGCCAGGTCCCTGCCGCACTGGTCAAGGAACTCTCGCAGAACCGGGCCAACGCCATCAAGGAGGCCCTGGTGCAGAAGTACCCCGACCTCGATCCCAACCGGTTCAACGTCGATGGCGTGGGCTGGGACCGGCCGGCTGACCCGAGCGATCCGCTCAACCACACCAAGAACCGGCGGGTCGAGATCAAGGTGCTCACGGCCGAAAAAGCGACCTGAGCCGCGTTTTCCGCTCCTGGAACCTCGCGAGTACGGACCTGATGGCAAGATCAGAACCCGAGCAGCCGGCGCCGTCACCGGGAAACCCGACGATTGAGAAGGGCTGCGGATCCCCGGCCACGGTCGGCAGCCCGAGACCTCTGGGCCTGCGCTCACGCATCTTCCTGGGTCTGCGGGAACAGGCTCCGCAGTGGCAGGTCGTGGTGATCGGCCTGATGGGCGTCGGGGGCTGCCTGGCACTCTGGTGGTTCGTCACCCGGGGCGAGCCCGAGGAGCGGATCATCTCGCCGTCGAAAGGGCTGTCCAGCCCATGGGAGACCTTTGCCAGCTTCCACAGCCTCTGGTTCGATCGGGGTCTGACGCGCAACCTGCTGACCACCCTCCGCCGGGTGGGCTCCGGCTTCGGCCTGGCCACGCTGGTGGGCGTGCCCCTGGGCGTGCTCTGCGGGTGCTTCTCGCGGGTCAACGCCTTGTTCCTGCCGATGACGCTTTTCGGCCGTAACATCCCGGTTGCGGCCCTGATTCCGCTGACCTTCTCGCTCTTCGGAATTGGCGAGCTTCAGAAGGTGATGTTCATCTTCATCGCCTGCGTCGCGTTCATCATCTCCGACACGGCCCGGGCGATCGGCGAGGTCCGCGAATCTTACGTCGATTCCGCCTATACCCTGGGGGCCGGCCGCTGGCAGACGATCTTCAAGGTGCTTGTCCCGCTGGCCCTGCCCAGCGTCTTCAACTCCTTGCGGCTGCTGTTTTCGCTGGCATTCGGCTACATCATGCTGGCCGAGGTCATCAAGTTCGGCGGTGAATCGGGCGGGCTGGGTGACATCATCAACACCTCGCAACGACGAGGCCCACGCGAACACGTGATGCTTGTGCTGCTGATCATTCCTGTCGTGGCCCTGGTCATCGATTACGTGTTATTGTGGATCCAGCAGGAACTTTTCCCCTATCGCTACGGCGGCAGCGGCCTGCTTCACAGTCTGGTTCGTGGCGTGATGCATGGCTGGGAAGACCTGAAGGGGCTGATCTGGCGGCCGGCCCTTCCCGTAGCCGCCGGCGGCTTGCCCACGCCCCCGGCGGAATCTTGTGCCTCGGATCAACCACGCTCATGAGCCTTTCTGACGCGGATTCCGCCGTTGCTTCCGAGCCCGCAGCCAATCTGGCATCCGGTCCGGCGGCCATTGGCATCGGCGAAGTCCTCGACCACGTCCAGACTGCCGACGAGGCAGCGCTGCCGCACGTCGTCGAGTTCCGCAACGTGACGAAGACGTACAATCCGGGGGGACCGAACGAATTCACGGCCATCCGCGACGTCACCTTCGTGGTTCCCGACCTGGAGGACAAGGGCGAGTTCGTCGGCGTCCTCGGGCCCAGCGGCTGCGGCAAGAGCACGATCTTGCGGCTGATCGCCGGCCTGCGCCCCCAGCACCCGCCCACCAGCGGCGACGTGCTGGTCTTCGGCCAGCCGGTGCAACGCCCGGGTCCGGACCGCGGCATGGTCTTTCAGGACTACACCAGCTTCGATCACCGCAACGTGCTCGACAACGTCGCCTTCGGCCTCGAGTGCCAGGGCGTGGCCCGCAAGCTCCGTTACGAGCTGGCGCGGCAGTGGATCGGCAACGTCGGGCTGAGCGTCGAGCACGACCAGTACAAGTATCCCCACGAGCTTTCCGGCGGCATGCGCCAGCGCGTGGCCATCGCCCAGACGCTCATCCTCCGGCCGCGAATCATCCTCATGGACGAACCCTTCGGGGCCCTCGACCCGATGACCCGAATGAACATGCAGGACCTCTTGCTCGACCTCTGGCGGCAGACCCAGGCCACGGTCTTCTTCGTCACCCACTCGATCGAGGAGGCCGTGTTCCTGAGCGATCGTATCTACGTGGTGAGCAATTCTCCGGGTACAATTCTGCGTGAGCTCAAGGTCGAACCCTCGGACCGCCCGTCCAAGGAGATGCAGCGCCAGCCAAGGTTCCAGGAGACCGTCTATTACCTTCGCGACCTGATCAGCCAACTCGAGGAAAGCCAGCGCGCCGGGACATGAGCCAGAAGAGTCATGAGAGGAGGGGTCTCATGCCGGTCGCATGATGCAGGAGGGAGCTGTCTTCCCAGTTCTTACTCCTGATCTTGATCTTGATCTTACTCCTGATCTTGACCTTCATCTTGCTCTTGCTCGTCGGCGTATCGTCATGAGTCTTGTACAAAGAGTAAGAGGAGAGAGTAAGAGTAGATAGCAAGAGCGGGATCAGGATCAGGATCAGGATCAGGAAGAGGCCGGGACCCATCCTTGAAACAGTACTAAAAGGTAACCGAGTGACGTGGGCCTGGGAAAATACATAAAAAAAGCGTTTCTGAACCACTGGAACCTGCTGGCCTTCCTGGGCAGCATGGGGTTCGCGTTGATTTCGGGCCACCCCGACGTGCTCGTCCCGCTGGTGCTGGCCGGCGAGACCACCTACCTGGGGGTGCTGGGCACGCACCCGAAGTTTCAAAGGTACGTTGACGTCCAGGAGCACAAGGCGGTCCGCGAACAGGGGTCCGTTGTGGTCGCCGAGGCCTTCGACCGGATTCTCAAGTCGCTGCCCCCGCGCCAGCTTCGCCGTTTCGAGGGCCTGCGCGATCGTTGCCTTGCCTTGCGGCAAATCGCCCAGCAAATGCGGGCCTCCGAAGATCTCAACGCCGGCGCCACGCCCGAGCCGCTCGAGGAGTTGCAGCTATCCGGCCTGGAGCGGCTGCTCTGGATTTACCTCCGTCTAGTCTATACCCAGACCATGCTCGAGCGGTTCTTCGAGCGTACCAGTGAGGGCCAGATCCAGACCGAGATCAAGCGCCTGGAAGACCGGATCGCCCGCATGCCCTCCGAGAACGCGGCAGGGACCTCACCCCGGCAGACCATCCGCAAGGCACTTCTGGACAACCTGGAAACCTGCCGCGGCCGCCTGGAGAACCTGCACAAGGCCAAGGAGAACTTCGAGCTCGTCGAGGCCGAGATCGAGCGCCTGGAAAACAAGATCTCCTCGATCACGGAGCTGGCCATCAACCGCCAGGATCCTCAGTTCGTCTCCGGCCAGGTGGACCAGGTTGCCGCCAGCCTCGTCCAGACCGAGCAGACCATGAACGATCTCCAGTTCGCCACCGGGCTCGACCCCATCGACGACGCGGCCCCGAGCATCATCCCCCGAGGCGCCGCCGTCGAGCCGGCCCCCCCGGTTCAGGACATCGCCCCGCCCCGTCCCCGGACTCGCCAGACGGAAGACGGAATTCACTACAACTGAGACGGGATGGAGTTTTGGAAGGCGAGACGACGGTGGTGAGTAGTCGATTTTGACTATGCGGAAGCCGAGTCGTAGCGCTTGAGCGCTTCCAGGTCGACTTCGAGGTCTTCGAGTGTTGGCCGATAGATCGGGATTCGCCGCGACAGCAACTCTTGTTCGAAAGCAACCCGCGACATTGCCGCCAGCCGCACCGCTGAGGGAAGCGTCAGCTTGCCCGCGTCGAAGAGCCGGCAGGCGAACTCGACGAGTGCGTCACGCGGATTCCATCCCGCCTCTAGCAGTGCCTCATCGGGGATGACAACGGGCATGAATCCACCCCTCGCCCTCGCTCCCTCACTGGTCCCTATGCATCCTTAGTTTATCTGTGAGTCGTTTTTCCGACAAGCCGGCACAAGCTTGCCCGCAAGTCTACCGTCCTTCACTCGCTCAGCATTTCGGCAAGCCGCAAGGCATCCCGGACCGCGGCGCCTGCCTGGGTGTTGTTGAAGTAGGCGTGGACCGGGATCTTCCGCTCGAGCGCGGAGCGGGCCAGCATGGACCAGGGCTCGAGAAGTTGCTGGCCGTACTCTCCGGCATACTTGCCCGTCGTGCCGTGGAACCGAAAATAAATCAACGGCACCGGCCGGCAGAACAGCTCGGCAACGCTCAGCGATAGCTTGCCCGCCTCGAGCTTTCCCTGCTTCCACTGCCAGCCGCCAGACCCCTTCATGTCATGAAGCACCATGCCGCAGCCGTGCCGGGCCAGCAGATCGAGCGTCTCGACTGTATTCCAGGACGCATTCCGGAACTCAAGCGCGTGGCAAGGCGAAATAGGCGCGCACTCGAGGTTCTCCGCGGCGAGATGGATGAACCGCTCAAGCCGCTCGTCGTCTCGCCCGAGCGAAGGCGGAAGCTGGAACAGGATGCAGGCGAGTTGCGCCCCGAGCGGAGCGTACCCCGCGACCATCCGCTCGAGATCCGCGCCGCAATTGGCCAGCCGCCGCTGATGCGTGATCAACTGGCTGGCCTTGAGCACAAAGGCGAATCCGGGCGGCACCGACTCCTGCCACCGCTCGAGCATCTTCGCCGTCGGCGGTCGGTAAAACGTCAGGTTGATCTCGACGGCATTGAACCTCGTGGCGTAATAGTGAAACCAGTCCCGCGCCGGCATCCAGTCGGGATAGAGAATCCCCTTCCAGTCGCGATAGGAGAAGCCGGAGGTCCCGACCGAGGCCAGCGAGGTCTTGTGGGGACGTTCCGCTTCCATTTCTCGGGCTTCCGGACGTGCCATGGGTGCAATACGCCTCCGAGCGAACTGCCTGCACATCCGGTACCCGCGCGGCTCTGCTCTACTTTGCTCTCCCCTGCTATCAGCGCACTCACTCAGGACTCGGCGACCGACCCGTTACCCGACGGTGATCTCGGCGCGGAGACGTTCACCCGAGACGAACTGGAGTGCCCCGCACAAGGCGAGCTGTTTCGCGTATTGCGTCGGTGCCTGTCCCTGAACCAGAATGTGTCCGCGTTCTTCTCTGACCACGAGATGCCGGATGCAACCGTGAGTTGACTGTCGAACTCGCTCCTCGACCTGCTCGATAAGAGTTACCACGAGGTCACGCTCCTCAGAAGACCATGACGGGACACTGCCCGCCTTCGTGACATGAAGGCTTGTCGTGCTCCAAATGGTGGCAAGCTCATTTCGAAGATACTACATTGTCGCGAAGAATGCTCGATTTTTTAGATTTATCTTTAGTTTGGCGAGATTACTGCGGAAGAGCCCTCGACGATCATTTTACCCGGTTATTATTGACTTTGGTTTTACCGTTTCATGGCGGCGATGGCCGGAAACCTGCCCGATTTCGAGGAGGCGACACGCGCCCTGTTCTCCAACAATCAGGAACGTTTGCACGAACTCATTCGGATCTGGCCCGGGGACATACAAGAGCACCTCATCCGCCTGATGCAGGAGGGCGCGGGAGTGAGCGCCCAACCAGGGACCTGGCGCTTCTGCACCGGCCGCTCGCCAGGGCTTGCCCCAGTCCTTAGAATCCAGAAAGTGGTAATCGATACGCGGACGGACTCAGATCGCGGTGTTGATTTTCCATCGTATCAAAAGCTCATGCGACTCAAGGTTTGGGACCACAACCCGGCGATGCTTTCGACCCTCATTGGCAACCCTGCCCCGGCTTTCGAGCTGCCTTGCACCCGGTTTCCCGATCCGTCCCGCACCTGTGTGACGCTCGAAGATTACCGCGGTGGCTGGCTGCTCCTGCTATTCTACCCCCGCGATTTTTCCCTGATTTGCCCCACCGAGCTGATCGGTCTGAGCCAGGGTTACGAGGAGTTCGAGAAGCATCAATGCGATATCCTGGGCGTTAGCTGTGACCCCGTGGATTTGCACGAGCGCTGGATGGCGACTCCGGTAGCACGGGGAGGACTCGGCGGCCTGAATTTCCCGCTGGCCAGCGATCTGGACGGTTCGGTGTCGCAGGCTTACCGGGTTTACCAGGAGCGGCAGCAGGTCGCGGTGCGGGGATTGTTCCTGATCGATCCCGACGGACTGGTTCAGTACCAGGTTGTGCACAGCCTGAGCGTGGGCCGGCGCAGCCAGGAAGTCTTGCGGGTTCTCTCGGCCTTGCAGTCGGGGGGCCTTTGCCGCGAAGACTGGATGCCCGACCAATCGCATATCGATCCGTACGCGGCGCTGCGACCGGGTCATTTCTTCTCGCATTACCTGGTCGAGTCGCAGATCGGCTCGGGGACTTTCGCCCGGGTTTACCTGGCGCGCGACCTTCAGCTTGACCGGCCGGTGGCCCTGAAGGTCTTCAAGCCCGACTGCCCGGTCACGCCCAGCACCGCGCTGGCCGAGGCGCGCGCGGCCGCGGCGCTCAATCATCCCAATGTGTGCACGATCTACGCAGTCGATGACACGGCGGGCCTGCCGATCATTGCCATGGAATATGTACCCGGTCAGCCGCTCTCGAACCTGCCCCGAGACCAGTCGCCCGCGCTCGACGACCTGCTGTCGATCAGCCGCCAGATCGCCGCGGGGATGGCCGTCGCGCACGAGGCGGGGATTGTCCACGGCGACCTGAAGCCCGAGAACGTGATGGTCAGCGACGATGGGCTGGTGAAGATCCTCGATTTCGGCCTGGCCCGGCGGCTCCGCCGCTTGCGTCCGGTCAATCCCGAGGACACGAACGAACTGGGCATGGCCGAATCCGGCGAAGGAATGTTCGGCACACCCCGCTACCTGGCGCCCGAGCAGACCCGCGGCGAGCCGGCGACCTTCGCCAGCGACATATTCGCACTCGGCGTGGTGCTTTATGAGCTGGCCACCGGCAAGACGGCGTTCCCCGCGCCTCACGTGCTTCAGGTGCTGGAGCAGATCCGCTCGCTCGATCCGGCCCGCATGGCGGCCGAGGCGGCAGAGCCGTTTCGCTCGCTGATCCTGCCCATGCTCGAGCCCGATCCCCGGAACCGCACGCACACCATGAGGCAGATCGTCGAAGAGATCAACGCGGTCTGCGAGTCGGTATAGCGGATGCCGCTTGAGTTGCCCGAAAACCCAACTTTCCGCGTGAGAGAGGATGACATCGTGCCATCGAGCAATGGGGCCTGGCTGGCGATCTTTGACCATGATGGCGTGCTCGTCGATACCCTGAAACTTCATCAGAGCGCATGGCTCGAGTACGGACGGCGCAGCGGTCTGTCGATCACCGCGGATTTCATCCACCAGACCTTCGGCATGACCAATCCGAGCATCCTCCACCTGCTTGCGGGCGAGGCGATGTCCGAGGTCGAGATCGCCCGCCACTCGGCGCACAAAGAAGAGTGTTACCGCGAAATCGCCGAGGGCAAGATCGCACTCATGGACGGCGTCCGCGAGGTGCTCGATGCGCTGACAGACTGCGGCGTGCGGCTGGCGATCGGCTCCAGCGGCGTGCGGGCGAATCTCGAGCTGACCGTTCGCGAATGCGGGCTCGACGGCCGGTTCGCGGCGATCGCCGCGCTCGAAGACATCACGCGCGGCAAGCCCGACCCCCAGGTCTTCCTCGTCGCCTCGGCCCGGTCGGGCATCGAGCCGGCCCGTTCGATCGTCTTCGAGGACGCCCCCGTCGGCATCCAGGCCGCCAAGGCCGCGGGCATGTACGCAGTCGGACTGACGACCTCTCATCCGGCCCGGGCGCTCTGGGACGCGGGTGCCGACGAGGTGGTCGAAAACCTGATCGGGTACGATGTGCCCGGCCTGATCGGCAGGATCAAGGACCGCCACCCATGACCGGAAAATCGCCGGTGAGCCCGGTCTTGCCGGGCTCGATTCCCGACAGTCGCAAGACGACACGGCGAATCAGCTTGGCCAGCATGGGCGTGGCCTTCTTCCCGGCCTCGAGAACCTCGTGGTGACTGATCGGCGCGCCAGCGACGCCCGCCGCGGCGTTGGTCACCAGGGCGAAGGCCAGCACATCGATGCCGGCTTGGCGGGCCACGATGGCCTCGGGAACCGTGGACATGCCCACGACATCGGCGCCCAGCGCTTGCAGCATCCGGATCTCGGCGGGCGTCTCGTAGCTTGGCCCTGGCAGGCACGCATAAATGCCCGGTATCACGTTGATTCCCAGCCGCTTGCCCTCGTCGCGGGCGATGCTCCGCAGCCGCTTCGAGTAAACCTCGGTCATGTCGGGAAACCTCGGCCCGAGCCGCTCGTCGTGCAGCCCGCGCAGCGGATTGGCGCCCAGCAGATTGAGGTGGTCGGACAGGCATACGAGGTTGCCCGGTCTTAGCTCCGAACGGATCCCGCCAGTGGCCGCCGTCAGGATCAAGGTGCGGACTCCCAGGAACTGGAGAACCCGTACCGGCAAGGTCACCACGTGCAGGGGATGACCCTCGTAGTAATGGAACCGCCCCTGGAGCATCAGCACGCCCGCGCCGTCGAGCTTGCCCACGACCACGTTGCCCGCATGGCTGGCGACGGTGGGAACCGGGAAGTGGGGTACCTTCGCATAAGGGATCGTCACCGAGTCGGCCAGCCCCTCGACCAGCGAGTTGAGACCCGAGCCGAGAACCACGGCGATCGCGGGGAGTTCCGGGATCACCGCCCGGATGGCCGAGGCTGCCTCGAGCGCCCGCGCAGCGAGATCGACAGATGCCTTGATCATAGAAGGATCCCCGCGATACAGGCCGACAGGAAGTTGGCCATGGTTCCGGCCAGGAGGGCGCGGAGGCCAAGGCGTGCCAGGTCGTGCCGGCGCTCGGGCGCCAGGGCCCCGATACCCCCGAGCTGGATCCCGATCGAGCTGAAGTTGGCGAACCCGCAGAGCGCGAAGCTGGCGATCACGAACGACCGATCGATCAGGTTAGCGCGCAGCTTGCCCAGCTCCTGGAACGCGATCAGCTCGTTGAGCACCGTGCGGGTTCCCAGCAGGCCCCCCACGGCGCGGCAGTCGCTCCACGGCACGCCCAGCAGGTAGGCGACGGGGGACAGGATCCAGCCGAAGATCGCCTGGAGCGACGTGCCGAGCTTGCCGAGGCCGAGGTTCACCAGAGCGATCAGGCCCAGGAAGGCGATCAGCATCGCCGCGATGTTGAGGGCCAGGTGCAGGCCGTCGCGCGTTCCCCGGGCTGCCGCGTCAAGGACGTTGGCGTCGGTGCGGTGGTCGGCCGTATGGACGTGACCGAGCGTCTCAGGCGTTCCTGTCTCCGGCAGCAGCAGCTTGGAGAGAAGGATGGCGCCGGGTGCCGTCATGATCACGGCCGTGAGGACGTGCCTGGGTTCCACGCCATAGGCGAAATAGGCCGCCATGACCCCGCCCGAGACGTGTGCCATGCCGGCGGTCATTACCGTCAGCAGCTCCGAGTTGGTCAACCGCGGCAGATAGGGCCGGATCGTCAGGGGCGCCTCCGTCTGGCCCAGGAAGAGTGACGCGGCCACGTTCAGAGACTCGGCCCCGCTCGTTCCCATCAGCCAGGCCATGATCCAGGCAAACACGCGGACGATCCGCTGCATCACCCCCAGGTGATAGAGCACCGCGAACAGCGCCGCGACGAAGATCACAGTGGGCAGGACGCGAAACGCGAACACGAACCCGGCCGGGCCGTCGCGGTCCACCAGCCCTTTGCCGAAGACGAACTCCGCCCCGGCCAGCGCGCAGTCGAGCATTGCCTCTACCGCGTCACCAGCCCGGCGCAGCAACTGCACACCGGCCGGAACTCGCAGGACCAGCAATGCGCAGCTCCATTGCAGCACAAGGCCCCAGAAGACGACCCGGCGCGAGATGGCCCGCGGGTGCTCGGACAGGAAGAACGCAACACCCAGGATCGCAATCATCCCGACCAGCCCCCGGGCTCGATCGGCAAGGTCCAGCAGGTCCATCGAATCGGGGAGCGAGAGCCGGGTGGACCAGGGCCCGAGCGAGATCCGGTACTCGCGGCGGACTTCCTCGGGCTCCAGCCGCGCCGTGGCATGCGCAAGGTCGATCTTGCCCCGGGGACTCACCGCGGATTTCGGCTGCGGGGCGTCAGAGCCTGGGGCTGCCGCGCTTTCTTGATCTCCTCCGCGAACCACCGATTCGCGGCCTGCCACGACGGCCAGGCTCAGGGCCGTGATCATGACGAGGAAGATCTTGCGCATAGCCACTGCCTTTCAGTCCGACCACGAGCAAGATCGAGGCTTGCCCACTTTCAGCCACCCAGTCGCTCGAGAACCTGCTCGGGAACGGTCAACTCTTCGTCGCCCAGCGAATAAGCCTTCGCGACCAGCGTGGTGACCTCGGCCAGACGCGACTCGTCATTGACCAGCAGCGTGCACAGGGCTTCCCCCTGCTGCACGTGATCGCCGGACTTCTTGTGCAGGAGGATTCCCACGGCGGGATCGATTTTCGAGACCACCCGTGCCCGTCCGGCACCCAGCAACATGGTGGCGTGACCGATCTGTCGTGCGGCCAGTCGCCCGATGATTCCGGTGCGCGACGCGGTGACGTCGATCCGCCGCCGCGGGGCCGGCAAGAGCGTGGGGTCGTCCAGCACGCGCGGATCGCCCCCTTGCGCCTCGATCATCCGCCGGAACCGCTCGAGGGCTCGACCATCGGCGATCAACCGCCGGCAGATTTCTCTCGCCTCGTTGCTGGTCCGTGCGCGCTCGCCCAGCACGATCATCTCGGCGGCCAGCTCGAGCGTCAGCTCCATCAGGTCGAGCGGTCCCTTGCCGCGCAGGCATTCCACGCTCTCGGCCACCTCCACGGCATTCCCCACGGCGCGGCCCAGCGGCTCATCCATGCGCGTGATCAGGGCGACGACGCGCTTGCCCATGCTCCGGCCAATCGCACACATCGTCTCCGCGAGCTTGCGGGCGTCTCCGAACCGCTCCATGAACGCTCCACCGCCGGTCTTGACGTCGAGCACCAGGCCGTCGATCCCCTCGGCCAGCTTCTTGGACATGATCGAGGCGGCGATCAGCGGGATCGACTCGACTGTCGCCGTCGCGTCGCGCAGGGCGTAGAGGAACTTGTCGGCCGGGGCAATCTCCGCCGTCTGGCCGATCATCACCAGCCCGCACCGCCGCAAGACATCCTTGTACGCGGGCAGGTCCAGATCGGTGCGGAATCCGGGAATCGACTCGAGCTTGTCCAGGGTTCCCCCCGTATGCCCGAGCCCGCGTCCCGAGACCATGGGGACCGGGACGCCCGCCGCGGCGGCGATCGGCGCCAGGATCAACGACGTCTTGTCGCCCACCCCGCCCGTGCTATGCTTGTCGATCTTGCGGCCCGGAATCGCGCCCAGATCGACGACCAGGCCGGAGTGCATCATCGCCTTGGTGAGCCCGGCCGTCTCGGCGGCCGTCATGCCCTTCCAGACGATCGCCATCAAAAGTGCTGACCACTGGTAGTCGGCGACGTCCCCGCTGGCGATTCCCCCGACCATCCAGTCGATCTCTTCCCGGCTCAGCTCTTCCCCATTCCGCTTCTTGCGGATGATATCGACGGCAGGCATCATGATCGGTCAGACCTTCCCACGATTTCATCTGCGAGGTTGGTGGCTGAAGGATCAATCCCCGGACCGGTCCATTCCCGTCGCGAACTGGCGATCGCCCGCATCGCCCAGCCCGGGGTCGATAAAGCCCAGCTCGTTGAGCCGCTCATCGACGGCACCAACGTGAATGGCGACATTGGGCATGGCCTGGTTCATGCGGGCGATGCCCTCGGGGGCGGCGATCAGCGAGAGCAGCTTGAGGCGGGGGACGCCGGCGGCCTTGAGGATCTCGCAGGTCCGCACCGCTGAGCCGCCGGTCGCGAGCATCGGATCGACCACCAACGCCACGGTGATCCGCGGCCGCGCCGGAAACTTGTTGTAATACTCGGTGGGGCGAAGCGTCGTCTCGTCGCGGAAGAGCCCGATGTGCCAGACCTCGGCTTCCGGGATCAGCTCGAGGATTCCCTCGGCCATGCCCAGCCCGGCGCGAAGGACCGGCACGATCCCGACGATATCGGTCAAGACGCGACTCGCTGCCAGTCCCAGCGGCGTGGTGACCTGCTCGTCCCGCGTCGGCAGGTCGGCCGTCGCCTCGGCCGCGATCAAGACCGCCAGCGTCCGCACCAGGTGACGGAATTCGGGAGGGCCCGTGCGGACGTCGCGCAACGACGCAAGCTTATGGTGCACTATGGGATGGGACGACACGAAGACCGACCGCACGGTTCCCTCCCTCGGCCTCACGGACGCCGGGAAGCTGGTTCTGCCAGGTCCTGCTCGACGATGATACCCAATCAGGGCGCGCGTTCCAGCGTGCCCTGAGAATCACGCCATGGTACACGACCCGACCGGCTTGGGGTTGATCCTTTCCGTCATTTTTCTCGATAGCTGTCGCCCTCGGAAATGCGTCCCTGGTCGCCCTCGATAGGGCTGCAGGCTGGAATCCCGGCGAGTTCTTGAATAGATTAGGTCGCGGAATCTCGACGAAGAGCGAGCTTCAGGGCGAGGGTCCAGTGCATTCGACCGGCACTGGATCGACTTTCCGGGCTTCCTGTTCATTCGCTCTCCCTCACGATTGGGTTTGTCCTGATGAAGAGACGTGACGGTACGACAGCCAAACTGTGTCTGCTGGCTGCGGTTTCCCTGGCGACGGCGGCCGCGGCCTCAAGCGGCTGCGACCGGGTGCGCACGGCGGCCGCCGCTCCGCGCCAGACCCCGGTGCCGACGGTCACTGTGGTGCGGGCCCGCAAGATGGACGTGCCGATCATCCGCTTTCCCAACGGGACGACGCGGGCACTCAACCAGGTGACGATCCGGGCGCGGGTGAAGGGATTCCTCAAGGAGGTGCATTTCACCGAGGGCTCGAACGTCAAGAAAGACCAGCTCCTGCTGGTCATCGAAGAAGAGCCGTTCAAGGTCAAGGTCGCGCAGGCGAAGGCGGCCCTCGAGGAAGCCGACGCCGCGCTCAAGAAGGCCAGGGAGTCCAGGGCCAAGGAGGTGGCCAAGGCCCGGGTCTCCCTCGACGACGCCCAGCTTCAGCTCGATCGGGTGGAGGAGCGCCGGGAACGCAACCTGGTGGCGCGGAAGGCAGCTTCTCAGGAAGATTATGACCAGGCCAAGGTCAAGGTCGACAAGAGCACCGCCCAGGTCGAGGCGGACACTGCAAGCCTCCAGCAAACGACGGCCGATTACGAGATCAACATTCTCTCCGCCCAGGCGAAGATCGACCAGGCCAGGGCCGATCTCGCGTCCGCCCAGATCGATCTCGGCTACTGCCGGATGTTCTCGCCGATCGACGGCCGGATCGGCGAGCTGCAAGTGAAGCTCGGCAACCTCGTCGGTCCGGCGACCTCGCTGGACGATACGACCTCGCTGGTCTCGATCCAGCAGCTCGATCCCATGGGCGTCGATCTCCGGCCCGCGTCGCGCTACCTGCCGGTCATCACCAGGCTCGTCAAGAACGGACTGGAGGTCAAGCTGAGGATCGGAGGCCAGAAGGCCTATCCGCACACGGGCAAGGTCACGTTCGTGGACAACATCGTCGAGTCCACAACCTCGACGGTTCTGGTCAAGGCCGAGGTCCCCAATCCCGACCAGACGATACTGCCCGGCGAATATGTGAAAGTGGAATTGAATATCGGCGAGTACGCCGGCGGAATCGTCATTCCCGACGCAGCCGTGGTCGAAGCCCAGGAAGGTTCCCGCGTCCTCGTGGTGGACGACCAGAACAAGGTTGAGGTCGCCGTCGTCAAACCGCTGGATGTCTATCAGGGATTAGTGGTGCTCGAGTCGGGCCTGAATGAAGGACAGAAAGTGATCGTCAAGGGCGTCCAGCTCGTCCGCCCGGGACAAACCGTCAAGACCGAGGAGGCGGAGCTGGAGAAGTTCACCAGGCCTGATTCCGAGTCCGAAGTCCCGGATCCGATGGACAGCCCTCTTTTGCGGATCCGGGGCGCGACCGCGGGCGACCCGAACGCGCCGGCCTCTGCCGTGCCCGCCAAGGGTCCCACGTGACGTCACCCCGCGAGGATCTGCCTCCGGGTTGCCTCCCCGGGCTCACCCCGCCTTGGTTCCGGAACATTCACTCCGTGAGACCGACAATCCATGGTCAACTTCTTCATCGGGCGGCCGATCTTCGCCACTGTCCTGGCCCTGCTCCTGGTGCTCATTGGCGGCATCTGCATGGGTGTGCTGCCCGTGTCGCTCTATCCCGATATCGTCCCTCCCCAGGTCCAGATCACCGCGACCTACACGGGGGCCGACGCCCAGACAGTCGCCGACTCGGTGACCACCCCGATCGAACAGAAGGTCAACGGCGTGAACGGCATGATCTACATGTCGTCGGACAGCACGAGCAATGGCGTCTCGCGGATCCTGGTCACGCTGGATGTCGGGTCGTCCCAGGACATCGGGGCCATCGACGTCCAGAACAAGGTCGATACCGCCAAGCCCACTCTGCCTCCCGAGGTGACCCAAGTCGGTGTCGAGAGCAAGAAGACCACCACCAACATGGTCTGCGTGGTCAACCTTGTGAGTCCCGGGGGAACCTACGACTCGAACTTCCTCGACAATTACGTCCAGATCAATATCGTGGACGTCCTGAAGCGAATTCGCGGGATCAGCGACATCAACGTCTTCGGCCGGAAATACGCCATGCGGATCTGGCTCGACCCGGACCGGATGGCCAACCAGCAGATCTCTCCGGACGAGGTGATCAGCGCGATCAAGTCGGAGAACCGCCAGGCCGCCGCCGGCAAGATCGGCGCTCCGCCCGTCCCCGCCGGCCAGCGGTTCGAGTTCCCGGTCACCGCCAAGGGTCGATTGTCGAAGGTGCCCGAGTTCGAGCAGATCATCGTCCGGGCCAAACCCGACGGCTCGAAGGTCTTCCTCGGCGACGTGGCCCGAGTGGAGCTCGGCTCGGAGACCTACGAGCAGGCGGGCTACCTCAGCGGCAAGGCCGCGGCCACGATCCCGATCTACCAGTACTCGAGCGCCAATGCCCTGTCGATCGTCGCACAGGTCAGGCACGAGATGGACCGGCTGGCCCGCAATTTTCCCCCTGATGTCGAGTACCGGATCGCCTTCGACACGACCCGGTATGTCGGGGAGAACATCAACGAGGTGGAACACACCCTGCTCGAGGCTTTCGTTCTGGTCTTGATCGTCGTGTTCGTCTTCCTGCAGGGGCTGCGCACCACCTTGATCCCCATGGTCGCGATCCCCGTCTCGCTGATCGCCACGTTCGGACTCATGGCCGCGTTCGGGTTCTCGATCAACACGCTCACGCTCATGGGCCTGGTCCTGGCGATCGGCCTGGTCGTGGACGACGCGATCATCGTGGTCGAGAACGTCGAGAAGTACCTCGAGCGCGGTTACAAGCCGCTGGAAGCCACCCGCGCCGCCATGGCCGAGATCACCACGCCGATCGTCACGATCACCCTCGTCCTGGCCGCCGTCTTCGTTCCGGTGGCATTCATCCCGGGACTTACCGGCCGGCTCTACAACCAGTTTGCCCTCACGATCGTCTTCTCGTTCATCTTCTCGGCCATCAACTCGCTGACCTTCAGCCCGGCCATGGCCCGGCTTTTTCTCAAGGCCAAGAGCCACCACGGCGAGTCGAGGTTCTTCTTCTTCCGCTGGTTCAACCGGGGAATGACCTGGCTGGAAAACTCGTACGATTCCTTCCTCGAGTACACGGCCCACCACTGGTGGACCATCGTCCTCCCCTCGCTCGGGCTGCTGGCCTTGACGGCCTGGATGCTCATCGAGCGGCCCAAGTCCTTCGTTCCCGTGGAGGACCAGGGATATCTCATCATCACGGTCCAGACCCCGGATGGAACCACCCAGGAGCCCACGTCCCGGGTCATGGAGCGCGTCGAGCAAATCGCCCTGAAGACCGAAGGCGTCGCCGACACGATCCGGTTCGACGGCCTGAACCCGCTCACGCAGGTCAACCAGTCCAATAGCGGAGCCGTGTACGTGGTACTCAAGCCATGGGAAGAGCGGAAGGCTCCCCAACTGCGGGCCAGAGCCCTGGTGGCGCGGCTCCAGCAGGCGCTTGCCGCCGAGGTTCAAGACGCCCTGGCGCTCGTCTTCCCGCCCCCGCCGATCCAGGGGCTGGGCACGACGGGCGGCTTCGAGCTCCTGATCGAGGATCGCGAAGGACGGGGCGTGCAGGCGCTCGCCGACGTCACCGACCGTTTCCTGGCCGAGGCCCGGCAACGCCCCGAGCTCTCCGGCCTTTTCACGCCGTTCTCGGTCCGCGTACCCCAGCTCCGGTTCGAGCTCGATCGCGGCAAGGCCCGCAACCTCGACGTGCCGGTTTCCTCGGTGTTCGAGACGCTTCAGGTGTACCTCGGCGGCTTCTACGTCAACGACTTCAATCGGTTCGGCAAGACCTGGCGGGTGTACGTTCAGTCCGGCGGCGACCGCCGCAGGGTTCCCGACGACATCCTGATGCTCCAGGTCCTGAACAACCGAGGCGACCGCGTCCCCTTGAGTGCCGTCGGTGACGTGAAGACGATCGTCGGCCCGATCGACGTTCCGCACTACAACCTCTACAACGCGGCCAAGATCACCGGCAACCCCGCGTCCGGTTACAGCTCGGGTCAGGCCACCGGAGCCATGCAGGAAGTGGCGGCGGCGACTCTCCCCGACGGCTTCGGCTATGAATGGACCGGCTCGACCTACCAGGAACTGAAGACCGGCAACCTGGCGATGTTCATCTTCGCGCTCTCGATCGTCTGCGTCTTCCTCTTCATGGCGGCACTTTACGAGAGCTGGATTCGCCCGATGGTCATCATCCTGACCGTCCCCCTGGCCACCTTCGGGGCGATCTTTGGCCTCTGGATCTTCAACTTGCCGCTGGACGTCTTTGGCCAGATCGGCCTGGTCATGTTGATCGGCCTGGAAACCAAGAACGCCATTCTTGTGGTCGAGTTCGGCGTCGAGCTCATGGAAAAGCAGGGCATGAGCATCATCGACTCGGCCAAGGAAGCCGCGCGGCAAAGGCTACGGCCCATCCTCATGACTTCGTTCGCCTTCATCATGGGTGTTCTGCCCATGGCGCGCGCCACCGGGGCAGGGGCCTACAGCCGCAACTCGCTGGGCATCGTCATCGCCTCCGGCATGCTGATCAGCACCGTCCTCGGCCGGTTCGTCATCCCCGTCTACTACGTCCTGGGCGAGCGAATCAGCCGCGCGTTCTCGCGGCCCGAACCGCCGGAAACGCAGCCGGCCGACCCCAGGGACTCCGGCGCCGAAATGCCCTGGCAAGAAGGTGACGACGCTCACCATGCTTGAGCTCTCGATCGACGGTCTCGTCGCTTTCAGTGCGGAATCGCCCTGAGCCAGCAGTTTCAATTCCATCTCCCTCGTTGCTGAATGACCCGATCGTCGTCGACCCGACCGGCGCCCGACCATGCGACTCGGACCTGGCGGACTGTCTGATTCACACATCAGGACGCCTTTTTCGGCACATTTTGTGGTCACAGCGAATCGTGGCCTACGTTTCTATAGACAGAGTGTTACATTGAATCAATGCACCAACTCGAAACCTGCATTCTCGGTTCGATGGGCTTTGTTGATCCGGGGCTTGGCACGCGGATTGCAAGGTCCAAGAAACTGTCAGGAGATTTGTGACATTGATCGCCAATGGGGACTGATCATGAACGCGACTTCTCAGGTGATGGTTACCTTGTCCGCCGATCTTCTGAAGCAACTTCGAAAAGAAGCACGCGAGCAGCATGTGCCGCTCCGCTGGCTGGTGGCCGGACTGGTCTGCGATACGTTGGAAACGGGACGGCGGTCGCAGGATGCGGGGCAACCCGCGTTCGCGGGGCACTGAGAATCCCTTACCCACCAAGCTCAACAGGCAACACCGTTGCCGCCTCTCAGCTTGCCGGCAGATCTGGTGAGCCGCGGCGTCTCGCCAAGGGCGCTGCTTGGCCGGGTTCAGCGGGTGCGCGGGTGCTCCACTTCTCGATTGACCCTTGAGCGCCCGCGGAACAGGATAGATGCTGGCGAGGCCGGCCTCGCCTCTGGAAGCAATTCTGCCCGGGATTCGTCGGTCGAGGATCGCAATGTTCCCGATGCTCATCGTGGCGCTTTGGGGGCTGGGACCAAACCCGACGCTCGGTGACGGCATCGTCGCCTACGCTCGTTCCAAACTGGGTCGGAAAGTGGGCAACGGCGAGTGCACCTCGCTGGCAGTGGATGCGCTTCGCCAATGCCATGCCCGGCGGCCCGATCCTGTTCTGGGCATCTGGGGCGACGAGGTAAAGTCTCTTCGCGACCTCCAGCCCGGCGACATCCTCCAGTTCGAGGACGCGATCTTCGTCAAGCAACATGTGCGCGGCGATGGTGCCCTCCTGACGCTGACTTCGAGTTATCCGCATCACACCGCGATCGTCGCCCGCGTGCGCAAGCGGGGGCCCAAGCCGGTGCTGGTCATCCTGCACCAGAACGCGGGCCCGGCGGGAGGCGAGGACGGGGAATTCAAGGTCGTCCGCGAGTGGACGCTCGAGATGGCCACGCAGCGGGGCGGGTCCGTGAAAGCCTACAGACCCGCTGCGGACGGACCGCGGCAGCCCCAGCAGCCTGCCGAGCACCCCGCACGGACTCGGGACTGATGCAAGTTCCGGGCGCTCGATCGATTCACTCGCCTGATGGTTCCCTGAGTTTTGCCAGCATTTCCTGCACGTGCCTGCCAGTTTGCAACTGCGACGAGAAGACGTGCCGGACCACCCCGGCCCGGTCGATCAGGTAGGTGACGCGCCCGGGGAACAGTCCCAGAGTCCGGGAAACCCCGTAGCGAGCGCGAACCTCGCCCTTGCTGTCGGACAGGAGCAAGAATGGCAGACTCCAGAGCTTCGCGAAGAGCCGGTGCGACCCCTCCGAGTCGGAACTGATGCCGATCACCTCGGCGCCGGCTTCCTTGAACACCTCATGACTGTCCCGGAACGCGCAGGCCTCCGCGGTGCAGCCGGGAGTGTTGTCCTTGGGATAGAAGAAGAGGACGACCTCCGACCTCCCTCGGAAATCCGACAGGCTCACCATCTCGCCGGTCGATGACGGCAGGGTGAAATCCGGGGCCAGGTCACCGACTCCGACAGCTTGTTGCGCTGGCATGGTCACCACCTTGGAGCGAAACGATCCTGGTCGAACAGGAGGCCCAAAGCTTGCCAGAGCTACCTGCGACCCGCACGCACGAGCTGGTCTCGATCGTTCGGCTTCTGTTGCCCAGCGGCGAGATCGACCGAGGAGGGCGACCGGCGAGGAACCAGACTTGATTGGTCGACCGCGTCCAGCCATTTCCTGAGTTGATTCGCCATCTTCTGAACGCGCGGATCCTCCATGATGTTTGGGTGGTTGCCGCTCATCGTGAAAACCTGCACACCACCCAGTGCGAATCGGCCCCAGCCCAGATCGTGCTCGAGCGGGCGGAACATGGAGTCAGCGCGGACGCGGAAGAGGGTGACTTGACCGGGGTAAGGCCGAGGCTGGTAACTCATCCTTGCCCGGTAGTTGATTTCGATCACGCGCTGGAGATCACCGGGGAGTTTTTCCACTTCGAGAATCTTCAGTGCACGAAGCAGGGGGGAAGGAGGCGGAGAGCTAGGAACAATACCGACGCGCTCGGCGGCCTTCTTGAGTCTTCGGTAGGCACGCGCAAGCACTTCACGTGGGTGAGTCTCACAGAAATCGTCGATGAACCAGTAGTATAGGTTGCGAGCGAAAGAGCAAATGTGAAAGGAGGATGGCTCCCCGATCTGGTACCGTGGGAGAGGCCCCGAGTCGATAGCTCCCAGCAAGCCGACCTCGCGTCCGCTGGCAACTAATTGCTGGGCGATTTCGAGGGCAACTGTCGCGCCGAAGGAAAAACCTGCGAGATGATAAGGGCCCTCGGGTTCGACGGCGCACATCTGTTCGACATGATAGGCGGCCAAGGCCTCGATGTCGCAGAATGTTTGACGAACTCCATTTTTCTCCGGAAGTGTCACGCCGAGGACGGGACGATCGGTTCCCAAATGGTTGATCAGCGGGCGCCAGCCCAAGTGCTCTCCGGAGAGGGAATGAACGAGGAACAGAGGTGGCCGTCGACTGTCTCCGGTTCGGAGCGTCAAGGTCCGTGGCCGAGGGTCAAGGACCGGCGCTTCGACCAGGATGGCAGCCATTTCGCTAACGGTTTGGGCACGAAATAGGATTGCCAGGGGGATTGACCGTTCGAACTCCGCTTCGATCCGAGTAAAGAGACGGATGGCCATCAGAGAATGCCCGCCGAGCTCGAAGAAGTTGTCGTGGATCCCGACGCGCTCCAGACCCAAAACCTCGGCCCACGTGAGGGCCAGCCTCTCTTCAACCTCCGTCCTGGGCGTGGCGTAGCCACCGGAGACTACGGCGCCCTCACCGCCCGGTTCAGGCAACGCCCGCCGGTCCAACTTGCCATTGGCAGTCAGGGGGAGGGCGTCGAGAACCACGAGCGCCGACGGGATCATGTAAGCCGGCAGTTTCGGCTTGAGGTAATCTCGAAGCTGCCCGTACGTGAGAGCGACGCTGTCCCGCGGTACGACATACGCCACCAACCGATTTTCGCCGGAGCTATCTCGCCGAGCGACGACGACCCGCTCTCGGACCTGGGGGTGTTGCCCCAGGACGACCTCGACCTCTCCCAGCTCGATCCGGTGGCCACGGACCTTCACCTGGTGGTCCAGGCGTCCCAGGTACTCGAGACAGCCGTCGGGCCGATAGCGGACACAGTCGCCAGTCCGGTAAAGGCGCGCGCTGGAATCCGGCCGGAAGAGGTTTGCAATGAACCGCCCGGCGGTCAATTCTGGCTGGTTCAGATAGCCTCGGGCCAAGCCTTCTCCGCCGATGAACAGCTCGCCTGGTACGCCGACTGGCACGAGCCGGTGCAGGCGATCGAGGACGTAGAACTGGGTGTTGGCAATGGGTCGGCCGAGGAGGATCGGCTGGCCGGGCGAGACCCTCCATGCCGCCGACCAGATCGTGGTCTCGGTGGGGCCGTAGAGGTTCCAGAGCTCCGCGCAGAGCGGGAGCAGGCGTTCGGCCAGGTCGCGGGGCAGTGCTTCTCCGCCGCATAGCACCTTGAGCTTCGGGTTGCCGCCCCAGCTCGCCCCGAGCAGCATCCGCCAGGTGGCGGGAGTGCCCTGCATCACCGTGGCGCTACTATCCTCGAGCAGCCGAGCCAGTCGTTGTCCATCGGCTGCCACTGCGTGGGTGGCGATCACCAGGCACGCGCCGGTCGTCAGCGGTAGAAAGAGCTCCAGCGCCGCGATGTCAAAGGCCAGCGTGGTGACAGCGAGAAACGTGTCCTCTGGCACCAATCCCGGCTCGCGGCGCATCGAAGTCAATAAGTTGACCACCGCGCGTTGAGTGATTTGAACACCTTTGGGCCGTCCGGTGGAACCCGACGTATAGAGGACGTAGGCGAGAGAGTCCGGGCTCGGCTTGCCGAGGACCTCTCCCTGACCATCACGGCCGTTACGTGAATCCGTCGGCGTCACGGCAGTTTGCGCAGTCGGTGCGTCGAGACAGACAACCGCAGCCGCGTGCGGAGGGAGGGCACCCGCGAATCTCCGCTGCGTCAAAACAACTCTCGGTCGGGCATCATCGAGCATGAAACCCAGGCGGTCGGCGGGATACGATGGGTCGAGCGGCAAGTACGCACCTCCCGCCTTCAGTACGCCCATCAGACCGACGACCATCTCCAGGGAACGCTCGAGGTAGAGACCCACCAAGACTTCCGGGCCCACGCCCAGCGACCGCAAGTGGCGGGCCAGGTGGTCGGCACGCTGGTTCAACTCAGAGTAGGTATACCGGCGACCGTCGCAGACGACAGCCACCTTGCCAGGCGTCCGCTCCACTTGCTCCTCGAACAGCTCGTGCAGGCAGGAATCGCTCGGGCAATCCGCCGCGGTATCGTTCCAGTCCACCAACACCTGCTGGCATTCGGCGGAGGTTAACAGCGGCAGAGAGTCCAGTCGCTCCTCGGGGTTGGCCACGATGCCGTCCAGCAAAGTCTGGAAGTGACCGACCAACCGGGCGATCATGTCGGCGCTGAAGAGATCGGTGCAGTACTCCACCTCCAGCCAGATCTCGTCCCCCGCGTCGTTCAGGTACAGGGTGAGGTCGTACTTGGCAGCCCGAGTATGAGCCTCCAGATGAGAGACAGTCAGCCCCTCCAGCTCGATGAATTGCAGCTGGACGGCACGGTCCTTCCAGATCAACATCGTCTGGAAAAGCGGAGCGCGGGAAGGGTCACGCCGGGGTCGGAGCAGCTCCACCACCTTATCAAACGGGATCGCCCGGTGATCCTGGACGGCGAGCAACCCTGCGCGGACACGCCCCAGCAGTTCGCGGAATGTGGGGTTTCCGGAAAGGTCGGTCCGCAGCGCTTGAAAGTCGATCAGGAAACCGAACAGAGAAGTGAGTTCAGGGCGCTCGCGGTTAGCGATCGGCACTCCCAGCACGACGTCATCTTGGCCCGTATAGCGATAGAGGAGGGTCTTGAAGGCGGCCGTCAATGTCATGAAGAGACTGACCCCTTCGCTCCGGCTGAATCGGCGAATCCGTGCCGAGACCTCGCGCCCGAGGCGGAAGGTTCGCTTCTCTCCTTCATAAGTAAATGCCTCCGGCCGCGGACCCTCGGCCGGTAACTCCAAGTAATCGGGTATCCCCCGGAGGTACTCTTTCCAGAAGGCCGCTTCTCCGGCGAACTCATTTCGCAAGATCTTCTGCTGCTGCCAGGCGGCATAATCTCCATACTGGAGCGGCGGGGGGGGAAGCTGATGAGGTTGGTGCCGGGAGAGCGCCCGGTAAATCTCTCCCAGCTCCCGGTAGAGGATACCGAGGGACCAGCCGTCGCACACGATGTGGTGCAACATCACGATGAGGACATGATCCTCGGGGGTAAGCCGGATCAGGGTGGCGCGAATGCCCGGTTCGGCGTTCAGGGTGTAAGCCCTGCGGGGCTCCTCGACCAGGAGGCGTTCGATCTCGGCCTCGCGCTCCTGGACCGGCCGGCTGGACAGGTCGATCGTCAAGAGCCGCAGAGGCCAGGTGTCGTGGACGACTTGAACGGGCCGTCCGTCGACGACTTGAATGAGCGTCCGCAAGACTTCATGCCGCTCGACCACGACGTTCAGCGCCTTTTCCATCAGGCTTGAGTCCAGCTTGCCGTGGATGCGAACCGCCTCCGCGTCATTATAAGCGCGTTGGCCCGGGTGCAGCAGATCGAGGAACCAGACCCTCTCCTGTGCGGGGGACAGAGGACAAACCAGGGAACGGTCCCTGGGAGGGATCATCCCGCCCTCGCCCAGGGTATTCCGTCTCTGCACCAGAATGGCTTCGAGCGTCTCTCGACCCGAGGGGACAGAGTGGATGCTTGGGCCGGTCGGGTTGGGACGGGAAATCTCCCCGTTGCACCCGTCGCCGGCAAGTCGCTCGCTCACGAGGGCGGCCTGCTGGGCGACGGTCGGCTTCGTGAAGAAATCGTTGATGGATAATCCGACGCTGAACTGCTTACGGAGCCGGCAGAGGATCTCGATGGCCTGGAGCGAGTGGCCCCCTAAACCGAAGAAATTCTGACCGACACCCGGAACTGGGATCTTGAGCATTCCGGCCCAGGTTTCGGCGATGATCTCCTCGATCGGCGTACGGGGCGTCAAGACCGCAGAGTCCGATCCGACCCCGGCATGGCCATCGACGGAACCATCCTTCGCCGCTGCGCGGGGATAGACCTGGAGGATCTCCTTGAAACACTCACCCAGCCGTAACCGCTGGACTTTGCCCGTGGGACCCTTGGGCAGGTCCGGGACGAAATAGATGTCGCTGGGTGTTTTGAAGCTGCCCAACTGGCTTTCACAGAAGTCGAGGAGCTGCTGTTCGTCGGCCCGTGCGCCCGACTTGAGGGTGACGAACGCGACGATATCCTCGCCGAGGAAATGATCGGGGACGCCCAGCGCGGCGGCTTCCAAGACCGCGGGGTGACTCACCAGAACATCATCGATCTGCCGGGGGGCGATGTTCATCCCTCCTTTGATGATCAATTCCTTCGCCCTGCCGACGATGAACACATAGCCGTCCTCATCGACATGAGCCAGGTCGCCGGTGCGCAGCCACCCGTCGCGACCGAGTACAGCGGAAGTCCCCTCCGGATTCTTGAAATAGCCGGTCATGATGCTCGGCCCGCGAAGCTGGATTTCGCCCGTCTCTCCCGGGGAGACCTCCGTCCCCTCGGGGCTGACGATCCGAGTTTCAAAGCCGTACGGGCGGCCGGGAGTGCCGATCTTGTCTTTTCCGGGGGGCAGCGGGTTGGTGAATGCGTTGCCACCGCACTCGGTCGAGCCCATCGCTTCGAGAAGCAAAATCCCGAACTTCTCCTCGAACGCCCGATGCAGGGATGGGGCCAGCGGTGCCGAGGAGGACCGCATGAAGCGGATCCGCTCGAGCGCCTCTCCCTTTCCCTCGGCACGCGGGTCGCCCCATTCCAGGAGTTGGGAGATGATGGCGGGGACGAGCGCGGACCACGTGCAGCGATACTCGGCGATCCACTCCCAGAAGCTGCCCACCAGGAATCGGTGCGGCATCACCACCGAGCCGCCGGTCAGCAGTGTGGCGAGCAGACTGACGCTTTCGGCGTTCAGGTGGTACAGCGGCAGCACGCACAAGGTGCGGTCCGCCGGAGAAAGCTCGTGGGGAATTGCCGAGTTCCAGCCCCCGGCGACAAAGGTGCGGTGGGTGTGCAGAGCCCCTTTCGGCTGCCCGGTGCTTCCGGAGGTGTAGATCAGCACCGCAGCCTGATCCGGCTGGACCTCCGGCAGGGTACCGCCGGGGAATCCGGCCTGCTCCCAACCAGGGCCGTGATCGACGTCGGCCCGGATCACGACCAGGTCCCTGCCGACCTCGCCCCTGAGCTCCTCGATCGCCTGGTGATACTCGTCCGACACGAAAACCACTTTCGCGTCGGAGTGATCCAACATGTAGGCAAGCTGAGACCGGCCCGCCCGGACGTTGAGCGGCACCGGCACAAAGCCTCCGTACATGGTTCCCAGGAAGAGCCCGGCTGTAAAGAGACCGTTATCCATCATGAAAGCGATCTTGTCGCCCGCGCCGCATCCCAGCGCGCAGAGCTTCTGACCCAACCGGTTCGATTGCCGGCGCAGCTCCAGATAGGTCCAGTCGAGACCCGCCTCCGAACTCAAGAGGTATACCGTCTCAGGCCGGCTCTCCGCCATCCGGTCTATCAAGGCACGGATCGTGGGAACCTCGACTGTCGTAGTCGCTGGATCGTACATCGCGTCAGATCCTTGTTGATAGATTCCCAGGTGTCACCTTCTAATCCAGGCGTCCAGCCTGCCTTCACCTCGGCCCACCCCACGCGCGGCTACCTCGTGCGAGACTGGAACTGGCGAGTAGCTTTTGGAACGGAACCGGTGGCTATGCTTTATTTAAACGTGTTGGGATAAACTCTGAGCAAGAATGATCCATATAATTCAATACCCTGTGGATGCATCACTAGTCAAGCTCTGAATAAAAAATCCGACGTTGCGCATCGACTTTAGCAGCACGAGACCTGGGCGAGCGGAACGGGCGGGTCGCGGCATCGTCCCCAGCACTCAGCTCGTGCGGCAGGGATCGCCAAACTTCAGCTCAAACCCGCGACGAAAATCCTTGATCTGAGCCCGCAATGTCGCTACAGTCCCCTTTGTTCAACAACTGTTTTTCAGGCTCCGGATCCCTGGCGGAAAGGTTCCGATGCTCCGTTTCCTCGGGCCGGGTACTCGTCTCTGTGATGGCTGGAACCGCCGTGAAGTCATGCGGATCGGCAGTCTGGGCAGCGTCGGGGCGAGGTTGAGCTTGACCGACCTGCTGCGACCCGGCGCCATGGCCGCTGGCGCGCTGCCGGGCGCCTCGTCCTGCGGTCGGGCTCGGTCGTGTATCGTCTTGTTCCTGATGGGGGGCCCTCCCCAGCATTCGACGTGGGATCCCAAGCCGGACGCCCCGGCCGAGGTCCGGGGTGAGTTCGGACCGATCGCAACGACTGTCTCCGGCCTGTCGATTTCCGGGTTGCTGCCGCGCACCGCCCTCGTTGCCGACAAACTTTGCATTCTCAGGGCCATGTCCACGGGTGACAATGCGCACTCCTCGAGCGGCTACTACATGCTCACCGGTCGGCCCCACCAGCCGATGAATTTCGAGAACGCCAATCCTGGGCCGCCCAACGACGCCCCCAGCCTGGGCGCCGTGCTCGGCCGGGTTGAGAGAGCCCGAGGTGGGCTACCCCCCTCCGTCACGCTGCCACACCGGATCTTCAACACGGATGGGAGTATCTGGCCGGGCCAGGACCCGGGGTTCCTGGGCCGAACGTCCGACCCCTGGCTACTGAATTCCCGTCTGACCCCAGAGGGTTACCGGATCCAGGAGATCGACTTGCCCGCCGAGCTCGACGCCGGCCGGTTGAGTCGCCGCCAGAGTCTGCTCGACGACTTCCAGCGGCGTCTCCTCGGTCGTGCTCGCCGGCGGAGGTGTCCGGGGCGGCCAGGTCTACGGTTCTTCCGAGCGCATCGGCGCCTACCCCGTCGAGGGACGGGTGCGGCCCGAGGACCTGTCGGCGACCATCTTCCACTGCCTGGGCCATGCCCCCGGGACCGAGTACCACGATCCGCTCGGTAGGCCCCACCCGATGAGCCGAGGCGACGTGCTCCACGCCATCCTGGGGTGAAACCAGTCGAGCCAGCCTGTGCGTCATCCAGGATCCGACGCAGCCTCCCCATTGGCCACCAACTTCTGAGGTGGTCGGTGGCATCACGGGAGCGTCGCACCGGATCGAGGCTCCAGACTCGGTTTTCCGCGCACCTGGATGCTGGGTCGAAGGGGCGGTATCATTCGGCCGCTGGTTGATGCAGGAAACTGGTTCGTCGTTGGCTGCCGGATCAGAGACGGAGGACGGTTCATGCGGCTGTTTGACCTGATCGCAGTGTTCATCGTCATGGCGGCGGGGTTCAGCTACCTCAACTTGCGCCTGCTAAAACTCCCCATGACGATCGGACTCATGGCGCTGGCGCTGCTGTTCTCCCTGTCGTTGTTCGTGCTCGAGGCGTTTTACCCGGCGGTCACGCAACAAATCCGTCCCGTGGTTGAGCTCTTTGATTTCAACCAGGCGTTGTTGCACGGAATGCTCGCGTTCCTCCTCTTCGCCGGGGCCCTGCACATCAATCTGGACGATCTCATCTGGCTCAGGTGGCCGATCGCCGTGCTCGCCACGATCGGCGTGCTGCTCTCGACCCTGATCGTGGGCGTGCTGATGTGGGGTGTCTTCGCCCTGCTCGGTTTCCCGTTGCGGTTCATCGACTGCCTGCTGTTCGGTGCGTTGATCTCGCCGACCGACCCGGTGGCCGTGCTCAGCCTGCTCAAGCAGATCGGCGCCCCCAAGACGCTGGAAGTGCAAATCGCCGGTGAGTCGCTGTTCAACGACGGAGTAGGGGTCGTCCTCTTCATGGGTCTGCTCGAGGTCGCATCGGGCGGGGTGGCCTTTGATATGGGGCACCTCGCCTTTCTCTTCGTCCGGGAGGCTGCCGGCGGGGCCGTGTTCGGGCTCGCGATCGGCCTTTTGGCCTACCGGATGCTGAAATCCGTGGATAACTATCAGGTTGAGATCTTGCTCTCATTGGCACTGGTCTGGGCCGGTTCGGCGCTGGCCGACGCGCTCCACCTGTCGGGGCCGCTCGCCATGGTTGTGGCCGGGCTGTTGATTGGCAACCAGGGGCGCAGCTTCGCCATGTCCAGAACAACTATTGAACACCTCGACCTGTTCTGGGAGATGGTCGATGAGAGCCTCAATGCCGTGCTGTTCGTGGCGATCGGGATGGAGCTTCTGGTCCTGACGTTCTCCGTATCGTACCTTGTGGCGGGGTTGCTGGCGATCGTGATCGTGCTCGCTGCCCGTTTCGTCTCTGTCGGGGTGCCCGTGTGGTTGCTGCGTCGGTCGGACCGCTTCGACTCATCGATGATCGGGATCCTGACCTGGGGCGGCTTGCGCGGCGGCATCTCGGTCGCCCTGGCGCTGTCCTTACCAGACGACACGGCCGGTGGCCCCGTTCCCAGGCGCGAGTTGATCCTCGCCACGACCTACGTGGTCGTGGTGTTCTCGATACTGGTTCAAGCACTCACTTTCGGTCCGCTGACTCGCCGCTGGGTGGGCCGCGCATCAGCAGCCGCGGCCCCATTGAACAGCGAGGAGGGGGAACATGGTTGATCAGTGGTAGTGGATGGGCCACCCACTTTGTAGCACCAACATCAGCTTGTACAGGATCCACTTTCACCGGTACTGGACGGGCGTTTGGTACAGATTAGTAGAGGTTTCTGAAGTTCATCAGCGCTCAATGTCCTGGCGAGCCTTCCGTTCTCTTGTCGTAAGTAGTTACATGGCAACGAGAAATACCCGAGCAGTCAGCCTTGTTCTGACAGTTCTCGATCATTTCCATCTCTTTCCCTCGGGTCTGCTGACTCAAGGCGCGGAGGAAGGGCGCAGCGGCCACTTACTTTGTAGCGCAGAGTAAATGCGACTGGCCGATTTCGCCCAGGTGGTTCTTGGCGAAGCAGCGATCGGGGGTGGGGCTTGCTTCCATTGATGCCGGACCCGTTCGAGTCTTACTTTGCCTTCTGCAAGCGCCGCCCGCTGGGGAAACAGCCCGATGTGAGTCGCTTTCCAGCGCCCTTCTCGTCGGGTTTGCCATCCCCGGAAAAAACTTCCGGGCCTGTGGACAGCGGCGGGCGGTTCCCGGAAATCTATTCAGGGAGCCGAACGATGTCCGATTCGCCAGAGTTCAACGGCATGAACCCGATCGACCGCGAAATCCTGGCCTTGCGGCACTTCGAGCATCTGTCCAACGATGAAACCGCTCAGGTGCTCGGCCTGACCAAGTCGGCGGCCAGCAACCGTTATATCCGGGCCCTGAAGCGTCTCAAGGAGATCCTGTCGGCCATCCCGGGGCTGGTGGCGCTCATTCAGTCTACAAGAACCAGTAATTGGACAGCAGGCTGGTCACCTGGTTTTTTTACATCCTCCAAGGATTCGATTTCGTTGATCAGCAACAGCGCCTTTCAGGCGAGGTGGAACTCACGTCTCCATCAGCCCAATCCCGAGCATCTTCATCAACGAATCCCTCGCGCTCAACACATCCCGTGCATCACCGGCAAGCGAGAGCCGTTCCCGTAACGCCTCGACCTCGGACTCGGTGACGCGGCCGACGCGCTTCAAGAGCTGCTCGTACTCTGATTGCAGCGCAAAGCTTGTGTGGATCGCGCTGGCGTCGCCACTGCCGTGTGCTTCCGTTCTGAGTCTGCGATGGAACTCGACCTCCAAGGCGAAGAGCTGCTCGAGGGGCGACATGACGAGGACTCCAGGTTCATGGTCGATGTAGTGTATGTTTGCTCAGTATACCTGCCTGGGAACGGACGTCCAGTAGGTGGGGCCAAGAAGACAGGATTGAGCGGGAATGATCGCTGCTCACCTGGCTCGATGCCGGCCGCGTGATTGCCGAGCGGGATCCAGGCGCTTGGCCAGACCTGACCACCAACTCGGGGTCGCCCCAACGAGAGGGTCTTCCTGAAGCAACGGACAAGAAACAAGAAACAACGCTAAGCCAGAGCCTCGGGGTCAGGCTTTGTTTTTGGTTTTTCATCCCCGACGAGAAACCAAAAACAAAGTCTGCCCCCCCGCCTGTCCGCTGGTTGGACCAACAGAGCCACTTGCTCTCGAAATGCCTGAGATCGCATCCTGGTTGATTTGGAATCTGGAATAAAGCAGGACTTGGGAAGGTCAATGAAGGTTGTCGTCGTTCTGGGGTCACTCGGTGGTAAGCAGATGTGCCTTGACGATCCACAACTGCCTGGTGTCTTGCCGAGGTAGTCAGTCGGATCATAGAGGGAGGCGTTGGGGTCAATGGGATGAAGCGGAGGAGCAAGATCACAGCGTTTAATCTGAATGCCCAGGAAGCCCGTTGAGGCGATCCTGGCAGTCGGGTAGACTGACAGAGGCAGTTTGTATTTCGATTTAACTGATAAAGCCGTAGGCGGGCTGGTGAGGTTGTGGCTGCTGGGCGTCGATCACATCAGGTCGTAGAAGGAATCCCGACCGAGGTGCGGGCAGAACTCCCGAAACACCAACGCTGGACTCGGAAGGTCCGGTCCTTCTTGTCGTCCAGTGTGAACCGCAGCATTTTCTGGTACATGTTGCCCCGCTTTGAATGGTAGACGATGATGTCCGCCTTGCGGACATGAACAAGGCAGTTCTGGCCTGGTGCGAATCGCTTCACGCCCTCATGCACCACGGCGACCTCTTCCGGGGTCACGATCTGCGGCGGCTTCTTGCGGAGGTAGACCCGAGCGTCCGGGTTCTCATAGACCTCGTAGCCTTCGGGGATCGCATCGACGAGATCGCCATCGGCTTTGGTGGAGAACCAGTACCTCGGCTTGCCAGTCTTGGTCTTGCCAGCGTGAAGGAAATAAGTGTCTCGTTTGCGGTTGACGTGGGTCACGGGCATGGTGGAACCTCGAAACAACCGTCATGATGGTCTCGTTCCAGTCTAACCCGAGTCGTGAGCTTGATCGACCATGCGGCAGGTCATGCGAAGCCCGTGAAGAGCGAGGGGGCAGAAGCGGCAAACCGGAAGGAGCGCCATGTCGGCGAGCCGTAGGCGGTCTGGTGACCAGAGTCGGTATCGTCAGGTGGACGGCACCATTCCATCCTTCCCATCGCCGGTCGACAAGATCGATCGGCACGTGAAGGGAGAGATCGTGAGAAGGGCGGGCATCCAAGTGACCACCAGGAGGGTTTATGCCGACCCACCGGAGCGGATCAACTCCAAGACATCGTAGCGGTCAAAGTGGACTTGATCCTGCCCGACAATTGAGGAGTGGGTTGCATGGGTTCAGGGCTGGCCTAGCGGAGAAGCCTTCGCAGATTCGATGAGCTTGAGGAGGGCGGTATTCTTTACTGCTTGGATCTTATCCGCCTCCAGAATGATCCGCTTGTTCTCGGTCAATGCTTCGTTGATCGCCGCCATGTCCACGTTCTGGGACAATGATTTGGCACCAGCGATTATCTCCTGGAGTTGCTGCTCGCTGGGGAACGAACAGCCTCGCATCGTGATCAGGAACAGCAAGTCCTTGGTCTTGTAGGTCGCCTCGTCGCTGTTGGCTATGAGTTCGACTTGAGCGAGGTATATCGTGTTACTTGCGGCCCAGGGATCTTCCTCGAACTGCAAGCTGAATCTGCCGAATTCGTCTTTCCCAAGCCCTTCCGACAGCCCCTTGGTCTCCTGGTATGGTCCCTCTCTCGGCTTCAGCTTGACGACATAGTTGTGTCCAGGAGGCACGATCACGCCTGGGACCTGCGGCAAGTCCCTCAGACGCCAGGTTCGCTTGACGTTGACCTTGACCTGCGTGATGAAGGCTGGACGTGCCCCCATATTAGTCAACTTGAGATCGAGTCGAGGCGCACGGACGTCACCTTCGTAATCAATGAAAGACGCCAAGGCAATGTCGATGTCGTCGGGTAACACTGGCTTCAGTGGTTGCTTGTGCGAGTATGCGCTGCTTTCTGTGTTCAACCTTGACCGGAAAGGTGTGACGTTCATTCCATAATAGAGCCAAGTAGCAAGGGCTAACGCAAGGACGATGAGGGCAACGATCATCCATTGAAGCGGTAAGATCCCGACCACCGACAACCACCAAGGCGTCGGCGGCATCTTCGTCTCGAAGGCAGTCCCTCGGTATTCGCCCCTCCTGATGAACGGCTCCCAATACTTCTCCACGAACCCTGAATCGAAGTACTGCCCGTGCCCGCCCGCATGGAAGCGGTCTTTGACCAAGACCGCCCCGAAGCCATGTGTCCCCGACGCCCCATAGCCCCAACTCGCCGACTGTGCCAGGACCGGCCAGATGTCGGCCTTGCCGCACTCGTTGACCACCTTGTCGTCGGCGAACCGCCCTTGATATTCGTGCCAGGGGAAGTCCTGCGGGAGCACGGAGCTGCACAGGATCAGGCGGTGGATTTGAAGATCGAACCCTCGTTTAAGGATCTGCCCAACGACGTACGTCCCGAAGCTGTGGGCGATGATGGAGAGTTTGGCGTCGGGATGATCCCTCTTGTATTTCTGCAAAGCCACCCGGATCTGGATGTAGACCTTTTCGACCGGCTTCTTCCTCGTCCAGAAGGGAGACCAAAAGCGGAAGGCGTCGAAGTACCCGTACCTGATCGGGATGACCTCGATTTGGCCGGGGACTTCGAGTTTCGAGCGCACCATCGGCCCCCAGTCCGCCTCGGTCCTGATCCCGTGGATCAGGAGGACGACCTGATAGCTGTCATTCTGGCTCGAAATTCCCCCTTCTAGTGCAACCCCCTGCGGAACATGTCCTGGTTGACCGATCGGCTCTGACGTTGAGCCCGGCTTCCCTGAGCCAGGGGAAGCCGGGCTCAACGAGGGTTTGCGGCCATCGACTCCACCGCCCGCCTTATCCCCAGGGCCACGTCGGTCCACGCCTCGTCCTTGTTCGTCCAGGTCGTGACCGCCTTTGCGTCCTTCGGCAACGCCTGAAGCTGACCGAACGGTGCCCCGTGCCAGTCGCAGGGTCTCAGTATGACCGGGATGACCTTTGCCACGCCTTGGTCGTGCCGCTCGATCGCCCGTTTCGTCTCGACATCCCAGCAGTAGTCCGAGGCCAGGAACGATGAGCTGACCAGCAACAGGATGGCCTGGGCCTCTTCGAGGTTCTGGTCGGTCGCCCCCTTCCACTCCTCGCCCGCCCCGATCTTGCGGTCGTGCCAACCGGAGATGAGTCCCTGTCGTTTCAGGAGGGACAGAGCCTCCTCCAGCTTGTCACGGAGAGCTTCGTCCTTGTGCGAATATGAGTAGAAGAGGCGGATGGGGTCGGTCGTTTGAGGAGCCTGAGGGGCGAGCTGAGGTGTGACCGGCTGACCGGATCCAAAGGTAGTGGTGGTTCTCGTCGCATCTATGACGCCAGACGAGCTCGTATGCGGCTCGGTCGATTTGATAGCCTGCGTTCCCTCGGGCTGGTCAACTTCTCCTTCCACCGAGGCGTCGTTCTTCGGTTCTCTGACAATTTTTACGTTGTCGCCTTGGTTGTTGAGTTGCTCGATGTTGCTGTTATTAATATTGAAATTAGTCATGCGACATCTTCCAATTCTGGCCCATGTTGTTGAGTTGCTCGATATTGCTGTTGCGGATATTGAAGGTGACCGAGTGTGCTATCTCCTTCTCCTTCGGAGAGAACGAGAGCCCCTCGCCGGTAACCCATGCAGTCTCCAAATCACAAGCCCATTCCAACACTTTATCCTTGATTTTTTCGGGAATGGCTTTAATTTGCACTGAATTATATTTCTGTATAAAAGAAATGTGTTGAGAGAGCATCGGATTCACTCCAAAGAAGGAGCGCAAATCCCTGCTGAGATCAGATCCATCTTCGATTGAAAGGTATGCTCCGTTGTTGCCATTCAAGCTATCGATAAGGGACAAGACGTCGCTAACTGACGCACGGAACGGCATCCGAAGGTCTAAGCCACTCGATGGGAGTTCTACGATCCCTCTCATTAATTGACCATAGCCAGCGGGGACGTAGCCATTAGTGTCTATTGCTATTGTTGTGTTGATTACTCGATAATTAGGAACGTCTTGGTCGGCAAGGTATCCGTTCTGTTCGGCAAGAAGCCAATCGGAGATATCCCGCCGATCCAACTTCGAGGCCAGCCTCTTCGTCTTGCGAAGCACCGTCAGCACGTCATCTCGCTCGGCACTGATCTGCAATTCATTTACGAGATTCATACGCCCACCTCCCACCGGTTCTCGACTCGGTTAAATCCCGATGATGTGGAGAACTCTCCCCGAGAGGGTCGTCCACCCAATGCGCCACGCCGCTGGTTGGTTTTCGAGAGCCTTTACGGACTACTGGTCGAGTTTACACCTAAACCTCGGGCTATGCAAGGGTTGTGGTCGAGTGATCGAAGCTTCGCTGTCATCGATCCACTTCATCTCATTCAAGCAGAGTTTCTGACGCCGAACCGCCGAAGCACGTGCGAACTCAACGGTGCCCTTGGCTGCGACATGCTCTGCCTGACCGCCTCCCCACCCCTAACCACCTTGTCCGTGATCACGTAGCGGACGCCCACCTCGACCTCGAATAACACCGCCTCCAAGACCTCCTCAACCACCGATCGAAGCCCTCTGGCTCCCGTGCCACGCTCCAAGGCGATCCGAGCGATCTCCTTGATTTGCCGCATCCGTGAACATCAAGTCCGCACCGTGGAACCGAACCAGCTTTCTAAACTGCTGAACCAGCGATCCTTTCGGAGTCTGAAGAATTCGGGCCAGGTCGTCCACGCCCAGGGCATCCAGCGGGGCAATCACCGGCAGCCTTCCAATGATCTCGGGGATCAACCCGAACTGTTCGAGGTCTTCTGGCTTCACCTGTCGAAGCAACCCATCACCAGCCACCTGGCGGTTTTCAGACAACTGACCGAAGCCAAAACCGCCCTGCCCGAGCCCCTTGGCGATGATGTCTTCCAGCCCGATGAATGCCCCGCCGCAGATGAACAGGACGTTGGTCGTGTCGAAGGGGACGCCGGGCTGTGCCGGATGCTTCCAGCCGCCCTGCGGTGGCACCGTGGCGATCGTTCCTTCGAGCATTTTCAAGAGGGCATGCTGAACACCCGAACGCAGGTCTTTGAAGCCAGACCCGCCCGCCTTGATCTTGTCGATCTCGTCGATGAAGACGATGCCACGTTGAGCAGCGTCCATGTCGCCTTCGGCAGTCAGGATCAACTTTGAGAGCAGGGACTCCACATCGTCGCCGACGTACCCGGCTTCGGTCAGACTCGTGGCATCGCCGATGACCAGCGGGATGTTCAGGTAGGAAGCCAGGGATTTGACCAAATGGGTCTTCCCGCTGCCCGAGGGACCGACGAGCAGGATGTTGGACTTCTCGATTCGCACATTTTGCAAGTCGGGATCGGCGACGATGGGGTCGGGGGCGTCTTTGTCCCAGGCATCGACGAGCCTCTTGTAGTGGTTGGAGACGCCGAGGGCGAGCCGCCTCTTGGCGATGGATTGCCCGATCACGAACTGGTCGAGGTGGGCGACCAGGGTCTTGGGAGCGGGGATTGATGCCAAGAGGGCTTCCTTCGAGGGTCGCTCAGGAGGCGTGGTTGGCTCTGGAACGGGCTGGGGAGTGATCCCGGCGAGGGCTCTGGTTGCGCAGAAGGCGCAGATGCGTGTCGTCGAATCGAGGACACCGCCCTCGAAGAGTGGGATGTCGTGGTTGAAGCAGAAGGAACAGCAAGGAGGTTCGTCGGACATGAAGACACCAAAGGCAGAGGCGTATCAGGACCACCCACGCCGGGTGGTCGAATACCCCCCCCAGATGGTGTCAATTACCTCCCGAATGGGCTGGTTCCGCCGTTAGGTCTTGCGGGGGTCTGGGGAACCTAGCAAGAGTAAATGGCTCCATCCATTTGCATAATGTGCGAATCAGGGTCGAAGACGGCGGGATCAATATGGACTGTTGCTGATCGACCTGAGTTTGCCCCAGACCAGGCACGACGCCCACGAAACGGGCTTCGACAGGCCCGAGGAGTTCACCTGTCACCTGATTAAACGCACATACACTGAATGCCTGCAAATTGCACGCATTCAGTGCACAAGTCATCTATGCGCCTCCACATTCAACGCCAGGAAGCCCCCAGAAGCCCGCCAGAGCGATAATAAAAGGGGCGATAGATTGGACGGGGCAACGACCAAAGCATCAGGGATCAACAGGGGACATGAGTGCAACTGGGGCCCTTAGCGCCGCAACCCGTAGCGAAGATTGCAACACAGATAACCAGTGTCAGCCCGAGGAATGACCTTCCTCCTTCTGGCTCGTGTCGGTGGGCTGTGTGGGCAGGGACGACTCGACGGGCTTCGCAGGTAAAGGGGAACCGGGGTCTGGTTCTTTCGATGGAGCGTTGCTCATCTTCCGCACCCACCGTACCCAAGATTGTCTGGGATTTTGGCGTGCCCGGCTTGCTCTTTAGCGAATGTAAATCGCTAGGGGATCATCTTCGATCCCCACGAGGTCAAGCTTCCCGTTTTGCCACAGGAATCCTCACAAGAATTACCACAAAATATGTGCGCCGTAAGTCGTTGTGGTTATTGGTCTTATAGTGGGCGATAGAGGACTTGAACCTCTGACCTCCTGCGTGTCGAGCAGGCGCTCTAGCCAGCTGAGCTAATCGCCCTGGTGTGTAGTCTTTTATAGGAGATTGGATCATGGCCGGTCAAGACGAGCGTGGTGGAGGAGTGGGCGACTCCCCAGGGCGCGCTCAGATTTCCATGATCTCGGCAGACTTCTTGTCGCCCAGCTCATTGACCTTGGCCTCGAATTTCTTGGTCAGGGACTGGATCTCCTCCTTGCAGGTTTCCAGGTCGTCCTCGGTGAGGATCTTGTCGGACTGCTCGACCTCGGCTTGCTTGTTGGCGTCGCGGCGGATATTGCGGATCGCCACCCGCGCCTCCTCGGCCAGATCCTTGACACGGTGGGACAGCTTCTTTCGCTGCTCGACGGACAGGGGCGGGACGTTGAGCCGGACCACCTTGCCGTCGGAGTGGGGCGTCAGGCCCAGGTCGCTCGTCTGGATCGCCTTGACGATGTCGCCGACCACCGAGGGATCAAACGGCCGGATCAAGATCTGCTGCGGCTCCGGCGTGCTCAGGTTCGCGAGCTGCTTGAGCGGCGTCGACGAACCGTAATAATCGACCCGGATCGAATCGACCAGGCCCGTATTCGCCCGTCCCGTCCGGACACCCCGGAGCTGGTCGGTCAGAAGGGCGACGCTTTTTTCCATCCGGTCTTCCGCCTCGAGGGCGATCTCTTCAATGCTCATGGAATGCATCCTCTGCTTGGACTCTCAACCGGCGCAACCGCACGTGTCTCCGACGTCCGAACACTCCGGCCTGCGACGGCCTGAACCCGTCCATCGTATCACGACTGGCGGCGGCCGCGACAGGTCGAGCGACAAGGCCCCGCCAAAGACGTCTCGATCAGCCCGTCACGGAATGACCGCGGGGCCGGGGGGCGTTGCTGACCCAGGTGCCGATCGGATCGCCCATGACCGCGCGCTCGATGTTGCCCTCTTTTTTGAAGTTGAATACCAGAATCGGCAGGTTGTTCTCCATGCACATTCCGATCGCGGTCATGTCCATGACCTTGAGCTGTTCGCTCATGACCTGCTCGAAGCTCAGGTGCGGATAGAGCACCGCGTGCGGGTTCTTTTCCGGGTCGGCCGAGTAGACGCCGTCCACTCGAGTGGCCTTCAGCAAGACCTCGACGCCGAGCTCCTTGCCCCGCAGCGCTGCGGCCGTGTCGGTCGTCACGAACGGGCTTCCCGTGCCGCTGGCCAGGATGATGACCCGGCCGCGGCCCAGGTGCGACAACGCCCGCCGGCGGATGAACGGCTCGGCGACCTCCTCCATGCGGATGGTGGTCATGAGCCGGGTCTCGCAGCCCATGCTCTCAAGCGCGTCCTGAAGAGCCAGGCCGTTGATCACCGTGGCCGTCATGCCCATGTAGTGCGCGGTGGCCTCCTTGATGACGTCGGAGCCCCGGCTCAACTGGGCGCCGCGGAGGATGTTGCCGCCACCGACGACGATGGCGAGCTGGACCCCGCGCGACGCCACTCGGGAAGCCTGCCGGGCGATCCGGCTGACCTCCTCGACACTGATCCCCCCCTCGCCGGGCCGGCAGAAGCCCTCGCCGGAGAGCTTGAGCAGGACTCGGCGAAACGCCGGGGTGCCGTCGTTGACGTTGCCGTCCATCAAGAATTCCTCACTCAGCAGGAAGCCGGGTGTCTACGAGCCCGTGAAGCGCCAGCAGATCGGGAGGTCGACGGGACCAACGAATGGCAGATGGCAGATGGCAGATGGCGAATGATAGATGACAGATGGCGGATGGCAGATGGCAGATGGCGAATGGCAGATGGCAGATGACAGATGCCAAATGTCGGATGGCAGGTGGTGAACTCACGACGTCGGGCACGCTTCTCTGCCATTTTTCATTCGCCATTTGCCATCCGCCATTCGTTATTTGCCATTTGCCATTCGCCTTTACTATCTGCCATCCGTGGCCAGGCGAGCCTCGAGCGAGGTTCTCAGCGGCCGTCTCCCACGACAAACCGGGCGAACCGGGCCACCGAGATGTTCTCGCCGGTGCGCGAGTTGACCGCCAGGATCACATCGCGCACGGACTTCGTCTCGTCCTTGACGAACTTCTGATCGAGCAGGACGCTCTCGGCGAACCAGGCGTCGATCTTGCCCTGGGCGATCTTCTCCTGGATGTTCGCCGGCTTGCCGGCAACCTGGCTCATGAAGATGCGCTTCTGCTCGGCGACGGCCTCTTCGGGAACGTCCTCCCGTTTCACGTAGGCGGGATTGGCGGCCATGATGTGCAGCGCCAGGTCCTTGGCAAGCTGCTTGAATTCCTCGTTACGGGCGACGAAGTCGGTCTCGCAGTTGAGCTCGACCAGCACGCCCGACTTGGCGTCGTGGTGGATGTAAACCTCGATGCGGCCGGCCTTGGCGGCCCGCCCGGCGCGCAGCTCGGCCTGTTTGAGCCCGCGCTCCTTGGCCAGCGTTTCGGCCTTCTTGACGTCGCCCTCTGCTTCCTGGAGGAGCTTCTTGCACTCCATCAGTCCAAGCCCGGTCTTCTTGCGAAACTCGTTGACCGCCTGAGCCGTGATCTCGGCCATCGGCAATTCTCCTCAAACGTGCTCGTACTCACTCGGTTTCAAGTCTATTATAGATTGATGCAATTTTGGCTTCGGTTCCGGGTGCGGTGTCAGCGGGGCGCTCAAGGCGACAGGCGTTCTTCCGGGTTGCCTTCGCGAAGCGATGCCGCGGCAACGATGGCCGATAGGACACCATCCGGCTCTGCGAGGTTCGACTGGGACACGGTCCGCTCGCTCGCCCACCCGAGCGCCGACGGCGGACCCGTCCGGGTTTCCACTGGGAGTCTCACGCACCTCCCGGTCAAGCCCTCGGGGCCCGCTCGGGTGCCTGTCTTCAGCTTGTTGCGGGTTCCTCGGCAGGCGTCGGCGACTCCGGAGATTCGGGGCCCGGTTCGCCCCCGGATGCAAGGGCGGGTGCCTCGTCCGGGGCAGGTGCAGGTGCTGGCGCAGGCGCGGGTCCTGCTGATCGCGCGGAGACCGATGCCGCCAGACCGCCGACCCGTGGAGCGCCATCAGTGCGTCCCGGAAGCCGACGCCGGTCACGGTCGCGGTCGCGATCGCCCCGACCCGGGGCCGACTCGCTCACGGACGGTTCGGGAGGCGCGGCCGCTTTCCCTTCCAGAATGACGTCGATCAGCCGCTTCATGACGAGCTCGATCGACCGCATGCTGTCGTCATTGCCCGGGATCGGCAGGTCGATCAGGTCGGGATCACAGTCGGTGTCAAGCAGGGCAACCACCTTCAGCCCCAGCTTCCGCGCCTCGGCCACCGCGATATGCTCGCGGCGGGGGTCGATGACCATCAGGGCCTCGGGAAGCCGCGTCATCGATCGGATGCCACTGAGGTTGCGTTCGATCTTGCGGCGCTCGCGAGTGAGCGTCGAGATCATCTTCTTGGAGTAGCTGAGCCCTTGCTCGCCGTCCAGAATCGTCTCCAGCTCCTCGAGCCGCTGCA
>JBEKTN010000015.1:0-41264 GCA_049516015.1 Isosphaeraceae bacterium | reverse complement strand
GTCCCTCATCAGCCTGGGTTTTTCATCGATCTATGCCTTTAGGCGTCAGGCTATTAAAAACGGGATTGAACAAGGTCATGGGACGCAATCTAATCCCTTGGGTATGAAAGACTTGTGGCCATCGGCAAGCCGATTCTGGAAAAATCAAGCCAGGGTCAGAAACGGTCAACAACCCAGATCCTGACTCGTTCCGACCCCAAAATCAGACGTCAAGAACCCAAAACCCTAAGCAAACGCGCCCACAACCCCCTGTGGAAAGAGGCTGGGCTGACAAAGCCGACAGCCCACCCCAGGCTGCGCCTGTGGGCCCGACCCCTCCGGGGGCCCGGTGGCTGGGGGGGCGATTGGTACATCTGGCATGCCCCTGAGGGCCTGAGGGCGAGAGCGGCCACCGGACTCGGATGCATGCAAGCAGGCACCGGGAAGTTGGGTGTCATAGAGGCAAGTTACGCCTCCGCGATAATCGGCGTTCTTAGCCCCGTGTCGTCTCATTGCTTATCATAGACTCAAGAACGAGTCTCTCGCATCCTGCTCGTTTGCGAAAATCGAGAACAGGCCCTCGACTCGCGTGAGACGCATGATCTCTTGGACGTCTGGATCGAGCCGGCAAAACCTTACCAGGCCGCCGGCTGAGGCGGCTTTGTTCATCAGATTGACCAGCATACCGATGGGTGCACTGGAAAGGAACCGAACGTTTTCGAAGTTGAGAATCAGCTTTCGATTCCCCTGGGTCTCCACGAGGCTATAGAGTTCCTCTCTCGCCTCGGCGCCGACCTTGGGGCCTCTGAATGTCACGATTGTAATGCCGTCCACGGTCTTGAGGATAAGGGGAGGGGCAATCGCTTCGGACATGAGAGTCATTCCTCGAGTGGGGACGGTCTTGGGAGGCGATTGGTTTCGTTTCCGTGCCTCAGCCCGTTCTATTGGAGCCGATTCGCGATTGCGATTCCAGGCAAGTTGTGAGGGGCGAGCCCTCTGAGATTTCCTGTGCCGGGCAGGTGCAGACGTCGCGCTGCCCACTCGGTGGTGAGCTGAGGGACGGTGTGCGCGCTCTCGAGCACCAGGTGGCTGACCACGAGCGAGTCCATGCCGGTCGCGCGGAGGTCCGTCGGCGCTGCGGGCGCTAACTCTTCACCGATCGCAATCATTGCGGGCCGATGCGTGAGGCCCAAGGGCCCGGTCGTTGGCCGGATCGTTCATCGCCTCGGGAGCTTGCCTTATCGGCATTTCACGAGCACCGATCCAAAAGAATCCCAGCCAGGAAACAGCGTTCGTTTGTTTGAGTGCCTCGCGGACCAAACTCCCAAGTCACCGAGGCCTTGATTCATCCGACCTGGGACGACTCGACTCACTCCACGAGGCCGAAATTACGGAGTGTTCCAGAGGGGCCGCCGAAATTCACGTTGACAGTTCCGCTCCCCTGCGTCGTCAGGGATTGCGCGATGATTTGAGAACCGACGTAGCCTCCGCTGCCTGAGGCGACGATGCTGGCTGCCGGAGCGTAGATCGTGCCGGTGGCGTTCAACGTCCCGTTTCCTTGCACAGCCCAACCAGTCGAATCGTTACGATCCTGAAAGATGCTGAGCCCCGCGTATGTGCCCGTGGACATGGGAGTCAGGCTCACGGATGAATTGTCTGTGAGATTGACCCCTGCGCTGCCGGTCAGGTAGATCATCACGTTGGTGCCCGTGACAGTGTCAATACCTTTCAGGTCGATTCCGTTGCCCCCCACGATGTAGATGGTAGGGGCATTGGATGTCAAGTTCACGGTGCCCGACATTCCGTTCGCGTAGGTGGTGGAATCCACGGTGACTCCCGAGCCCGCGTTGCTCGCGCTCGGCGGCGATGGGAGGTAGCTCAGGAAGTCGGGCAACTGGGGGGAGGCTGTGGAACCGACGACGACCTGGCCGCCGGTTACATTGAGAGCCGAGGAGGGCGGGATCGCATTGGGATTGAGCAAGAGGACGGCGACGGGTTGTTGGGGGGGTTGGCTGGGTTGGGGTTGCTGCTGAACGACGCCCTGAGCAACGGCCCGGGCGCTGACGGGGATGGCCCCGCTGCCAAAGACCCCGCTAAAAAAGCGTTGCTGGTTCCACGTTAGGATCACCTCGGCGTAGCCAGCCTTGCCGTTAAAATTTACGGAGGAGCTGGGCGGGATGTTGACCTTGACAGTCGATGTCGTGCCGTCGTTGGTGTAGCCGTTGGCCGAGGCGACGCCCATGGCACTGGCGCTGGCGGTGCCGTCCGGGTCCGAACTACTGTTCGTGTACCACTTGGCGTAGATATCGGATGCGGCGGCCAAGGCGGCCGCGTCGGCCGTCGCCTGGGCGTGCCGGCGCTCGACCAGCAAGAGTCCACCATCCGCCACCACGGCCAGCATCGGCATGAGAGCCAGCAGGCTCACCACGACCTGCGCCGTAACCATCCCCCTCCGGGTGCTTCCTGCCTGCGAAATCGGTGCACGCAACATGGCTTTTATCCCCCCGAAAGTGTCGATCCCGGATCCGGGCGTCCAAAGGGCCTGCGCGCTCTGCTAATAGGACATCGGCATCACCGAGGTACTCGTCAGGTTGAGGGGACCTGTTATGTACAAATCGGGCGTCCACTGGCACGTGACCGTGACCTGGACGAGGTTATACTGCGGCTCTCCAGGCGGGACGGAATTGGGGTTGTAGGAAGTTGGAGGAGAACTGCTGCTCGAGACCCAGTCGGTCCATACCCAGCTCCCGCTGACAGCGGTGCCCCACTGGACCTGATAGGTCAGGTTGTTCAAGTTGAGACCGAGCGCCGAGGCCATCTGGCCCGCCGTTACGGAATTCCCCGTATCCTGGAAATACTGTCCGCCATGGACCGATGCGTAGCGGGCCACCTCGCGCGCCAGCGTGGCCACCAGTTGATAGTAGTAGATACCCATCGCAGCACTGCACGTCCCGAGGGTCAGCATCATAACGGCGGGGAGGATGATCGCGGTTTCGAGCACTTGGGCCACTCCGCGACGGGGAGGGTTCGGGGTTCTGCGAACTCGCATTTTCTCCTCCGGTTTCAGCAGGCTGACGGCCCCTGGCAAGACGATGGGACCGGCGCGACCGTCCGGTCCTGATCAATTGGGCGCAGCCGGTGCCACGCGCATCCAGACTGTACGCGATAGATTGACGTTACTGAATCCCAAATACGTAGATATCATGTTAAACTGATATTGTACGGTAACGCCCACGGTATTATTCCCCTGTCCGTCGGTCCCGGTCGACGACGTCACGTTTGCCGCAGTCAGAGCCGGGTTCAGGTTGTTAACGATCAGAGATCCGAAGTTGGCGTTGGCGTCGGCCAGAGCCGCATCCTGCACGGTCGCGTAGGGCGACTGGGAGGGAACCGTGTTAGCGAGCGGGTCGCTGGCCCAGAGCGCGCCATTCCTGGCGGCATTGGTGATAATTGAGTAGTGGAAGAATAGGCGACAGAAATCGATGGCGACGATGAGAACGAATACAAGCAACGGCAAGAATACTGCCAGTTCGGTGGCCGCCCCCCCGCGGCGGCGGCCTCCGCGATTGGAGGACCGATTGGGGAAAACCATCTCTTGCCTCCTCGATTCGTTGTGCCGGTCTCGCCGCGATCGTTCAACTCCGGGCTGTCCGCGAAACAGCATAGATGGTGACCATACAGGAACCCGGATCTCAATGATGCAGATTCATCCTCCCTAACATCTCGATGACGCGGAAGGCCGCCGGCCCCAGGATCACGACGAAAACGGCTGGCAAGATGAACAAGAGCGTGGGGAAGAGTACCTTGGTCGCCGCCACCGCGGCCTTTTCCTCGGCGCGCTGATACCGCTTGTGCCGGAGCGACTCCGAGTGGACCCGGAGTGACTTGACCAGACTCGCCCCCAACCGCTCCGACTGGAGAATGACCGAGGCCAGGCTGCGCACTTCCTCGAGATCGCTTCGCTCACCCATTTTCCTCAAGGCCTCTCCCGATGTAAGACCGAGCTGAACCTCCCGCTGCACGATGGCTAGCTCGGCGGCAAGCGCCGGATGTGCCGTCCTGAGCTCGGTGGAAACCCGCTTCAAGCCGGCCGACAAGCTGAGCCCGCCTTCGAGGCAGATGACCAGGACGTCGAGGGCGTCGGGCAGCGCGCGCCGAAAATTGCTCTGCCGATTGCGCTTCATGTGGTCAAGCCAGAAGCTCGGGCCGATCAGCCCGACAATTACCAGGCAGCCTCCGATGATCAGTCCCTGCCCCAAGGTCACAACCCCCATCAAGCTGGCAGCCACGCCGAGGAATGTCGGGGCGATCATGAGCAACGCCTTGACACCGAGGAAGACGACCATGGCCTGGCGGCGATACAGCCCGGCATGGATCAACCGCGTCTGGAGCTTGGTCCTCTCCCCCTCGTCCGTGGGGATGAATGGGGTGCCCACTCTGGGCAGGGTCGTCGATGCGATTTTCCCCAGAGTGATCGTGTCCGTCGCCGGCCCCCCCTGTTCGGAAAGGTCGCGGAGCCGCGAGCTGAGCCGGGTTTGCCGGCCCCCCACCAGCAGGGAGACCAGGAGTACCAGGCTGCTGACCATCACAAACGTAGCGATGGCGACGGGATTACTCGTGAGCATAGGGGGAATCCCCTTAGAAGTCGAAATTGACGATCTTCCGGATCCACAGGCCGCCGATCGTCTCGCTGATCACGGTCGTCCAGATCAACGAGGGGTGTTCCAGGAGTATGCCGGCATACGAGCGGTTCATGACCAACATGAACAGAAACAACCCCGGGGGAAGGCCGAGCAGGACCATGGCCTGCATCCGCCCCTCGGCGGTCAGGGCTTGGATCTTGCCCCGTAGCTTGTAACGCTCGCGAATGATATGAGAAAGCTTGTCCAGGAGCTCGGCCAGGTTGCCGCCGGTCTGCTGCTGGACGAGCATGGCGAGCACGAAGATCTTCAATTCCAGCAGGCCGGTGCGACGAGCCAGCTCGCGGAGGGCCGTCTCGGGGGCAAGTCCCAGGTTCTGCTGCTCGAAGCAGAAGGCGAACTCAGTGGCGATCGGCGGTGAGAACTCATCGGCGACCGCCTGCAGCCCCTGCGACATGGTCTGGCCGGCGCGGATGACCCGCGACATCAGGTCGAAGGCGTCGGGAAGCTGCGACAGCAGCTTCCCGGAGCGCGCGTTCCGCTTGAAGTTGACGAAGAAGATCGGCGCGGCACCCCCGACGATCGCCCCGACGGCGGCGACCAGGATGTTGTGGCGGACCAGGCCGCCCAGCAGACCCAGGCCCAGTGAGGCTCCCACCATGATCGTCAACAGCTTGGAGGGGGTCAAATCGAGCCCCGACTGCTCGACCATGGCCTCGAACCGCCGCCCGAGGCTTGGCCGCTCCGCTTCGTCCCCCGCCACATCGGCCGAGAGAGCGCGGAGATCCTTGAACAGCAGCGACTTCTGGGCCCGGGCCCGGGCCCGTTTGCGAAACTCCTCGTCCACCCGTTGGCTGACCCTCGACCGATCGCGGAGGTAGACATCCGACACGATTGAGTAGATGCCCGCGCAGGCCGTAACCACGGCGAAGAAGGTCAAGAAGGTGAGGAAGGTAGGATTCACGGTCGGGCTCTCCGCAACTGCTGGGACCGAAAGAACGAAGACATTGAAAGCCCTTACCCTCTCCCTGCGGGAGAGGGTGGCCGAAGGCCGGGTGAGGGGGACTCTCCATCCCCAGCGAGCGCGCCGAGAATCGCGTTCAAGACGTCTTCCACGTGGAAGAAAACATCGTCGTTGGAAACACGCAGGACTCTCAAACCGCGCGCTTCAAGCTCAGCCTGTCGTGTCCGGTCCGCCTCGTACCGGTCGTCATGACTGCGCCCGTCGACCTCGAGCGCCAGGCCGGCGGCGTGGCAGAAAAAGTCGACGATGTATGGGCCGATTGGTGACTGACGGCGGAACTTCCACGCGGCGAGCCGGCGATCCCGCAGAGCGTACCATAAGCTCCTCTCGGGAAGTGTCATCTCCCGGCGGAGTTGTCTGGCCCGGTCCTTCTGCGAGTTGCTCCGATGGCAGTCTTCGAGCGTCATCATTGGCCTCCCTCCGCGTCGCCCCTCACCCGGCCTACGGCCACCCTCTCCCACGGGGAGAGGGTTAGTATCAAACGTTCAGAATCCGCCGCTCGAACATCTCGACCGGCTGGCGGTTACCCGAGACCTCCAGCTTCTCCATGCACTGGGGCCGGATGCCCGAAGCGAAGAAGTAGCCCTGCGCCACCCGGTTGTCGTCGACTCCGGTTTGCTTGTAACCGAAGAGGTCCTGCATGCTTATGACCTCGCCCTCCATGCCGGTGATCTCGGAGATCTTGATTACCCGGCGGACGCCGCCGGAGAGGCGGGCGACCTGGATGACGATCTGGAGCGCCGAGGCGATCTGGCGGCGGATGATCCAGATCGGCACTTCGAATCCGGCCATGCCCACCATCATCTCCAGCCGGCTCAGCGCATCACGGGTGTCGTTGGAGTGGATGGTCGTCATGCTGCCGTCGTGGCCGGTGTTCATCGCCTGGAGCATGTCGAGCGCCTCGGGACCGCGGCACTCGCCGATGATGATCCGATCGGGCCGCATTCGCAGGGCGTTCCTGACCAGGTCGCGGGTGGTCACCTGGCCCTCTCCCTCGATGTTTGCCGGCCGCGTCTCCATCCGCACTACGTGTGGCTGCTGGAGCCGCAGCTCGGCGGCGTCCTCGATGGTCGCCACCCGCTCGTCGTGGTGTATATACGACGAGAGAGCGTTGAGCAGCGTCGTCTTGCCGCTCCCCGTGCCTCCGGAGATGATCACGTTGATCCGCGCCTGGATGCACGCCGCGAGAAACGAGACCATATCGGGCGTCACGGCCTTATTGGCCACAAGGTCCTTGATCAGGAAGGGCCGGGTGCCAAAGCGGCGAATCGACAGGAGCGTGCCATCAAGGGCCAGCGGCGGAATGACCGCGTTGACACGGCTGCCGTCGGCCAGCCGGGCATCGACCATCGGGCAGGTCTCGTCGACCCGCCGGCCGATCCGGCCGGCGATCCGCTGCACGATCTGCAGCAGGTGCCGCTCGTCGTGGAACGATACGTTGACACGCTCCAGCCGGCCGTTCCGCTCCACGTAGGCCGTCTTGGGGCCGTTGATCATGATGTCCGTGACCAGCGGATCGCGCATCAAGGGCTCGAGCGGACCCAGGCCGAACGTCTCGTCGATGACCTCATTGACCAGCCGCTCGCGCTCACTCAGGTTGAGCAGGTCGGCGCTCTGGCGGCAGAGGTCCTCGGCCGCGCGCCGCACCTCCACCCGCAACTCCTCCTCGCCCATCGTGCCGATGGTACCGAGGTTCATGCCGATGATCAACTGCTGGTGCAGGTCCTTCTTGTGGCGCAGGAACCGCTCCTCGGCCGTCATCAACGCACCATTGGGCGAACTCGCTGGCGACTGCATTCGACTCATCGTTGGTCTGACCCTCTCAGGAAAAGCGTTGTGCGGCGAACAGGCACAGGCACCGAGAAAGGCGCGGTTGTGAAGCTCACAGAGCCCCCCCAGACTGCCGTAACCGGGAGACGGGGCTCGCTCTCCCCACGCGCTGGCCCTCTCCCCCTGGGAGCGGGGACCGGTTTTTCACCCTCTCCCCCGGGAGCGGGGGGAACTCCACTCGTGGGGTCGGGCCGAAGGCCGGGTGAGGGTGAACGCAAGGGTGCATCTTGTTAGAGCCTCTTAGCTTGGGACTCGACCGCAGGTCAGGATTTCCCATGTATCCCATTCACGCTGGCGGCTAGTTTCATGATACTCCTGGACACCTTGGACGACGGGCTCTCGATCACCATGGGCACACCGTCGTTGTTGGCCCGATTGACCGTCTTGGGATCGTCCGGAATATAGTGGGAGATCTTCAGTCCGAGCGCCTCCTCGGCCTTGGCGAAGGGAACCTCCTTGGGCTGGCCGTAGCGGTTGACCACAAGCTGGATCCGGTCGCGGCCGATGCCCAGTTTTTCCACGTAGTCGAGCGTGCGTCGAGCATTTCTCAGGGAGGCGAAGTCGAGCCGCAGGACGATCAAGATCAGGTCGGCCTGGCGGAGCGCCTCGACCTGCTCGGCGTGAAACGAGTGATCGAGGTCGATGACGACGTAGGGGAACATGAGCTTGGCCATTCCCAGTGTCTTGTGGACACCATCGGCGGTCACCAGGGGGATGTCGGCGAACTGCAAGGGGGAGGCCAGCAGGTGGACTCCGCTGGAGTGGCGCGCGAGCGACCGCTCGAACATCACCCGGTCAATACGGGCCATGTTTTGACAGAGGTCGGCGACCGTGTGCGTCGGTTTCAGGTCCATCAGGGCGGCCAGGTCTCCCGTTTCCAGCTTCAGGTCCATGAGGACCGCCGACTTGTGCTTCTTGGCCAGCATTGTGGCGATGTTCGCGGCCAGAGTGCTCGACCCACTTCCACCGCTGGGAGCAAGGACCGCGATGACGCGTCCCTCCGCGCCAGAATGGGCCGCCGTCTCTCGCTTCAGCCGTCCCAGGGCGACCACGAGATCGGCCTCGATGTCATCCTCGTCGACGTAGTCGTCGGCGCCGCCGCGGAGGGCCCGCACGACGAGCTTTGGATCGACGTTCGGTCCCACCACCACGACGCGGCCCCTGGTGCCATCCTTGGCCTCCGCCAGGACGCTGAGGGCGCGATCCGGATCGGGGCTCAGGACCAGCAGGAGCAGATCGGGGTGGAACTTGCCCAGCCCCTCGACCATGGCGGCGAGGGGCAGAACCTGCGCGGCCGGACATTCCAGGCCCTCGCGGAGCAGGACCCGCCGAACATCGGCCACGATCGTCTCGTGATCTCCGGAAAGAAGGACCTGCATGGTTCAGTTCCGGGCGCCGAGCGCCCCCGCTTGCTGTTGGCTGGCCGATGAATCAAGGTGTCTGGATCAAGACGGCACCCTCGCGGACTCCTCGAATCGTACGGATCTCGACCGTGGGAGGCGGCGGCACCGGGGCCTTGAGCGGCGGCGGCGGCTCCGGCGGCCACTGAGCGAGGGCCTTGCCCAGCGATTCGAGCACCCCTTTGGCCCGCTCATCCCAGGGCTTCTCCGGGCGAAACCTCAGGTCGGTCAGGGTCGCCGGCTTGGTCTGGGCGGCCTTGTTGTCTTCAAGGTTGCGGAGCGCCAGGTGGAGCATCCCCTTGTTCTGTCCCAGGTCCAGCAGGTTTGCCTGCTGGGGGTTGACAAGCAGGGTCACCGAGCGGAGATCCTTGGTGTCAACCTTGTTGTCCGCGGGGGCGTCCATCTTCTGATCGACGGCCAGGATCTCGACGTTCTGGAGCAGCGTGGTCGTGCTGCCGCCGCCGGTCTCGTTGGATCCTCCGATATCGCCCATGGAGAGGAGGACATCAACCCGGTTGCCGGGCAGGATGAAGCCGGCGACGCCCTGCGCCACGTCCGGCACCTTGACCGAGTAGGCCCGCATACCTCTGGGAATCAGTGCCGCCAGTCCGCGCCCCGCTCCCTTGGGAGCGAGTTTGCTCTCCAGTACCGGCTCGCCCTTGGTCAGAGGGACGAAGATACCGCGATTGACCGCGTCCTCCAGCTTTGACAGGGCGCCGGCCGGAACGAGCTCCCTGGGAAACTCCTTGATTTTTACCGCTTCCGGGGTGATGCTCCCCCCGCGCGGCAGGTCGACGACGGCGACCACGACCGGGACCGCGGAGCCCCTGGGTCCAGGCGCGCCCTGCATGAACGAATTCACCCCCACGGCCGCCGAACCGCCGAGGATCAACGCCAGCGCAACCATCAGCAGTGATCGAGCGCTCATGGACCACCTCGTCTCCCTCTATTTCAAAGCTCCGCGGACCGTGATTGATACGTGACGTTGATAAATAACCCTTGGATCAAGTTACCAGTTACCAGTTGTCAGTCACCTGGAAAAGACGTCGTTCCATTCCGGCAACTGGCAACAGGAGTTCTCGGTTCTCGGTTGATAGTTCTCAGTTTCAGAAAGTAGGCCGGACCATTCTGGCAACTGGCAACTACGGCGTGTTCCTGATCCAGATGAGCGTAGCGACGAGGCCGATGGCCACCATGGCGGCGAACGGGATGATCCGCTTGCGGCGGTCGGACCGTCTGACTTCGCTCTCTACCTTATCGTCGCTGCCCAGGTAGCGGCCCACCGAGGCGAGCCGGAGCCAGAGGATCTGCAGGTTCACGGCGGTCTCACCCACTTGGCCGGTCCAGACCACCAGCCCGACTGAGTAGACGCCCGCGGCCAGCGAGCTGGCGATGAAGACGTAAAAGGTCAGCGGCATGCCCAGCCAGGCCCCCACCGCTGCCATCAGCTTGACGTCGCCTGCCCCCATGCCCCCAATGATGTACAGCACAATCAACGCGGCGAACCCGAAGAGGACCCCAAGGAGGCTGTCGGCAAGGTCCGCGCGGAACGCGTGGTAAAGCAAGCCCGACACCAGCAGTGGCAGCGTCAAGGCGTTGTAAACCTTGAACTTCCAGATGTCGGTGGCTGCCGCGACGAAGGCGGCGACCAGCACGACGATCACGGGAACAGCCGTCTGACCATACACCTCAGGGTCTCCTTGAGAAGTCGTCCTCGATGTTGACTTGCGATCCCTTTTGGACCTGGCCGGGAACAACCCGCGCCGAAAGAAAAATGAGCCGGCTCGAATCTCGCCCGAGGGCCCGAGACTCCATCCAGCTCCTCCTTGCTCCAACCCTCGCAATGGCAAGGACGCCGGAGAGCGTTTGGCGACCGACTAGAGAGTCGAGGCAAGTGCCATCATGACATTGCTGATCTGGCTTCCGAGCGCGCTCATCGCGGCGAGGCAGATGACCGCGATCAACACGAGAAGGAGGGCGTATTCGGGCAGCGAGGTACCCGTCTCGTCTCGGTTGAACTCGCACACCGCAGCGACCAGCAAGGTCATGGACGTTCCTCGAGGCTCGGAGAAGTTACTTCGATGGCGTACCTCCCTGACGCCCCCTTGCTCAGCCTTCATGACTCGATCAGCCATGTGCAAGGGGGTCGGGAACGCCGATAAACTGCCGGGGTGATCAGATCAGGTTGGCCAGGTTGGTGAACATGGTGGAGATGCTGGTGCCGAGCGAGCTGATGGCCACGATGCAAACCACGGCGACAAGGGACAGCAGCAGGCCGTATTCGACCAGCGAAGCACCATCTTCATCACGGACGAACTTGGTGGAGGCGGCGAGAAGCCTGGTCATGGAATTTTCTCCTGACAGTGTCGATCGTGTGAAAGGGAATAAAACTCCGCCGACCGCTCAGATCTTGCCGGCCAGGTTGGAGAACATGGTGGAGATGCTGGTGCCGAGCGTGCTGATGGCCACGATGCAAACCACCGCGACAAGGGACAGCAGCAGGCCGTATTCGACCAAGGAGGCACCCTCTTCATCACGGACGAACTTGGTGGAGGCGGCGAGAGGCTTGGTCATGGAAATTTCTCCTGGTCAAGGCTTGGGAAGGAGCACGGCTTCGTTGGCTGGCCGATCCGGGTCTCCACTGACCGGCCGACCCGTCCAGCTCGTCGCAACGCCGCAGCTCTCGTGCTTGCTTAGGAAAGCAGCATTCATGCCGAAGCAGTCCCTGCGGGGCTCCAAATTGCGAAAGAACATGCCGATCTTGTCAAGTCGGCTCGGAACTTCTTGTCGCTGCCCAACTTAGATCCAGTGAACTAAAAGGTATTGCGAGCCGAGCGATTTTCTTCGTCAATGATTCTTGCGGTGGACGGCACGCGGAGTGTAAACGAAGATTGACACTTCCTCTGTACGCGTCGACGTGCCGCGCCAAGGATCGTGGACACTGAGCCACGACCGTTTCATTCTCCGCTTGGCCGGGTGCCAGACCACCCTCACTCGGCCTTCGGCCCGACCCCACGAGTGGGGTTTCCGCCGCTCCCGGCGGGAGAGGGGATTTTCCGACCTTCTCCCTCCGGGAGAAGGTGCCGCGCAGCGGCGGATGAGGGAGCTATCGTGCGAGAACAAAACGGCCCTGGAGACTGAGCGGCCTTGTCCTGTCGCGACGAAGCAACCCGGCCTCGAAGCAGCTCAGGCCTTCGACTCGGCCCAGGCGATCTCCCGTCGCAGCAGAAACGCCAGCCACAGGTACAAGGCGAGGAGTGCGTAGAAATGGATCGAGAGGAAGGCCAGCACGAACAGGGGGCGATGGATCAGGTAGGTCCGCGGAGGAACGTCCTGGAAATCGGGCCACGCGCCCACCAGATCGACCCCGCCCACTCGCCACAGCTCGTTGGGGCCCACCCACACGGCTGCTACCAAGAGCAGGAAGGCCAGCCTCTGGAGGTTCGACCGGCCCAGCCCGGACCAGACCAGTGCAAGGGGCAGCGCCAGCAGGAGCAGGTAGTGGTCCCAGCAGACGGGCGCGAGCAAGAGCATCGTGACCATCGTCAAAGAGTAGCTGAGATCTCCATACTTTGAATTACTGCTACATATCGGCTTGGACCACTTGACAAAGGAGAACGTGGTCACCAGGACTGCTGCATACGATAGGACAATTCCTGTTTGAGCTAGCAGGGGCCCCCTGACCATGGGCTCAGCATAGAGGCCATAGTGGTTGGCCCCAACCGCGAAGTTCTTTATCCAGAACGCCTGAAGGGAGGCATTATCCCACCCGGACCGGAACTCCCGGAGGGTCGGGAGGACGAGGTTGTAATAGTCTCGATAGGCGTCCAGCCCAAGAGCTGCGATCGTTACAAGGCTCAATGCCACTGACCACAAGCAAGCCGCGATCAGCGCGCGCCAGCGACGCTGGATCACGAAATAGAGGAAGAAGAAGACCGGGAAGAGCTTCAAGGTGAGTGCGCTGCCCACCCAGATACCTGCCCAAGAATCTAGGCCCCGTCGTCCCGCGACCCAGGCCAGTGTGAGGAGTAGCAAGAGCGGAGCATTCCACTGTCCTTGTGAGATCTGGGTCCGGACCGGACCACAAAGCAACCCCAGGGTGACGATCGGCAGGATCGACCACGCCGCCACAGGGAACCTCAATTCGCGGAAGATCAGGGCCAGACTGGCGGTGATGGCGATCAACCCCAGAACGTTCCAGAGGGTCACTGCATCGAGATAATCCAGGAGTGCGAACGGCAACGTCGCGAGCACGGACGTGGGCGGATGGGCGTTCCAGGGAAGACGCGGAATGACTGCCGGCCGGCCGCCCATCTTCGGGCCATGGAGGGCAGCGGCCACGGACAGCGGCAGATACGCAGGCCGGCCCTCCAGGACATTGCGCGCGGAAGTCCAGTCCTGGAAGAAATCGTTTCCTCCGTCCCACCTGCCAGGAATGTTACGGAGGAAGGTCGGTCCCTGGGCGATCAGGACATAGACTGCCAGCAGGGCCCAGATCCATTTTCGCGCAGAGGGCAAGGCATTCACCGGATCCCAGAGTGCAGGGCGCTCTCCCTCGACGGGATGGGGTTGCAGGCTTCTTGTGTCTACACTCAATGCATCACCTTTTCCGCCCCCTGTTCTCATCCTCCGGCTCCTCCTCTCTTCCGTGTGGCAGTGTGTTCCTCCGGACGCTTCTCCCGCGCGCTGATCTCGTAAAGCGTGGCCGTGCCGGTTCGTTTCATCACGGACCACCGACGCGACTGCCCCAGGTAACGATCGAAAGCCGTTCCCCGTGCCACGAGAGCATACGGAAAGCCGTATGTTTCTTGCCAGCGATCAATGCGCTCGGGGTGGGATCGCATGGCCTTCGAGAATTGCATCAGCCAGTCGTCGCCGTAGAGCTCGCAGCGGTCATCGATGAACACTTTGAGTCCGGGCGTGAAGTAGATCAGGAACCCTCCATAGAGAAACTCGTTGAAGATCCGGGTCCCCTCGGGGTGCTCGCGCTCGGCTTGCCGCAGCACCGGCAAGAGCTCCACCGGCCAGTGCTTCGGGTCGAGCTGCACCCAGCCCCGGCCCAGGATGGGCGCCCGGACGCCTGCTGCCTGAAGCACCGCGGCCAGGAGGATCACGCTCGCCGGGAGAAGCGCCGGCCTCCAGTCGATCCGCCGTGCCGCCTCCATATCCAGAGCTCGGAACCGGAACAGGTCGCGACCCGGCCGTGCCAGCCAGGCGGCCAGGCGGGTGTGCGGAAGCATCTCGGTCAGTGCCAGCACGGCGGTGATGGCGAAGAGCGGGGAGTGCCGCACCCGCGTGAGGGCCTGGCAAAGCCAGAAGACCGGCAGCAGCCAGGTGACGAGGGGCCGCCAGGGCCGAACGCTCGCCAGCGTCGCGGCGTAGATAAGGCCGAAGAGCAGGACTGACCATCCCCGGGGATCCCGGGGGTCGAGGGGGGCATGTTCCTGGATGAGGCGCGCCACGACCGGCGACCTCATGATCTCGAGCCAGACGAGCGGCAGGCGCAGGCCATAAGGGTTGACCACGAACGTCAGCCCGCACGAGGCGATGAGCAAGACCACGAGGATCGCCTGGCGGGGACGCTCGATGGGCGACTTCAGCCCGGCCAACCGGAAGACGCACCAGCCCGCAAGCGCCAGGACCATCGTCGCCAGTCCCCCCAGGACGCCGCCGTGCATGTTGGACCAGGCCCAGAAGACGGGGACCAGCCAGAACAGTCGGCCGAGACCCATCCCACTCGCCTCGAAATCGCAAAGCCAGCCGAAGGTCAGTCCCAGGAACACGATCGTGCTAATGTGAGGGCGAACGTGCAGATGTTTCGCGCTCGCCGCAACCGTCAGCATGATGAGGAACACAGTCGGGAGCCAGTGCAGGCCGCCACGGAGAAAGCGGTGGGCGGCCCAGGTGTAAAGGCCGGCCAGGACCGTGGCGGTCGCGAGCAGGAGCATGTCCAGACCACCAATCCCGTCGAGGACCGCCATCAGGCATTCCCCGAGCCATTCGTAAGCGACCCACGGCTTGCCGGCGAACGTGAACGAGAATGGATCGGTGTCGATGAGCTGGCCTGTCGAGAAAATCCAGTGTCCCGCCGCCGTGTGCCAGAACGTCCCCGGATCACGGAAAAGCCGGCTCCGTGCCGCCAACATGAAGAACAGCCAGACACCCAGGAAAAAACCAGTCTCTGCCCGCCACAACCGCTTTAACATGCGCCGGATACTCTTCGGATATCGACTTCTCGCAATAAACACGATGGGCGAAACGCCAATGAAAGTCTCAGAGCGCTGAACTGCCCTGCTCCCCCGACTTTACATCGGGCCTTGAACTGCGGACCACCGCGACCGCGGTCCAGATCAAGCATGCGAGGCGAACCGCACCGACCGGCCTGAGCCAAAGTGCCTGCGAGTCGGGAGGCAACTGGCGCCAGAGGACGAAGAAGTAGGCCAGGTTTGCCACTTCCAGACAGCGCACAGACAATACGGGGACAGCCGTCAAAGCCAGTGCCGCCAAGGCCCAGAGCAGGTAGTGCGGTTGCCAGAGCTTCGACGTCCCGAGGAACGCGAGAAGGGTCAGCGCACAGCCGCTCTCCGGCGTGATTCTCCCGCGCCAAATGGCCACTGCCGTGGCCAGGCAGGCGGCCCCCAGTGTGATGAGCGAGGCAACGGCGGCGAGCTCTCCGCTGAGACCGACGACAGCCCAGATCGTTCCCTGCACGTCCTGTCTTCTGAGGACAAATTGATACGGAAAGCGAAAACCAGCGGGGTCGATCAGGACATAGGGAATGTTAATCGCCAGCCACACTGCCGCGGCCGCCGCGAGGGTTCGAACACCCGCGCGCCAGCTCGAGGCCGCGATCAGAGGCGGTAGTATGAAAACAGGGACGAGTTTGAAAGCCGCCCCCATCCCGGCCCACATTCCAGAGGCAGCCGATCTCCCTCGCCTCCAGGACACCTGGGCCAGCAGGATCAGGAGTGCGGTGATCCCCTCCACATTGACGGTGACAAGCATGAGCGTGGGGGCCGCCATCCAAAGAGAATGCCGACCCCTATTGCGGCGAAGCAGGCTAATGATACAAACCGCGGCGACGATCTGTACCGCGGCGTTGACCAGTGCGATCCCAAGTCGTGATGGAGCGACGGCCCGCTCGGCCAGGTACAGGACGCGGGCAAGCACGGGATACTCGAAGACGGCGACCCCGCTGGCGTCGCTCACCCAGATCGTGGCAATATCGCTCGTCTGAGGGGCCAGAACCACGAGGATTACCCCACACGCCAGGTAAGTAATGCATCTCGGTCTTAGATCAGTTCTTTCCGCCATAGGTGAATCAGTCGAGTGGTGAGCAAGAGGCAAGAGTCATCATCACTAACCGTTGATCACGGTCGTGTCGTCGTTTCATCGGCTGGGCTGTACACAAGCACGCCCAAGAGGCAGAGCACGAGCGCGTTCCGGAGATTCAGGAGCACGATCGCCCCAGCTTGGTGCTCGAGGGCCATGGCATAACCGGGTCCGGGGTAAAAACATCGCCGCGGTTACGCAAGCGAGAAGGAAGATTCTCCGTGCCGTGCTCCCCGTGCGGCCGTCCAGCGCCGCCATGAACGGGCAAGGCCAGATCAAGTATTGAGGGGATAGCACCTTGCAGAAGACAATGAAAGCGAGCACGGCGGCCGCCGAGTACCGCAACCCGTCGGCCATCCCCGATCGCCGGAACCGCCACATGACCACCAGGAGCGCCGCGGCCTGGAGCGGAAAGGCAAACAGCGCCAGTCTCGATCCCCACTCCGGCACCACGTGAAACGCATTGTAGTTGTTAACCCAGGGAACCTTCGTCCCCGCGATCGTCCCCACGAGGAACAACGCCCCGCCGTAGAGCGATTCGACCTCCAGGCCCCGTTGAGTGTGGTAACTCAACGATTCGACAGCCCGCGATCCCCCCAGCCAGAACCAGGCTGCCACGCCAGCCGCCAAGGTGCCCAGGAACGCTACCATTCCCCGGGCCCGGGTGTTTCGGAACCGCGAGGCTTCCCACACCAGGGCCGGCACGGCCACCACCCCGGGAAAGATCTTCATGAGTGTGCCCAGCCCCGCCGTGATACCCCCCGCGACACTCCGGCCCGAAGACCACCAGCGAGCGGCCGCGAAGGCCAGCACCGTCGGCGCCAGGTCGTACCGGCCGATCATCAGCGGGGCCAGAAGGACGCAGTACAGCGTGTACCAGGCGAGCCGGCGGGCAACCGTCCTCACCTCCTCCGTCTCACCGCCGCGCCGGGGGATCAGGACAATCGCCGCGCCATCGAACAGGAACATCTCCGCCACGAATGCAAAGCGGTAGCTGTCGAAGTCCGAGGTCAGGAGGTGAGGAATCAAGAAGAGCGGGAACGCGAGGACCGGGTATTCGAACACAAAATCCCGGTAAGGGATCCTCCCCGAGAGGGCTTGGTAGGCATAGCCGTAGTAGTACCGGTGCGTGTAGGCGACCGATCCTAGATCGGCAGGCCCGAAGGACCTGAGCGCGTCGTTGGCGGCCCTCAGCCCGACATCGGTCGCGGTGAAGATCGCGGCATGGACGCCGATCGCGATGAAAATGCAGGCCGTGAGCTTGGAGTTCCTGGTCATGGTTGCCGTTCCTGACATCTAGAATGAGTCCCCCTCTGGATGTGCGATCAGGACGTCCCCCGGCGATCGTCGACAAAGATGGCGTTGACCCACGTCGAGCCACGCATCGAGTAACCCCTGGTGGTCATCAGCTCGGGGATCCTCGACTCGGCTCGCCCACCCGCGGCCAATACCTCGGCGCAAACGATCGCCGGACGGAAACGGTCGAAGTCCAGGGAGCGGAGAATGTCGAAGTCGAGCCCCTCGGTGTCGGTCGAGAGGAGGTCCGGGGCGCCGCCAAAGTTCTCCTCCATGACCCGGTTCACGCTGACTAGCGGCACCTTTCGGACCTCCATGATGCGCCAACGGCCCTTCGATTGTGCGACGAATCGATCGGCGTCCTCCTTCGAGAACGTGTTGCAGTCCCCCCCGTCATGGTTGGCGTCACCGATCAGGTAGTAATCCGCCGAGGTCTCTTCCCTGGGACCGATCCCGACCTCGAGTACCGTATCCCGCGGCCTGACCGCGCGCAGCCTGCGGCAGTGCAGCGGGTTCGGCTCCACGAGTACCCCGCGGGCGCCGTCGAGATAGGACAGGTATGTGTTGCTGCCGATGACCGGATCGTTTGCCCCGATGTCCAAGTAGGTTCGCAGCGCGAGTTCCAGGTGTTCGCAAAGCGATCTCACAACCAGATCTTCACCCTGCTGAGCGTAGGAGATCCTGCCAAGCCTTGACCGGGGATCGTACGCCAGCGCGGCGCCTCCAATCCCGCCGGCCACGACTCCCCCGGCCGTACCGACCGCGAAACTGCTGCTAACGCCGCCCAACCATTGTCTGCGGTTCATGCGAGGCTCCTTTCGCAGAGCCAGTCTGCCGCGACTCTTGACGCCCGTACTCCGACGTTGCCGTGAATCTCATCATGGGACAGAAGCGAAAAATTCGACACGGATAACGACCGTCGTTCGCGCCTTGGGATTACTCGGTGCCCGAGCTGGTCAATCGGAACGAAGAGGATCGCTCTCATGGCCGTAGAGCAGCACAGCCAGCATCCAGACCAGCAGCGCATTCCGGAGATTCAGCAGCAGGATCGCCCCGGCCTGGTGCTCGAGGACCATGCCCAAGCCGGGGCCCGGATATAGCAGCAGCGTGATCACGCAGCCGAGCAGGAAGATCTTCCGAGCTATGCTGCCCGTAGGGCCGTCCAGCACGGCCACGAACGGGAACAACCAGATCAAGTACTGGGGTGACAGAACCTTGCCGAAGACGATGAAAGCGAGCACGGCGGCTGCCGAGAACCGCAGGCCCTCGGCCATCCCCGATCGCCGGAAGGCCCACATGACCAACAGGAGCGCCGCCGCCTGGACGGGAAACGTTAGAAACGCAAGCCTCGCTCCCCATTCTGAAGATAGGTGATACGCGTTGTGGTCGAAAACCCAGGGAGCTTTCGACCCCGAGATCGTCCCGGCGAGGAACAACGCTCCGCCGAAGAGTGACTCGATCTCCAGGCCGCGTCCGGCATGGTAGCCCAGCGATTCCAGCACCCGTCTGCCCCCCAGCAAGAACCAGCAGGCAACGCCGGCCGCCAGGGTCGCCAGAAACGCAGTCATCCCCCGGGCCCGCGTGGTCCGGACCCGCGAGGCTTCCCAGACCAGGGCAGGCGCCGCCACCACGCCGGGAAAGATCTTCATGAGAGTGCCCAGGCTCGCCGTAATCCCTGCCAGGTTGGCCCGGCCTGAAAACCACCAGCGGGCGGCCGCGAAGGCCAGCACCATCGGCGCCAGCTCGAACCGGCCGATCACCAGAGGAGCGAGCAGGAAGCAGTAGAGCGTGTACCAACCCAGTCGCCGGGCAACCGTTACGATGGCCTCGCTCTCGCCGCCCTGGCGGGCTATCAGGATGATGGCCGCGACGTCGAAGAGGAACATCTCGGCCAGGAAAGCGGATCGGTAGCCCTCGAAATCCGAAACCAGGAGGCGGGGAATCAGGAAGAGGGGATACGACAGAAGCGGGTATTCGAACGGAAAGTCCCGGTAAGGGATCTTGCCAGAGAGCGCCTCGGAGGCGTAGTCGTAATAGTACCGGTGCGACCAGGCCACCGCTCCAACATCGGCAGACCCGTCGGCCTTCAGCGCCGCATTGGCCGCCCTCAGCCCGGCATCGGTCGCAACGAAGATCACGGCATGAACCGCGATCACGCAGAGGATGCAGGCGATGAGCTTGAAACCCCTAGTCATTACTTATCATTCCCGAGGCCGTAAGTGGCCAAGCCACGGTCAAACACGGATGAAGGCGATCACCAAATGAAGAATAAGTAGCCACGGGTGAAACACGGATAAGGGCACGCATCAGACGGCACACATGACTTTAAGACGAAAGGCTGGAGCGATGTCCCATTCTTGGCTAAGAAATCGTGATCACTGTCTCGCTTCCCATCCGTGTTTCATCCGTGGCCAAAAAAATTCTGATCACTGTTTCATTGCTCCCATCCATGGTTCATTCCGTGGCTGAAGGTCGTTGTCTCGAGTCCGTGACGAACCAGAGTGTGGCCAGGAGCGCGGGCACCCAGAAATAGGTGCACTCGATGTAGAAATCGACTTCGGGGACAATCAGGCGGCTATAGCGAACGAGTAGGATAAACTGAAGGTACGGAATCACGATCAGTCCGAGTAAAAGCGCCGCTCCGGCCTTTTCTGACAGCCGCTCGCCGATCAGCACGAAGGCCGGGATCCAGAGGACCGGGAAATCGTAGTCTCGACCGTAGGGCGCGACGAAGAAGGCGGCGAGCAGCCCCAGGGCGATCACGTCTCGCAGAGGGCGCGCCGGGTTGATGGCCGTCCTCACCACGGCCCAGAGGAACGGCAGGGCGACGGCCAGGAACAGCACCCAGAGGCTCCAGCTTCGCAGGCCAAGTGTCCTGAGGATCAGGTACCAGGTATTGCCCAGCCAGGGGAAATACTCCGTGGGAGGCAACGTCCGCCGGGTCGCGCTCAGCATCTCCATTGGCCATGATGGCACAACGACGCTGCTGGCCAAACAGAGCAGGGCGAGGGTCGCGGCGAACCCATGAAAGACACTCCAACGACGCTGGCGCACCCCCCAGATGCCCAGCGCCAGGACGAGGACCGCGGCCAACTGGGGCTTGGTCGTCAGGCAGGCCAGCGCAACCCCCGCGGCCCGATCGCGGTGGCCGTCCAGCAGCTTCCAGGCCAGGGCCGCCAGGAACAAGATCAGGATGGTCGTCTGCCCCGCGAGCAGGGCCTCCACCGAGAACAAGCAGAGCGGGACGGCCACCAGGGCGATCGATCGCGGCACGCCGGGCACGGCGTCTCTGAGCACGAAGCACGAGAAAAAGAGCATCTCCAGGTTGAGGAAGAACCAGGCGATCTTGCCCCCCTCGAATCCCAGGGGGACGAGCAGCGTGCAGCCCAGCGCGAACCAGGGAGGATAATAATAGGGCAGAAAATCGAGCACCCCGCGGCCATTGATCGATCGGTCCCACCCGAGCGTGCGCTGGATCTCGATCTGCCGGTCGACGTCGTAAGGGCTCTGGCCGCTGGCGACAAGCTTCCCCGCCGTCCAGTACGTGATGTAATCGGGGAACATCTTCCCCTTGGGCATCACCGCCTGGCCGGCCATGACGAGGGCCACCGAGAGCAAGGTGATCCCAGCCAACCAGGTCCACGGAGATTCCTTGATCCTGCCACGCCACGACGGAGACGATGCGTGATTTTCCAAGGGAAGACTCTTTTGCGGCAAGGCGGCCATGACGAGGAAGATTTCCGCCGAAATCATTTATTCTTTGATGCGATTGACATTCAAGCGATTGTGAAGCCGCGCCGCCTCCACCGCGATCAGGATGAAGAGCGCGACCAGAGCATAGAACTGGTAAGACAGAATCGTAAACGTGTGAAGAGGCTGAGCCGTCCGCAGGGACCTTCCCTCGACGAGAAAGAGGACGTGAAGGAGCCACGGGGGGAACCAGAAGGCGATCAGGATGGCCCCGAAGGCGACTCTCGATCCGACAGTCCGGGGAGGGCAGAGCCACATCACCGAAACCGGGACGAGAAGGAGCAGAAGGTAGTGGTCCCAGGTGATCGGGGAGACCAGGAGCATCGCGGTCAGAGAGAGACTGAACGCGATATCTCTTTCCGTACCTGTCCGCGCGCTTCGCACGGTCGAACCGAGGACCGCTATCACCACGGCATAGCTGACCGCGATTCCGGATAGCGCAAGCTCGCGGCTGCGAAGGAGGGGCACAACTCTCTCACCAGCCGCTGGGGGATCGAAGAGCTTGATCCAGAAACCTACTAGGGACGCGTTGCGCCAGTAACCTCGAAATTTCGCCACTCTAGGAAGAGCGTCGCACCAGTAGTCTCGGAACGCTTCCCAACCGAAGACGGCAGCCGTAAGCAAGGTGACCAGGGCCACGGTGAATACACCCGCGACCAGGCATTTCCATTGCCTCCTGACAATAAAGTAGAAGAAGAGGAACCCTGGGAACAGTTTGATCGCGGAAGCCAACCCAAGCAACGCCCCTGCCGTCAGCGGCTTTTGCGAGCGATCGGCGGCCCAGACCCCGGTGAGGAGCAAGAGAATCACCATGTCGAGCTGGGCATGATGGAATTGCATGATGATGGGCCCGCACACCAGGAGTGCCGCAAGCAAGCGAAAGAGCGACCGGCAGGAGAAGGGAATCCGAAAGCCCCTCCAGACCATGGCCAGGCTCACTGCGAACACTCCAAGCGAAACGAGGTTCCAGACCAGAACAGCGTCCTGGTAGCCGAGAAATGCCAGCGGAAGCGCCAGCAAGACCGAAGTTGGCGGATGGGCATTCACCTCAATCAAGCTATATTTTGGATTCGATGGATCGAGGTCGAGGTAAAGAGGAAGCGTCACCGTGTGATCGGTGTAGATGGGCAGGCCGCCCCAGTAATTCCGTGCCGAGGCCCACTCCTGAAAAAAATCGTTCACGCGATCGGCCGGCGGCCTCAGTAGCGAGAGATAGTACGGACCCATGCAGCACGCCACGAACGCGGCCACCGCCGGCCAGAGCAAGACCCTCCATGCTGGCGGGCCGGATCCGGAATCACGGTTCCGGTCTACCTGACCCGCGTCCCTGCCTACCCGGGCTTCTGGTTGGAGTTCAAGATTCATCGTTCCAATTCCCATCTGCTTGCCGATCTCGTCAACCCCACACCTTGAAACTCTCAGGAGCACTGAATCGACCGACGCATCGAGCCGAGCCCCAGGACCGGGTCTCTCGGTATCCTACCGATCAGGATGCAAACCGGGCACGAGCTCTCGCCTCCACGCGGAACAAGATGAGCATGCACAGCAGGATCAACCAGGTTGCGTAGGGCAAGACCGCTGCGTGCACCAGGCGGCCCCAGGCTCCCCACTGGAGCGTAAAGCCGGTGAGGCACCTGAGAAAGGTGGAGCTCATGTACAGAACCCCGATCGTCGACACTCCGATCGCGGCGTATGCCCAACGAGCCCGGCCCGTGGCCTCCCCCAGCCGGCCGGCGCAGTGCACCAGGGGCAGGGCCAGGATCAGCGCGTCGTAATCCCGATGGTAAATGAAAAGGAGCGATGAGAGGCTGACCAGGCATGCGGCCGCCGGTCGCGGCAGGTCCTTCAGGAGCACGAGGTAGGCAACCCACGCCCCGACCGTCAGCAGAGCGAACACCTGAGCGTAGCGGATCCACACGCGATCTCGCATCCCCAGACGGTAGAACAGGTGTTCGAAGCTGATGATGCTCTCGTTGCGCGTCCCCTCGTAGGAGTAGTCATTGACCTTGCCGGGGGCCGACAGCTCCCCTGCTCGCTGCGCCAGGGTCGCCAGGCGACCGGGCAGGTCGGCGATTCGTCCGGTCAGCGCGCAAGAGCCCAGCACCAGGGCCAGCAGCACAACCCAGCTCAGGCGGTCCGCCCGGCGGAGAAACAGGAGCAGGAAGGGGATCATCGTCACGAACTTGACCGTCGCCAGGAAGAGGCAGACCCCAGCCCAGATCGGCCGTCCCCGACCCTGGGCGACCAGCGCCAGGAGCAGCATCACGGCCGTGAACAGGCCGAGCTGGCCGAGGTAGAGGCCCTTCAGCGAGGCTTCGGAGAAGCTCAGGCAGATCGCCAATCCCGCGATCGCAACAGGTGGCAGAGACTCGAGCGCTGCCCGCACCTGGCCTCCAGCGGCGCCCAAGCGATCTTGCGAGATTAGCGCCGATCGGGCCAGGGCGATCAGCCCCAGGCTGGAGGCGATGTTGAGGAGGGTCCAGAACGCCAGACTGGCGCGGATCGGCAGGGCAGCAAAGAGAGCGAAGAGCGGAAGGGCGGTCGGCGGGTTGAGGAACGGATGCTCGGCGAATCGCGCGGGGGCGTACGGATCCGCCCCCCGCCAGACGTCCAGTCCGGTCTTCCAGAAGAGCTGGAAATCGAACCCGAAGAGGTCCTGGTGAAAGACCGCGTAGAGGTGGATCAAGAGAATGGCGAGAGTCGCGGCGATCAGAGACTTGAGCCAAAAGGTCGGCACACGGGCGCGTAGCAAAACCAGAACACCGAGCGCAAGGGCGACATCCTTGAACCAGGTGACCATCAACGTAGGCGGAACGATCATGCTGGTCAGGCACCCTGCGCCCGAGAAACTGGCCGACGGGAATTTTACGCGAAGAACATCAGCCACAGATGCATGAATCGTGCCAGACCCCAATCGCACTTTCGCTGATCAGAGTGATCCCCGCTTAACCCCCTGGCGTGAGGGGATTTGCCAGCGTGCGGCAGCTCACCTTACGTATCCGATCGCCCGGAGCTGGGAGCCCGGGGAGACCGATCTGTCAACGTTCCTTGACAACCCGTGTCAACCTTCAGAGTCGTGTCGGCTAGCGTATTTACACTTAGATGGGCCCCTGGCTCGGAGCGAAGTCCCCTCGGCTCGGATCACGTGGGCGGACCGACAATCAAGGATCTCGCCAGAGACACGCAAAGATATGCCATACTCAATGTGGAGGGGTCTTCCTTCCTCTCTTTGACAATCCGAATGCAGTCATCGATCGATATATGGTATCTCTCCAGCAACACTGCATCGGGGACAACGCGTCGGGGAAGTGATACCACGGCATGTAAGAAAAAAAGAACCAGCGGGCATACCAGGTGGAGACTGCCTGAATGCTTGCTGTGCCTTCCGCGTTCGTGTATTTCGTGGTGACCTTCGGCTTGGCCCAGCGATGAAATGGGGAAAACGAAGCCAATTTCTTTCTGGCAATAGGCCATTTGCTACAAAGCACTTAAATCAGAAAATGGGGCGCGGTCACCGCGTCAAACGAACCCAGTTTTCGAGCCCGGGGAGAGGACGTTGCCTGTGGTAGTGAAGAGTGACACGACGGCCAGTCGCCAGCCCACTGCCCACTGCCCGTTCACGACGCAATGAGACCGAACTTGTGCAGCTTCTTGTAGAGGGTCATGCGGCTGATGCCCAGCTCCGCCGCGGCGCGGAGGCGGTTATTGCCGTTCCGCACCAGCGCGGCGGTGATCTGAACCCGCTCGACTTCGTCCTTGGACGCGGCCAGTGTCGACTGGGATGGAGGTGGCTCGAGCTTCAGGGTGATGGTCGGGCCGGGATCGCGGAACGCGTCGGGCAGGTCCTCGAGTTGGATACTCGGTCCGTCGGACAGCGCCACGGCTCGCTCGATGACGTTGCGCAGCTCGCGGATGTTCCCTGGCCAGGAATGCGCTTCCAGGGCACGAAGGGCTTCCGGAGCGATGGTCAGCCCCAGCCGGCCCGTGCGGCGGCCGAACTCAGCCAGGAACGAGGTGGCCAGGTGGGGAATGCCCTCAACTCGCTCACGGAGCGGGGGCAAGTTGAAGGCGACAACGTTGAGGCGGTAATAGAGATCGGCGCGAAAGCGACCGCTGGCGACCTCTTGGTCCAGCGGCCGGTTGCTGGCGCTGATCAGCCGGGCCTGAAGAGGCTGGGTCTTGTTCGACCCGACCGGCTCGAACACCCGGTCCTCCACCGCCCTCAAGAGCTTGGCCTGGAGCACCGGGGGAAGGGAATCGATCTCGTCCAGGAACAACGTCCCGCGCCCAACCTCGGTGAACTTGCCGATCCGGTTGGTGTCGGCGCCAGTAAAGGCTCCCTTGACGTGGCCGAACATCTCGCTTTCGATCAGGTTGGCCGCCAGGGCCCCGCAGTTGACCGTCAGGAGCGGCTTATCGCGACGGGGAGAGAGGCGGTGGATCACACCGGCGAGACGGGTCTTGCCAGACCCGGTCTCGCCCCCCAGGAGGATGGTGGTGTCCTGTGGAGCGACCCGGCGGATCTGCTCGATCATTTCCCCCATCCGCCCGCCCGCTAAGAAGAGGAACGATTCATCCCCCGGGATGACGGCCATCTGCGGCTGAGGGATTGGCGCAACGGACTCCGGCCGAGCGGCACCACGGCGACGGGCGAGGGTCAAAATATCGATGAGATAGCCGAGCCGCCCCAGATCCAGCGGGCGGCTCAGATAGTCGGCAACCCCCAGCCGGTGCAGCGCCAAGGCTTGCTTTGCGTGATACTCATCACTCAAGACCAAAACGGGAACGCCCCGGCCCGTGGCCTCGAGCGTGCTGAGCAACCGCGTGAGACCCGCGACAGGCCCCCCAGGAGTGAGATGGGACAGGACAAGCGCGGCTCCCTGGCTCGCAACCCGGTCACAGGCTTCGTCGTGATCCTGGACCCGTTCGAGCCGAATACCCGGAGTTCGAGCAACGACTTCCTGAACCACACTGGCCAGGGTCGAATCCTGACTGATCAACACCATCGACACGTCGTACAAGGCTCTCCTCCATTGAGCGGAAGTCGATCATTGATCGATTGGCGCAGCTGTGGATCGTTTCAAACGGGGGAGATCGCCAAGGACTCCTCAGGGTCGACCTCGATGTCTTTCGCCTCGCCTGATAGTACGAACACGACAAGCCCTGCACGTGGAACGCTGCACTCGAAGCGACCGTTGCGTTCTTTGCCTTGCGGTGTTCGCGAACGAGGGAGGGTGTCTGTCGGGTTCCTTCTCGCACATCCAGACCTAAGAAGCGCATTCTAGCTCATCCCCACTACGATGCCAATCGTGCACTGAAAATTCAACGGGACAGTACTCATTTTCCCTGATTTGTTTATTTAACGCAGCGGCATCCGACTGCTTAACCATAATTGGCCTATTGTCTATCACAAGTCAGAGCACCGATTTGATTCACGAAGCGATCCTGGGTGCTTCGGAGCCTTCGCTGGGTGTAGAAGTCTGGACTTGCAGGCCTGGGGCTTTCTTCCAAATCCGAGCATCATCATCACTGCCACACTCATCGAGTCTCTGGTTCGTGGCACCCCCTCTTTCAAGCAAAGGAGCAGGTGGTTCCTTGCATGCTTTGGTGAGAGGGAGCAGAATAATCCGGCGGGCTCCTGTTCACTTTTTTCAACATCATGCCGTCCTCTTTGAACCGCTCTATCGGGAACCGAGCTGTTATTGCGAACGGGCGCCCGCGTGTGACTGGGGCGAGGGCCACCCCAGGCGTGTCCGTAGCTGAGATGTACGGTCTGGAATCGAAGAGCCGCGTGAGGAGGCGGCTTCGAGACATGCTCGTGCCAGTTGCCTCTGGTGGAAGGGCCGGTTCCCTTGCATAGAGCGGAAAGGGCTCAAATCCCGAACGACTACCTCGTTTGCGCAACTGTTTGGCAACAGGAACCTGTGGATTTCGGGGTCGAATTCTCGGACAGACTTCTAGAGCGAGAGAGAGGCCTTTGGTGGGGTGCACTCCACGAGAAACCCCCGCTGGCTGGCTGACGCCCGGGGCTCCGATCATCGGGGTCGCCCGGCCCATCACGGGCCGATGGTGGATTTCCGGGTCGGATCCATGGCGACCGGGTCCGGGTTCGAAGTCGGGGCCGCGCCGGGCGTTGCGGTGCGGGGCGTCGGAGTGCGCAGGGGTGGCGCGATCGGAGTTGAGACCGCCGGGGGATGGGCGTCCGGCCGAGCGGTCCGCAGAGCTTCGAAGGACTGCGGCGGGGGGATGGAGTCGCGGTCGGGGCCGCGGGTGCCGGCTTGAGCCGGGATGGGTGAATCGATGGCCAGCAGGGGGAGAGTCGAGGAGTCGTCCGGCGGGGCGGCGTCGGGTTGCGGGTGGGAGTCTCGTCGCTGGGGCGGGGCCGTCGGGGCGGTGTTGCGGGCGCGGGCGTCGGGCCGGGGCGGCGGCGGGGCGCCGCTGGCCGAGTCGGCGGTCGCCCAGAGCCGCTGCATGGCGTCGTCCTCGGCCGGCACGGACGGGATGGCGACTCGCGTCCTGGGCCGGTACCCCCGCGGAGGGGAGGGGGAGACCGCCGCGGTCGTGAGCAGCGCCGGGTCGCGCCGGGCGCTGGACGGGGCGGATTGCGGTGGGGTCGCGGTCGCGGTCGGGCCGTCGGGCCCGCGCCGAGCCGGCGGGGCGGCAGCCGCGGTCGCGGTCGCGAGCAGCGCCGGGTCGCGCCGGGCGCCGTCCGGCGCTGCCGCCGGCTCCCGCTTGGCGAGCAGGTTGTTCAACTCGTCGAGACGGGCTTTCGCGAGCTGAGAGGAGGGATCGAGCGCCAGGGCGCGCTGGTATTCCGCCCTGGCCGACTCCCACCGCTGATCGATGGTCAAGGCGAAGGCCAGGTTCATGTGGGCCTGGACGGGATCGCTGCCCGCCTTGCCGAATTCCGCCAGGGCGTCGCCCAGGCGGCTGTCGCGGACCAGGAGCAGGGCCAGGTTGTTGTGGGCCCGCCGGTGCTCGGGGTTGATGGCGAGCGACTGCCGCAAGTTCATCTCCGCCTCGGCCCAGCGGCGCTGGAGGTAGAAGCTGTAGCCCATGTCGCAGAAGATGTCGGGGTCGCCGGGTCGCAGCGCCAGGGCCTTGCGATAGAGCTCGGCCGACTCGCGGAACTTGCCCTGCTTGTCGTGGAGGACCGCCAGGCGCGCGTAGGCGTCGGCCCGGCGCCGATCGCGGTCGAGGGCGGCGCGGTAGGCGGCCATCGCCTGATCGAGGTCCCCCTGCTGTTCGGCGACTCGCCCCATGCTGATCTGGACATCGGCCTCCTGTGCCGGCGTGATCGTCGTCCCGCCGCCTTTCGGTTCGTTGCCGAAGCCCAGGGGCGAGGGTGCACCGGGGCGGGACGGAACTTGGTGGCAGCCCGCCAGGCCGATCAACGCCCCGGCCGCCAGCACTTTCCCGATTCGTGGAGTTCGACGTAATCCTGTCATGGCTCCAGACCCTTCCTGGGTTATTCCTTCCGGCCCAACGGACCTCACCGGCCCACGCCGCCGACGGCAGATCCCGAGAGGCCGCCGGCGTCGAACCCCTGGCCGCCGCCGACGAACCCGCCGGCGGCGCCTCCTCCGATCGATCCGCCCGAGCCGAGGTTCCCCAACTGGCGCTGGTAGATCACGAGCGACTCGACGCCGGTCATGCCGTTGGCGATGCGCGGGCCGATGACGACCCGCTCGGCGGGCACGGGGAAGGTGCCCTGGGCCAACTGGGTCAGGAGCGTTAACCGCCGCGACTGGTCGAGGCCGGGTTCGGTGGGTGTCCGCTCGACCACGACCGGGAAGAACGTGGTGGGGAGCGTGGCGGCGACGGCGGCCAGCTTGTCGCATCCCCGGAGGTTGAGCTGGGACGTGCCGTCGACGAAGTCGCAGTGGTGGAAGACCATGCGGGCGGCCAGCCCGTTGGCCACCTGGGTCCGTGCGTGGGCGTAGGCGGCCTCGCCCAGCGGCCACTCGTTGAACTCCTCGGCATAGCCGAGGAAATGCTCCTGGAGATACTGCTTGCACTGGGTCCGGTGCCATCGCCAGCGGCTCAGGCCATGGCGGTTGCCGCAGGTGCACGTGCCGGCCGGGGGGACGGCCGTGGGTGGCGAGTCAAAGGGACCCGCCGGGAGCACTCCCTCGGCGACGGCCCCCGGCAGGGTCGGGGCCGGCAGTGGGGCCGAGGCCGCCGGGGCCTCCTGGGCCGTCGCCGCGGGCGCTCCGGTCCCGGCGATCATCAGACCCGCGAATAACAGGTGCCGTCGGTGCACATGAGGCATTTCGATATCCTCCTTTTGGTGGTCCGTGATCGGCGGTCGGTGTGCGAATCTAACAGGGTCTATGAGAAGCCCTCTTGAGCCGCCCCTCCGGGGCTTCTCATTCACCCTCCAGGTCATTGTCACTCCGAGAACCCCACCGGGCCGTTGACGTACTTCTTCTCGAGTTTCAAGTGTTTGCGGAGGTTATAGACATCATCCCACGCGGTCGTGGCGCGGAAGTCCTTGCCGGTGCGGGCCTCGATGCGGTTGAGGAAAAAGAATTCCAGGTCGTTGGGCTCCTTGACTTCGTCGCCCGGAGTCGGGGGCACCTGGCCGTGGCTCATGGGCTCGACCAGGTAGGGGGTCACCAGCACGACGAGCTCTTTCTCGATCCGCCCGCTGTTCGTATTGCTGAAGAAGGGCCCGATGATCGGCAGGTCGCCCAGGCCGGGGATGCGGTTGGTCTGGCCGGAGAGCGTCAGTTGCAGCAGGCCGGCGATGGCCAGGGTCTGCCCCTCGCGGAGCTCGACGGTGGTCTGCGCCTTGCGGGTGTTCAGGCCGGGGACCGGGGAGCCGCCGGCAACCAGGGTGACGGCGATGGTGAAGTCGATGTTGCTGACCTCGGGGGCGACGGTGAGCCGGATGACATCGCCGTCGAGGATGTAGGGGACGAAGCCGAGGCGGACGCCGAACTCGCGGAACCGGACGGTGATCGTGGGGGCGACGCCGCTGGCGCTGACCTGGGGGACGGGCACCGGGAACTCGCCGCCGGCCAGGAAGCTGGCGAGTTGGCCGTTGAGCGCCACCAGGTTGGGCTCGGCGAGGATCTTCAGCAGGCCGTTCTGCCGCAGGGCGGTGAGCGAGAACTCGAAGTTGGAGTCCTGGAAGATGCCGAAGACGGTCGAGTTCGCGCCATTCGGGCCCAGCGACGCGGACCCGGAGAGGTGATTGTCCGAGATCGTCCCCAGATAAGCGGTCGACCCGGCGATGCTCGAGCCGACGATGCCGCCGGTGCGGGGATCCACGCCCAGGAAGTTGGCGCCGATGAGCCGCATGGCAGTTCGGTTGAGCTCGGCGATCCGGACCTTGAGCATGACCTGCTGCGAGCCGGCCACGCGGAGGAGGTTGATGATCTGGGGCACGGCGCCGCGGTTGCTGAACTGCTGGATGGGTCCGGCGAGCTCGGCAGAGGCGCCGTAGGCGGCAAACGGGTCCACCGGGGCCTCGGCGCCTTCGGCCCCGGGCTGAACTGCGGCCCCGGGCACGATTCCCTGCGCACCCGCAGCGCCGGGTTGCATCGGGAGCACGAAACCGGGCGTTACCCCCAGCGCACCCGCGGCGCCGGCCTGAGCTCCGGCCCCGGGCCTTTGACCTCCCAGGGCTCCGAATAGCTGTCTTGACTGCGCAGCCGTGACGGTCCGGCCCTGCTCGATGTAGACCGACTCGAGGTAAGCTCTGATGGTCTGGATGATCCGGGTGATCTGGGCCGGGTCGCGGGCCTCGCCTTCGACCACGAAGTGGTCCCGGATCTGGCTCAGCTTGATGCTGGCGTCGGGGAATGCCGCCTGCAGTTTGCTCTTGATCAGGGTCAGGTCGGCGAGCACGTGGATCTCGAAGATGTAGGTCTCGTTCCGCGCGGTCGTGATCGACAGGTCGGTCACGCCGATTCCATGGCCGGTGATCCGGAGCTGGCGGGAGTTAAGCACGGTGAAATCGAGGATCGTCGGGTCGCCGACGGCGATCAGCGGCTGGGTCGGTCCGGCGGTGATCTCCTGCTTGAGGGTCAGGATCCGCGCCTGGTTGGCGAGCAGGTCGATCGTGGCATCGTTGCCGCGCAGGGGCTCGACGAACGAGCCCACGGAGCGGGGACCTTGCACCGGCCGGGGCGGTGCCAGCGGCACGCGCGGCAAAGTCGCCGTGATCTCGCTCTCTTCGGAGAATCGCGGCGCAACCGGCAGCGGCTGGGCCTCCAAGGGCGCCGCGACCGGCTGCGATGCGAGCGGGCCCGGGGTCGGCGGCGGGGCCGGGGCTGGCGGCGTCGGGACCTGGGCCCGGAGCGGATCATCCGGCCACGCCGCGATGACGAGGGCCGCGAGGATCAGACTCGGCCAGGGAGAACGAGGCCGATCGCCTGCGTCCTTTCGAGAACGGAAATTCGGCATGATTGTCGGCCCCCGACTTCGCGTCAAAATCATTAATACCGTCAGCGTGAAATATCGACGATCGGGGAGCCTGACTTAAGAGCATCTGATATAACCGTCGCCATCGGATCTTCCGGGGGCGAAGCTCCCGCGTGAGCCAGATCATGCAGAAGCAGAGACAGAGGCGAGCCGAAACCTCGTCCCCCGGATCGAGCGCCGATGAGACCCATCACGGGTGGTAGAGGTAAGGCTGGCCGCCGAGGAGACCGGGCGTCGGGTCCGACTGGAGGTATCCGACTCGAGAACCCGGCTGACCTGCCAGGACGGCGGGGCATTGATAGACCGCCTGGATCGGGAACGTATAGCAACATGCCGAGCAAGTCGGATCGACGATGACCCCGGGGAACGGGTAGGCCGCCGGTATCGGGGCGGGATAACCGGCCCAAGGGTCATTCCCCTTCTTGCCGTGATCTTTGTGCCCTCCGGCCGAAGCCGTGCCCGCCATCAATGCGAAGATGGCCAGCGAAAATACGAGGGCGGATGCGATCTTTGCCAGGCGGCGGACACCCATGAAGCTGCTCCCTTCTTTCAATAAGACGCGACTTCTCCGACCGCTTTCACGTGCGGAATTGTCGGATCTGTGATCCTGTGCCCCGACGGTCGGAGACGCTCAGACTCGACCATCGCCTCGAACTTTTCCATGCTCAGACGATAAAGGAAACGAGGCGGAGGGAACAATGTGGTCAATACTGGAACTGGCGTTTCGGGATCGATCGTTGCCATCGCCTTGACCTCTTGAGCTGGTGGGTTGGCCTTCGGAGGGATCATGGAGTCGCCATTCCACAGCTCTATTAGCCGACAGACGTACAGATCACAATCCTACCCGTTCTTCTCCATCGACTCGTGTCCGTCGCACCGGTCGAGGGGTAGTCGGTCATCTCAGTTGCGTTCGGAGGATCGGGGCACGAAGATTTTGCCCGGCCATCCGTCCGCAACTAACCAAGGCCACACATGATGGCAAGGGCCGCCGCTCGATCATCATGACTTCGGGAGTGGCCCCACGAAGACGCCGCTGGTGTCGTCGGCGTAGATGCCGGCGAAGTCGCTGCGCTCGAGGGGGTTGTCGTTATGCGAGTTCGAGATCACCCCGCCGAGGACTGTGGACTTGCTCGGCAGCGACAGCGGGATGGTGGTGGTCGTGGAGCCGCTCCCCCCGGGATTCGCATTGAGCGTGCCGAGATCCGCGGGGGCGGACGCGAAGCTCAGGTTGATCGCGCCGGGCAGGATGGTATTGTCGAGGGTCGGGTTGCCATTTTTGCCAGTTGGGTCGATGTTGTAGAAGGCGACCCGGGGGGGGGGGAACGTTAGAGGGATGATCGAGTTGATCTCGGTCTCGTTGTAGTATGAGACCTCGGAGAAGTTCGCGAAGCCGACCGGCGTTTTGACAGTCCCGCCGACGATGATTCCGGCCGGAGCATCGTAGGTGTTGGGTCCCGGGCCGCCCGGAGTGGGCGCCGGCGGTGTCGGGGCGCTGTAACTAAATCCGGTAGCAAATGGGAGCGTGCCGTTGCCGCCGTATGGTGCGACGCTCGCGGCGACGACCGAGTCGATCAACGAGCCGGTGATCTGGAAGTTGTCGATGTTCCCGCCCGAGGTGAAGGTCCCCTGCGGGAAGCCCCCCTGCGAGTTTCTGCCCGGGGCGCGGTCCTCGAGGACCTCGCCCGCGACGATCCGGGTGGGGTAGCCGGTCGGGTGGGGGCTGGGGTTGGTCACGTAGTCGGACGTGACGTTGCCGTTGATCGTCAGGTTGTTGATCTGGGCCCCGGCGAGGATTTCCGAGTCGAAGATCGCGTCGAAGCCGTCGGGCCCGATGTTGCCGCTGATCAGCACCCCGGCGGTGATGAGGCTGTTGAAGATGCCGTGCTGGATGTCGAGGCCGACGATGTCCTTGCCCACGGCGATGTTGGCGCTGCGGACGCTGCTGCTGCCGCTCAGGACGGTGAAGTTGGTCAGGTCGAGGCCGACGGACAGGTCGATCGCGCTGGTTCCCTGGCCCTGGAAGATGCCGTTGACCGTCAGACCGTTGAGATTGCCACCAACCACAATTCCTGTCGAGCCCGGATTGACCAGCAGGTTGCCCGTGACCGTCAAGCTATTGAGGTCGTCCGCGATCACGACATGGCCGCTGGGTCCGAGGTTGACATTCTGAACACTCATCGAACCAACGCTGCCATTGACGTCGATCTGAGCGTTCGGACCCAGGGCGCCGAACTGGAGCGTGTTGATCGACGTGGTCAAAGGTGTCATCGGGAGTGTCATCGGGCCGTTGAGCTCAGCCGCGCTGGCCTGAATGTTCCCAATCTGCCCCGACTTGATGGTGAGGTTCTGGATCACTAAGAGGGTGTTGACAACGTGGAAGCGGGGCTGGACCTGCGTGATCGAGAGCGACGAGTTGGTGGTGGTTCCAAGCACGTTCAGGTTGATTGCCCCGTGACCGGCTGGTCTCGCCTTGAGCACGCCCGGGCCAGTGAGCTGAAGAGAAAAGATGCCGGTGGGTGTCTGGATATTGTGATTGATGCCGGTGGGTGTCTGGATATTATGGACATAGGAGAAACCCGTGAAAGTCGAGAGGAGCTGCCGGCCTTCCAGCGATTCCACGGCTGGCGCCGTGCTGGTTCGCCGGACCCGGGCCGACCTCGACGCCGCCGGGATCGAACGCCATGAAAGCCGTCGATCGTCCCCAATCATGGGCAGGACTCCATTCCCTATTCCAGCACCGGAGCATTCTCCGGAGCCTGGTTCCCAAACTCTCCAGGGCTCAATGCGGAGGTCAACCCCGCTGCATGAGCAGCCCCGCGGCCCCGGTCGCCTCCTTACCGTTCCCAAAATCTCGAGTCTTGGTTTACTATCGGATCGCAGGCTTCCCAGAATAAGAAAATGCCGAAGATAGCCAGCTCGTGGGGGTCTGTGAAGGTCTGGCCAGTCACCTTTGTCCGGGATAAATAGGCGGCCTGGCAATGCCAGCTTGCGCTTCCCGGTGAAAATTCTCAACGACCTCTGTTTCAAGAATGAGGCTGGGTGTATTCTCTTGTTCACCTGCAACGAGGAGTCGACACTCATGCCCGCGCCACGCTCAACCATCGTCGATGAGGCTGTTACGCCCTGGTATCATTGCATTTCCCGATGCGTCCGCCGCGCGTTTCTGTGCGGACAGGGATGTGAACATCGCAAGCAGTGGATCGAGAACCGGCTCAAGGAGCTGGTCGGCGTGTTCGCCGTCGAGCTCGCGGGGTTTGCGGTCATGGACAATCACCTGCATGTGCTCGTTCGACTCGACTCGCGGAAGGCTCGGGAGTGGTCGGTGGACGAGGTGGTGCGGCGGTGGCTGAGCGTGTTCCCGCTGCGCGATACCGCGGGCAATGCGCTGCCGGTTTCCCAGGCTCGCGTCGGGCTGCTTGCTCAGGACGGCGGCTGGGTGGCGAAGGCTCGCAAGCGGCTGGGCGATCTGAGCTGGTTCATGAAGTGTTTGAAGGAGCCCCTGGCTCGCCTGGCCAACCGCGAAGACGGCTGCAGCGGGGCTTTCTGGGAAGGCCGGTTCAAGAGCATCGCCGTCCTGGACGAGGAAAGCCTGCTGGCCACGGCGGCGTATATCGACCTGAACCCGGTCGCCGCCGGCCTGGCGGCCACGCCGGAGGACTCCACGCACACCTCGCTGCGCGCCCGGCTGGACCACTGCCGGGCCAATGGCGCAGCCGGGACGCTGCGCGACGATCTCTCGACCCAGACCCGCAATCCGGCGCAGGAGGCCGGCTTGTGGCTGCTGCCAATCGACGATCATCGCCAGCGTGGTGAAGGCCGCGTCGGCCTGATCGCCGGATGCACCCCGTCCTGCCACCTGCGGCTGGTCGATGCCACCAGCCGGGTGCTCCGCGACGGCAAGACGAGCCTCGCCCCTGAGCTGGCGCCGATCTTCCAACGACTGGATGTCGACCAGGACGCCTGGCAAGCTGCCCGGAAGAGGGTTCCGTAGCTCCAACGTACGAACTGGAGATAGAGCAAGCATGTCGCTCCGACAAGTGCACCGAAGACCACCACCACTTCCACGCTGACGGCATCAAGCGAGATACCGCCAGTCGGCTTAGCAAGCCAGCAGCCCATCAGGCCCCCAACTGCTCCAACGACGCTTCCCTTGGCGTCACCGCCGATCAATCCCAGGAGAACCCCGGCAATCGGCAGCACGATCATGCCTCCGAGCACGCCGGAAGCAAGTTCGACGAGCCTTCCGGTCCGTAGCCCACCTATCGCTCCGATCGTGGCACCGACGATGAGCCAAGTCAAAGACATGTCCAGGATTCGGCGTCCGACGGAAGGATGGCGTTGGGGACCGCTCATAATCTGCTCCGGCTCGTTGGTTCGTTCTACTGTGAATCATAGAACATTCCCACCATTCGGATGGAACGAACCTGCGCAAGCCGTTTCGCGGCTGGTTCGCACGTCGGCGGCTATCTGCCCCTGAAAGAATCGGGAGCGCAGAGACGCGCCCCAGAGCGAAGCCGAGCCCGAAGGCAACCAGCCCGAGCAGGACAATCAAGAGGACGATCACGACTGGCTGCGCGGTCAGGATGGACGCCAAGCCAGACCAGGAAAAAGATCCGAGGCCCGGTGGATCGCGGGACGGGGTGGGGGGCGAGTCAACAGCCGAGGGAAGGGTTGAGGACACAACCGGCTCGGGGACCGACGGGGCTGTCGGAGGGAGCGGCGTAGATCGGGGAGAGGGGCTGCTGCTGGCCTCGGCGTCCGCAAGGTCGTGTAAAGCGGCGGCCGTCTCCCCGGCCGTCTGGAAACGATCCTGGGGACGGCGGGCCAGGAGCCGATCCAGCACTTCGACCAATCGCGGGGACAGATCCGAGCGGTGGTCCGTGATCGGAATCTGACAACCTCGGATTCGTAGTGCAAGACATTCCGCCAGTGTATCTCCCGGGAAAGGTAGCTGGCAGGTCAGCAGGTAATACATCGTGCAACCGAGGCTGAAGAGATCGCTCCGGCAATCGATCTCGATCGCGGCGCATTGCTCGGGTGACATGAAGTGGACCGTGCCGACAACGAGGCCGGCGGCTGTCGCAAACGACGCCTCCTTGTCCGCCTCCATCAAGGCGCTGAGGCCGAGGTCGAGAACCTTGACCTGGCCCTCCTGACTCAAAAGCAGGTTCGAAGGTTTGACATCGCGGTGGACGATCCCTCGCTCATGAGCATGTTCCAGTCCCAGGGCGGCCTGGGCCATGTAATTGACCACTTCGGAAGGGGAGAGTGATCCTCGCTCCGCGACCACGTGATCCAAACTCCGTCCAGGTACGTACTCCATCACGATATAGAGCAAATCGCCGATCTGGTCGGCGTCGAAAGCTCGGACCACGTTGGGGTGATCAAGCCGGCCGATGAGCCGCATTTCCCGATGAAACCTGGCTATCGAACTCGCCCGCGTCGCGATTTGGGGGGCGATCACCTTCAGTGCGACCATTCGGCCCATTAGCCGATGCTGGGCCCTGAAGACACGACCCCGCGCGCCGGCGCCCAAACGATCGAGAATCACGTAGCGGCCAACGATCAGTCCGTGGACCTTGTTGCGCAGCAGGCGATCGGCCTGGAACTTGGTCAGAATGCGTTCTTCGATCAGACGCCGGGCCAGCGCACCAGAGTCGCGCGGGTATTCACCGCTGCGGACCTTGCCACGTACCTCCTCGAATTGACGATCACTCAAAACACCCGAGTGTCGGATCAGGCGCAGCAAGTCGTGAGGTGGTAAGTCGGTCGAGTTGGGCTGGCCAGAATTCTCCATGCTTGCCTATCCGCAGGTCTCGTGAGCAGGTACGGCGGCCTTCGTCGAGTTCGGCAACTCTCGATCAACGTTTCACAGTTGATCTCTTCGGCAAAGGATTCGAGGGACCCATCTCCCACGAAACGCAAGGATGACCCGCCCAGTGGCAGATAGGTGACGGCCTTCGAAAAGGCTTGTTAAAGCCCACGCCAAGTGAGATTCTAGTGTACATGCACAAGGAAGCGCAGTCCACCAGGGACAGGGGAATCAGGGTCCCCGGTCCCGTCCTCGGGAGTCGATCATGGCGGCTGATCAGCTCAATACCCTCGAGCAACCCAATGAAAGCAGCGGGGAGCCTGAATCTCACCCCTCAGGTGCCCGTCCCGCTGGCGACCGGAGCGGGTTCGCCGCTGGCATGTCCGCAGACCCCTCGGATAGCCAGGGCTCTCCATCCAGCCTGATCGAAATGGTCAAACGCGACTTGAGTCAACAGTGGGAGCAGGGTCGACAGGTGAACGTGGAGGCGTACCTGGAGGCTTTGCCAGAACTCGGGACCCCGGAGAATATCTCCACCGAGCTGATCATGGCCGAGTACGTGGCGCGGATACGATCAGGGGCTATGGCGGATGCCGCCCAGTTCGAAGAGCGGTTCCCCAGCCAGGCAAAAGTGCTTAGGCAGTTGATCGACCAGCAGGCTCAGGGATCTGCGTCGGGATCGGTCCTGGGCCAGGTCGGCAAGATGATCGCCAAGCCTCAACCCCCTCCTCCTTCAGTCCTTCCTCATGGGAAGACCCCGATTAAGCTGCCCCGACGGTTCGGCCGCTACCGAATCCTGAGGCGGCTGGGACAGGGGGCGATGGGGGCCGTCTACCTCGTCCACGACACGGAACTCCATCGCCGGGTGGCCCTTAAGGTCCCTCATTTCCGACTGGATGAAGGCGCTGCACCAGCGGATCGACGCGATCTGGACCGCTTCCACCGGGAGGCCCGCGCCGCTGCGAGCCTCGACCATCCGAATCTCTGCCCGGTCTACGACGTGGGTCAGCTCGACGGTATCCCCTACATCATCATGGCGTACATCAAGGGCCATCCTCTGTCGCGGTACATCGACCGCAACCGGCCGATGTCTCAGCGGCGGGTCGGCGTCATGGTGCGCAAGCTCGCGCTGGCACTGGCTGAGGCCCACTCCCACGGAGTCGTTCACCGCGACCTGAAGCCATCCAATGTCATGGTCAACTCTCGCCGCAATCTCATCATCATGGACTTCGGTCTGGCGTGGCGCATCGGCCTCCAGGACCAGCGATTAACGAGGGTTGGTCTGGTTTTGGGCACGCCAGCGTACATGCCGCCCGAGCAAGTCTCCGGCAAAGTGGAAGCGCTCGGACCTCGCTGTGATATCTACAGCTTGGGCGTGATCATGTACGAACTGCTGACAGGCCGTGTGCCCTTTGAGGGACCGGAGACTTTCATTTTGGGGCATATCCTCTTCGTCGAACCAGCACCACCGTCGAGGCATCGGCCAGACCTCGACCCGCTGATCGAGGCCATCTGTTTGAAGGCGATGGCCAAAGTGCCGGAAGATCGCTACGCGACGATGAACGAGCTCGCCACGGCCCTGGCTGACTACCTCCGGTCTGGTTCTGGCATCCGCCGACCGGGGTCCGCCGGTAGTCCTCTCGCGGACGTGCCCGAGTTCGTCGATGCGGGCGCTGAGGAGGTTGGTGCCGAGAGTGTGGACGAATCATCGCTCCCGTTCAAGGAGGCCCCGGAGAGCGAGCCCAAGACTGTGGAACTGCCCGCGGCGCTGCCCGAGACGGCGACCTTGTGGCAGGCTTGGCACCAGTGGATGGCGATCATTGACCACTTCGCAATGCGACGGCCTCGACACCACGTGAATCGGAATGCTTATGACAAGCTCTACAATGCATTGGTCCAGACCTGCCGGTTACACGCCGCGACGGCCGATGGGCCGACTCACGAGTTGTACCAAAAGCTGGCTGACTTGGTTACTCCCTGGCTGACCCCGAAGACCCTGGAGCGAGAGGATCGGGAGATCCTCTTCAGCCTGCTGTCCCATTGTCGAGAGGCCGAACAAGAGCTTCGGGACCGGACTCAACTTTTCCTGGAGCCCGGGGAACAGAGCAAGACAAGCGTCAGATGGAAGCTGGCGGCGGTAGGGATCTCGGTGACTGCGGTTGTCGTCGCCGTGCTCTTGTGGACTTGGTTCGCCGCCTGACTCGGAGCCAGGTCCGATACACCGAGCGGAACCATGGCCGCTTGCGCTACTGCGCTTGATTCGGCCGCTCCGGCCGTCGATCTCGGTGCGACAATTCTGTGCCCTGATCATTTCCACTCGAACCGCCCTCAGTGATAGCGGCCACGACGAGGTCCCTGGCATTGTGGCGTGAAGTCGGCGCAAGGAGCGCATCATCAGGCGAATGACCATCGGCGCCACGGTGGGACGACCGTCCTCGACGTAGTCGCGAGCGGCAAGCTCGACGTAGTCAAGGATCAGTTTATTGGTTGACGGTTAGCCGCCATCCCGAAAGACACCAACTCACTCCGACTAGACGAAGATTCCGAGCCATCAAGGAACGACTACGCCTGGCCGGTCTCCAGGACCAGTTCGACTTCAAGCAGGAACACGCGGTCCGCGTAACGGACATGCAAGATGTCCTGCTCGATGATCAGCCCCACATCGTTCACTGTAGCGGCCATGGTAGCAGTACCAGGAAGATCATCCTTGAGAACCCGCTGAGCCAGAGCAAGGCGGCCACCGCCAGTGTCCTGAAGGACCTCTTCGCGACGCTCAAGCACAACATCCCGTGCGTTGTCCTCAACGCCTGCTATTCCGAGCGAGGCCCAGGCCAAGGGGATCGCTGAGTCGACCGACTACGTGGTCGGGATGGGGCGGGCCATCGATGACAGGTGGGCCATCGCATTCGCGGCTAGTGCAGACGAGCGGGATCGAACCGCCAACCTCCTGGTTGCAAACGAGTCGGTTTCCGGCGACAAGAGTTGACAGAAAGTATTGCTGCACAGTAGCTTGTGATCTGGGAATATGACGCACTCGGTTTCCGGCTTTTATCAGGAATTCGCAGGATTTCTCATGGTTTATCGCCGATTCTCTGCCACGGCAGAGTTTTATACGTTGATGTGAAGGCCGACTCCTTCGGCGTCCGTTTTGTCGAGCCTTGTGACTTGTGGCAATCCTCGATTCGCCGTGCATTGAGCACCCCCCGTCGAAATGACTGGGGGTCGATTCGGTTCCACGTGCCGATCGATGCGTCGGTCGATGTGACCGACGCGCGCTGCGCCAAATCATTGAAGGCGGAGGAACTAACCGGACCCTGTCTGCAAATGGATGGTGATGGCGGCATGACCTGCGGTTGTCACTCCACTGTTATCCCATAGCGTCTGCTCGAACGGTTTTAGCGACTTGGCCGAAGACAGAGCCTCAGGCCGTGCGCTCTTGTTTCCGCTTCCACCAAGTATGGCCCGCGATCATCAGAGCACCGATCCCTGCCAAGACGCGGGGCGACAGGACACCATTAGAACTTTTTCTGGCCGGCATCCGGGGCTGGGAAGCCGGACTACGGCGGATTTTCTTTTAGGAACCGGGGTCAACCGATCGTAACGACGAAGCTAAGTTGCCCTGCTCCCAGCGAACAGGCCGAACACCAGGATAAGGGAAATCCCCGATAATAATTTCATCTTGATTCGCGATCTTGGTTCTCCGTGATCCGAGGTCCGTTAGATCGATTGAGGTTGGATGAGGATTTCATACTTGGGGAGGATCTTGTCGC
>JBEKTN010000014.1:0-41370 GCA_049516015.1 Isosphaeraceae bacterium | reverse complement strand
ACCAGGGAAGATCTCGGCTATCACCTGGAGTTCTTCCAGCCGGTCATCGAGCTGGGGGTTCTCCAGCCGTTCGTCGACTACTTGCGCTGGCTGGAGAGCATTCTGAGGTCGCGAAACGTCCCCACGAGCTATCTGCCGCTCTCGCTCGACTGGATTGCCGAGTTCTTCTCAACCCGCCTCCCGGCCGAGGATGCGGCAATCGTGGCAGCGGGGCTGGAGGCCAGCAAGTCCGAGCTTCAGACGGCGAACGGCCTCGCCGCGGCCTATCTCCGGGGCATGCCCGAGCCCTGGGAGGCGTGCGACGCGTTCGAAGAGGAGCTACTGGCTGGCCAGTACAAGAAAGCATGGGCGATTTTCCAGCAGTCGATCGAGGCCAGCCAGGATTTTGTCGAGACTGCATTGCATCTGGTCCAGCCGGCTCTCTACCGGATCGGGCAAAAGTGGCAAGAAAACCGGATCTCCGTCAGTCGAGAGCATCTCGCGGCGGCCATTGCGCTGAGCATCCTGACCCGGGGTTATTCCCATGCTCAGCCCGCGCCGCCAAGAAACGAAGGAGTCGTACTCGCCTGTGTCGTGGGGAATGACCACGCCCTGGGCTTGACCATGGTGGCCGACGCACTGGAGCTGGACGGGTGGGAGGTTTTCAACCTCGGGGCGAACAACCCCACCGAGTCCATCGCGACAATGGTTAGCGAGACCGGCTCCAGGCTCGTTGGGCTCTCGGTCTCGTTGCCGCGGCACTTCTCGGCCGCCCGCGAGACGATTCACCAGTTGACGGCCCAAGGCGGAGCGGTTCGTCCCCGAATCATGCTGGGCGGAGTGGCGATCAACCAGTTCGCGCCCCTGGCCAGCCTGCTCGGCGCCGATGCGGGCCCCACGGACGCGAAAGAAACTGTGAAGTTTGCACATCAACTGCTTGAACCGACATGAGCCAAGCGCAAGCGATGATTGACTCGCTCCGGGCGGTCACGGCTGTGGCGATCGCGGAGATCGACCTCTCCGGGCTGCTGCTCGACGCCAATGCCGGATTTCTTCGACTGCTCCCTGCCGGAGGTTATCCGGCTCCCGGGATGCCGGTCGCGCCCAACCTCATCTCGCCCAGCTTCGACCGGCTGATTGAACTCGCGAGCTCCGGCGCGGAGACGCTCTACGAGGGTCTGATGACGCTGGGCGAACCGATCGGCCAGAGCCATTCGCTTCGCGGTTCGGTCTCGCGAACGGAACGGGGGCTCTTCCTGTTCCTGGAATACGATGTCGAAGAGCTGGAGCATGTGGCCGAGACGGCCCTCGAGCTGTCCAGCGAGCTAGCACAGGCCCATCGCGAGTTGCTGTCGTCGAACAACCAACTGAAGTTGAAAGAGGCCGAACGCGCGCAATCCGAGGAACGGCTGAGACGGAACGAGTCGATGCTGGCCGAAGCCCAGTGTCTTGCCAAGCTTGGGAGCTGGAACTGGGACATTCTGAGCGACCAGATCCTCTGGTCAGACGAGCACTACCGGATCTTTGGCCTGAATCCGCACGAGATCGGGATGACCTTCGAACGGTTCCTGAATCTTGTCCACCCGGACGACCGGGAGACCGTCCGACGTAACGTGGAACTGGCGCTTCAAGAAGGTCAACCTTATGAGTGCACCATGCGCGCGGTCCACCCGGATGGTACCGTTCGCATCGTGTTCTCTCGCGCGCAGGTAGTGCGTGATGAGGGCGGCAAGGCCATTCGCATGTTCGGCACAGTGCAGGATATCACCGAACAGAGGCAGCTCGAGGAAGCCCTGTCGCAGGAAGCAATCCGCCGGCGAATCCTGGTCGAGCAGTCCAGCGACGGGATCGTGGTACTCGACGAAGATGGCCTGGTGTTCGAGGCGAACCAGCGTTTTGGCGAGATGCTGGGCTACACTGCCGAGGAAGTCAGCCAGCTTCATGTCTGGGATTGGGACGTTCAATGGACACGTGAGGAACTGCTTCGGATCGTCCGGAGCGCGGACGAGTCTGGCAGTCACTTCGAGACCCGCCACCGCCGAAAAGACGGGACCCTTCTGGATGTGGAAATCAGTGGCAACGGGGCTCTGTGCAACGGACGCAAGCTGGTCTTCTGCGTCTGCCGCGATATCTCCCGGCGAAAGCAGGCCGAGAAGGACATCCGCACCCTGAACGCCAGCCTGGAGCGGCGGGTGGCTGAACGAACCTCCGAACTGGAGTCGATGCTGGCCAACGCCACGGTCGGTCTGGCATTCTTCGATCGCGAACTGCGGTGCATCCGGATCAACTCGAAACTTGCCGGCATGAGTGGTCTACCCGTCTCGGACCACCTGGAACGGAAGAGCGGCCAGATCAATCCCCAGTCGGCCCCGGTCGACGAATCCGCCATTCTCGAGGTCTTCCAGTCGGGTCGGCCTCTTGTCGGCGGCGAGATCGATTTCGTCTCTCCCGCGAGTCCCACTGAAAAACGATCCTGCGTCGTCAGCTTCTATCCGGTCTGCGACGCCGGCGGCGCGGTCATCTCGGTCGGAATGACGGTCACCGACATCACCGAGCGCAAAGAGTCCGAGGAAGCGCTGGCCGCGCTCAACCGCGCGCTCACGGCAGAGGCCGCCATGCGCACGCAGGTTGAACAGCACATGCGCCGGCTCGCCGACGTTGTCGAGGCCTCTCCCGACCTCGTGGGAATGGCCGATTCCCAGGGCAGAATTTTCTACTTCAATCGCTCTTTGAGCGCGGCCCTGGGACGATCGCCGGAGCGAGAGCCGCTCAAGATCGCGGATTGCTACCCCGCAAGCGCACTGCGGATCATCAACGAGGAAGGCCTTCCCACCGCCGCGCGCACGGGTGTGTGGAGGGGCGAGACCGATTTCGATACGCAGGAAGGGCAAACCATCCCGGTCTCGCAGATCATCATCGGGCACCACGACTCCCAGGGCCGGCTCGCGTTCTACTCGACCATCATGCGCGACATGTCCGAGCGCCAGCGGATGGAAGAGACCCTGCGCCACCGCTCCGAAGCGCTGGTGGCCGCCAACGCCGAGCTGGCCCGCGCCGCGCGGCTGAAGGATGAGTTCCTGGCCAGCATGAGCCATGAGCTGCGGACGCCCCTCAACGGTATCCTGACCATGTCGGAAAGCCTTCAGGAGCAAGTCTATGGCACCCTGAATGCCGGACAGAAGCGTGCGATCCGGGATATCGAGGAGTGTGGCCGGCACCTGCTGGCCCTGATCAACGACATCCTCGACGTCGCCAAGATCGAGGCGGGCAAGATCGAGCTGGAGACGCACCCGGTTTCGGTCGAGTCCCTGTGCCAGTCGTCACTGCGCATGGTCAAGGATCCCGCTCACAAGAAGAAGATCGGCATCTCGCTCGCTGTCGATGAAACGGTCGATGTCCTGACCGCTGATGAGCGCCGGGTCAAGCAGATTCTGGTCAATTTGCTCTCCAACGCCGTGAAGTTCACTCCGGAAGCAGGCAAGATCGGACTGCAGGTGGTGGGGGATCGGCTTAACCGTCAGGTTCGTTTCACGGTGTGGGATACCGGCATCGGCGTATCAGCAGACGAGCAGCCGAGGCTCTTCAAGCCGTTCAGCCAGCTTGACTCCGGTCTCGCGCGAAAATACGAGGGAACCGGCCTGGGCCTCGCACTCGTCAAACGGCTGACCGAGATGCACGGTGGCAGTGTGGGCGTCGTCAGCCAGCCCGGCCAGGGAAGCCGGTTCACCGTGTCACTACCCTGGATCGAGACCGTGACGACGTCGGGCCGGGGCGAGCGCGACGTGGGGCCGGAAGCACAGGCCGGCCTTCGGAGCAACACATGGGAATCCCGGGGCATACCGCTCATTCTGGTCGTCCAAGATAACTCCATCAGCGCGCGAAGTCTGCGAGACTATCTCGAGTTCAAGGGTTATCGGGTCGAGCAGGCCAGTACGGCGGATACGGGCATCGAGCGCGCCGGACGCCTCTTGCCCGACCTGATCCTGGTGGATGTCCAGCCGCCCGAACTGGAGGGGCTGGAGGCCGTCCGACGGATGCGCCTCCTGCCGGGCCTCTCTCAGGTTCCAATCATCGTCCTCAGGGCGCTGGCGACGGCTGACGACCGAGAGAGGTCGCCGGAGGGGGGCGCGACTGCTTACCTCAGCAAGCCGGTCATGCTCGATGAACTTCGTCAGGCGATCAAATCGCTCTTGAGTCGCCCAGGGAAAATTTCGAACGGGTCCGAGGTCGAAACGCCTTGATCACTCATTCCCGAATGCCCTTGAGCGGACCACTGCCCACTATGCACTCACTTTGAGGAACCAACATCGGTCAGTGCCTCCCGACTCTCGTCCCTGGACAGGTGAAGGCAAGTTGCCTGGGCTGGGACAGAAACATGAGGCCCGTTGAAGAGGGGCTGGCTTTCCCGGGACGGCTTCAAGAAGTGCGAACAGACCGGGTCCAGGCTGTTCTCGGAGATCGCACCGTGCACCGATCGCGCTTCACGCAGGTCGTCCAGACCCGCGTGCACGACGTCGGAGCCCATCCCCACGGCCGGAGCCACGGGCAGTGCCGCGATCGGCTGGTCGCTCGCCAAAGGTTCTTCGCTGCCGAGGATTTCGAGAAAGGTCGTGACGACTTCGGGGTCGAAGATTACCCCGGCATTCTCTCTCAGGTAGGAGCGGACCCGCTCGCCCTCCCAACGGAGGCGGTAGGGACGGTCGCTGTTGAGCGCGTCCCAGACATCGACCGCCGTGAAGATCCTCGCGGCGCGGGGAATTTCTTCGCCTTTCAGCCCCCGAGGATAGCCCTTGCCGTCCCATCGTTCGTGATGGCAATACGGGATCTGGAGCGCCGGTCGGAGATAGGCGATCGGCTCGAGCATCGAGCGGGCGTATTCCGGATGCCGGCGCATGGTTTCCCACTCGGACTCGGACAGCGGCCCGGCTTTCCTGAGAATCGAATCGGGGATGGCGATCTTGCCGATGTCGTGGAGCAGGGCGCCGCGGTGGATGTGAACCAGCTCGTCGGGCTCGATCCCCAGCGCCCGGGCCAGTCGCACGGTCATCTCGGCAACGCGCTGGGAGTGGCCTTCGAGCTCGTGCTCGCGCAGGTCGAGGGCTCGGACCCACCCCTGCAGCGTCGCTTCGTAGGCATCCTCCAGCAAGCTCAACGCTTGCTGGAGCTTGCGGAAGCGGTTCAGGCGGATGATGGTGCGAATCCGCGTGCGCAACTCGATGCGGTCGAAGGGTTTGATGATGTAGTCATCGGCGCCGGCCTCGAGGCCCGCCAGCCGTGATGACCGGTCGTCCAGAGCGGTGACGAGGATGATCGGGATCTCGCCGAGCCGGGGGTTGCCGCGGACCAAGCGAAGGTATTCCAGGCCGTCCATCTCGGGCATCATCACGTCGAGGACGATCAGGTCGGGCTCGAGCCGCTTGGCCAGCGACAGACCCTCAGACCCGTTGCAGGCGAACGCCAGCCCATAACCCTGACCCAGCAGCAGCGATTCCAGGGCGCGACGTCCCGACGGTTCGTCATCAACAATCAAGATCAGGCTGATCGAACACGCCGCTTGCATCGCCGCAGTTTCCCCTCTTGCCTGGTCCCAGGAATCGGCAGAGGACCTGGAACAGATCGCGCAGCACGACGGGCTTGCTCAGATACGCGTCGGCGCCCGCTACGAGGCACCGTTCCCGATCGCCAGGCATTGCCAGCGCCGTGAGGGCGACGATCGGGATTCCCATCGTTGTCCGGTTGGACTTGATCACGCGAATGGCCTCGAGCCCGTCCCGCCCTGGCATCTGGATGTCCATGAGGATCACCCGCGGCCGCAGGTCCAAGGCCTTACGAACCGCCTCGTCGCCGTCGCATGCCAGGACCGGACGCATGCCCTTGGTCTGCAAGAAGTCTACGACACTTCTTGCGTTGACCTCGTTGTCCTCGGCAAGCAGGACCAGCGGACCTGGTTCACTTGTGGGGCTCTCTGGAACCAGGATCATGGCCAGGCGCTCGCCCGAAGTTGTTGGGAAGACGCCACCAAGGGCGGATTGCAGGGTCTCCCGCGTGACCGGTGGCGTCAGCCTGAGAACGCCTTCGCCGCTGCCGAACTCCCTCGCCTCGATGTCGCCCGAAATCAACAAGACGCGGAGACTGCGAAACACCGGGTCGGGATCGCCGGCGAGTCGGCGGAGGATCTCCGTAGGCACCGGGTCGCCAGGCAGGTCCTCGATCACGATCAGCGCGGGCTGGAGCGACCGGATTCGCGGCAGGGCTTCCAGGGAACAGGGATGGACCATGGATTGGATCCCGATCTCGGCCAGGGCCGCTCTGATCAACTGATACGAGGCGAGAGGCTCGACCCGCATGGCAGCCGTCGAGCTCGCGTCCGCCCCGGGGGCCCTCGCCGACTGGTCTGGAGACTGCTCGTGCTCCAGATCTTTCCAGGGAAGCTCGATGGTGAACCGGCTGCCCCGGCCGGGCTCGCTGCGCACCAGGACCACGCCCCCCAGCAGTCCGGTCATCTTGCGGACCAGCGAGAGCCCCAGCCCGGTGCCCGCATACTGACGGGCCAACCCGCTGTCAACCTGCGTGAACGGCTCGAAGATCCGGCTCAGGTCCGCCTCCTGGATGCCGATCCCCTTGTCCCAGACCGTCAGCGCGATGATCCGACGGGTGGAGTCGCCCACGACGTCCAGCCCGAGCGAGCCTCCCGTGGGGGTGAACTTGACCGCGTTGCTGAGCAAGTTGACGAGGACCTGCTTGAGTCGCTTTTCGTCGGTCTCGATGACCTTGATCGAGCGCTCGACGTCCAGGAAAACCTGCAACTTCATTTTGTGCGCCGATTCCTTGATCAGCCGGATCGACGACTCACAGACCGCGGCCACATCCACCGGGCCGGGCTCGTAGGTCAGCTTGCCGGCGTCGATCTTGGCGACGTCGAGGATGTCGTTGATCAGCACCATCAGATGACGGCCGCTGGTCGCGATATCCTGCAGTGCCGAGGCCTGGCGCGGGCTGACCGGGCCATAGACTTCTTCCTGCATGGCCTCGGACATGCTGAGCACGCCATAGAGGGGGGTCCGCAGCTCGTGGCTCATGCTGGCCAGGAACTCATCCTTCAGCCGCGAGGCGCGGGCCAGCTCGGCGTTGGCGGCCACCAGCTCTTCGGAGTGGTGGCGCAGGGCCGCTTCCATCCGCTGGCGCTCGGACATGTCGCGCATGATGGTCGAGTAGAACGCGAGCCGGCCCTGGGCGTCGTGGTGCCCGATGATGATCTGCGACACCGGGACCGTTCGCCCTTCCCAGGTCACGACATCGGTCTCGCCCCTCCATACACCCGTGCGCGCGGCGCTGGGAAGGCCTTCCTCGTTGATGATCCGCAGTGCGCTTGCGGGGTGACAATCCGCGATCATGAGCGGCACTCGCTCCGGCGATCGTCCCAGGGCCGCGCTGAAGGAGCGATTGAAGTAGAAGATTCTGCCTTGGGAATCGGCCATTCCCACGAAGTCGGGAGAGGCTTCGACAATGTCGGCGAGCCGGCGCATCTGCTGTTCAACCTGCTTGCGCACGGCAACCTCTGCGGTGAGTACCATGTTGAGCGCGGCCAGTGCTTCCCCGGCCTGTTTCTGCTCGGTGATCTCGGTCACGGTGGCGCCGACCGAAATCACAGTGCCATCCAGGCCCAGGACCGGGTAATAGCTCTGGAGGAAAGATCTCAGTTCCCCCGGCCGGGCGGGTGTTGTGCCTTGGAGTTCCATTCCGGTGAAGGACTTGCCCGTCTCGAAGACCCGGCGCACGATGGGTTCGACCGTCTCGGCGAGCACAGGCAGCAGCTCGCGAAGAGATCGACCGAGATGGGCTTCGAGTGGAATGCCGTTGAACTCGGCCAGGCAGTGGTTGATCCGGATGAAGCGGACGTCGCGATCGAAGAAGGCCAGGCCGACCGTGGCGTTGGCCAGCATCGACTCCAGCTCGGCGGTCCGAGCGGCGACCCGCTCTTCAAGACAGGCGTTGAGCGCCCTGACTTCTTCCTCGGCCTGTTTTCGCCCGGTGATATCAATCGCAACGCCGTTGAAAACCAGCTCCTCTTCCTCGACATGCGGGCTGGATACACCCTGAATCCACTTGAACTGCCCGTCGAGCCCGAGGACGCGTCCCTCGAACCGCCAGTCGCTCCGTGCTGAGATCGCCTCCATGACCGAACTCAGGAATCCATTGCGGTCATCCGGATGAACTCCTGATCCCAGGAACCAGTCGGGCGAATCCAGGGGGATCTCGAGGTTGAGGATCTCCTGGGCCCTCGGGCTCACGTAACTGAAATAGTGGGTCCCGTCCGGCCGGACGCGGAACTGGTAGACCACGCCGGGAATGTTCCGCGCGATGTCGCGGAATCGCCTCTCGCTGGCCATCAGCTCCTGCTCAGCCCAGCGGCGCTCGGTGATGTCGGTGATCATCTTGAGGACGCCGATGACCCGCCCTTCGTCGTCCTTGAGGGGGCTCGCCGAGACAATCGCCCAGAGCGGGCTGCCATCGTGGCAGCGAAACTGGAAGTCGTGGGTCTCGCCGATCCCCTGCCGGCGGCGTTCCAGATAGACCTGGAATGCCGCTCGTAGTTGCGGCACCACGAAGTCGATGACCGGGCGTCCTTCCAGCTCGCCCACCGAGTAGCCGAGCATCTCGGCCATGCGGGCATTGACAAAAGTCGTGCGGCCCTCCACGTCGTGGACCCAGACCCCCTCGCGTGCCGTCTCGACGATCCGCCGGTAGCGCTGCTCACTCCGGCGAAGTGCATCCTGGGCCAGCTTGCGCTCGCTGACATCCCGCAGGATTCCCACGAACATCTGGTTGCCATGGACATGGATTTCGCTGACGCCGATCTCCATCGGGAACGTCGAACCGTCCTTGCGCAAGGCAAGGATCACTCGATTGACGCCCAGCACATCTCTCTCGCCGGTTGACTTGAACCTTGCCACGCATTCCGCGTGCTGCTCGCGATGCGGTGGGGGCATGAGCAGCGAGACGTTCTTTCCCACGATCTCCTCGCTGCTGTAACCAAAGATCTTCTCGGCGGCCGGGTTGAACGACCACACGATGCCCTGGCCGTCGATGGTGATGATGGCATCGACGGCGGTTTTCACGATCGCCGCCATCCTGGCCTGGCTTTCCTCGAGTGATGCTTCGGTCCGCTTTCGCTCCGTGATGTCCTGGAAAATGCCTCGGAGCTGCACGACCTTGCCATCCTTGACGACCGGAACGCCCTTCGTTCTTACCCACTTTCTCGAACTTTTCGCAGTGACGATCTCCAGCTCCATGTCGTATGGCAGAGCCCTGGTGATTGCATCCTGCACGGCCCGTTCGATCTTTGGTCGCGAGTCGTCCGTGTAGAAACCAAGTGCCAGCTCGAGATCCGGCTGCCGGTCGAGATCGACTTCGTGGATCCTGTTGATTTCCTCCGTCCACCTTACTTCCCCGGTATCGGTATCGAGCTCCCAGCCACCCAGGCTGGCGATCTCGCCGGTCATGTGGAGCAGGTCGTTCTGGGCGCGGAGTGTCTCCTCGGCCTGGAGACGTCGGGTGATGTTCCGTGCCAGGCTCAGAAACCTGCGCTCACCCTCAAGCTCGAAGCTTCCGAACCTGACCTCTACCGGGAACAGGGTTCCGTCCTTGCGGCGGTGTGTCCCGTACAAGGTGGAGGGCTGATCGGGCTGAATATTGGACCAGACCCTCCGCATGCCTTCCAGGCTGAAGTCTTGCTCGATATCCAGCACATTCATCCCCAGGAGCTCCGCGCGGGAATACCCCAGGCTCTCGCAGGCCCACCTGTTCACATCGAGGTATCTCCCCTGAAAATCATGGACGAACAGCGCGTCCGCGGCTTGCTCCACGTAGACGCGGAACTTCTCCTCGCTGGCGCGAAGCGCTTTCTCGGCCCGCTTGCGCTCCATCAGCAGGTTCCACTCGCGGAGGACGCGTTTCACGGACCGGGGCATGGTCGCGAAGGCGTCGGGAGACTTGACGATGTAGTCCAGCGCCCCAGCCTTGAGCGCCCCGACCGCGATCGCCTCGTCACCGTGGCTGGTCATGACGACGGTGGGAAATTGGCCCGCCTCGGGGGGTGAGGTCAGCAGGCCATCGCTACGGCCGTCGGGCAAGACGAGATCGATGATGGCGAGGTCAGGGAGACCGGCGGCCAGGGCATCGTGATATTCGCGCAAGGAACCTGCGACCGTGATCTCCGCCTGTAGTTCATCGCAGTTGAGCGCACGGCGGATGGCCTCCACGTGCGCCGGCTCATCCTCGACGATGAGGATCTTGATCGGTTTGGTGTTCACACGATGGCCCCGTTCGTGAGCAGTGAGTGATTTTTCAAGATGGATGCCGTCTTCGCCTGTCGCCGTTGTCTTGCCCGGATCAGAGGGCCTGGTGAGGAAATCTCAGGGCAGACGGACATGGAAGGGGCTCCGAAGTTCTCAACCCGGCGGCCTGTCCGCGTGGGGGGACTGGTTCCAGGCCAACAAGGAAAAGCCAAACAATTCCAGCAGCTTGGTGAACTTGTCGACGTCCACGGGCTTCACGAGGTAACTGCTGGCGCCATTGCCGTAAGCCTTGACGACGTCGTCCTCGGCCTCGGAGGTGGTGAGCACGACCACCGGAATCGAGCAGATGTCGACATTCGACTTGATTCGCCGCAAGACTTCCAGACCGTCCACTCTGGGTAGCCGCAGGTTCAGAAGGATCACGTCGGGCCGGGGCGCATCGGCGGGAGGGGCATAGCCGTTCTTGCGTTCAAGGTAATCCAGCCCCTCCTGTCCATCCTGGACGTGGATGATTCGAGTCGCGAGCCGGCGATCGGCCATACTGCGGAACACGATCTCGGCGTGCGCCGAATCGTCCTCGATCAGCAAGATCAAGATCGGAGTGCCTTTGTACATGGCTTGCTTCCTTCAGATTCGCTTCAGTCGGGACAGGGTGAAGCGGAACGTCGAGCCCTGGCCAGGACCGGCGGACTCGACCCAGATCCGGCCGCCATGGACTTCGATGATCCGCTTGACCATCGCCAGGCCCATGCCCGTTCCTGCGGTGCCGGGATGGAGCTTCTCGAAAATTCCGAAGAGCTTGGACTGGTGCCGCGGATCGATGCCCAGGCCGTTGTCGCGCACGAACAGCACGATTTCGGGCCCGCTGGCATCCATGCCGATCTCGACGCGGGGCTCGGCCTGTTCCCCCATGAACTTGATGGCGTTGTCCACCAGGTTCTGAAACACCTCGATCAGCCGCATCCGGTCGCCGTGGAGGACGACGGGGGCGTCGCTGACCTGAATCTGCACCTGCCGTTCGGCGACCTGCCCGGCCACCATCTCGAGCGCCTCGCGGACGATCGCCTGCAGCGTCATGTCTTCGGGTGGGTTCACCTTGCGGCCGATGCGCGAAAGCCTCAGAAGATCGTCCAGCAGGTGGGTCATCTTCTCCGCGGCACGGCGGATGTGTCCGAGATCCGTATCGACCCGGGCGGTATCCGCTTGCTTCAAATCGTTTTCCAGGTAACCGAGGAACGTGCGGATGGTGGCCAGAGGGCTCTTGAGATCGTGCGAGACCGCGTAAGTGAACCGCAAGATCTCTTCATTTCGACGTTGCAGCGCCTCTTCGGCCTGCTTGCGTTCGGTGATCACGTCGAACACGGCGACGAAATGTTCGCTTCGAGGGCTGTACACCGAGATTGCGAACCACATGTCAAGCGACCGAACGTAGGTCTCGAAATGCTCCGGCTCGCCCGTCCGCGCCACCCGGCCGTAGATCTCGAGAAGGTCCGGATCGGCTTCGCGGATGCCCGGAATCACCTCGCTGGCTCTCTTGCCCACCACGTCCTTCAATCCGGTCAAGCTCTCGAACGCCGCATTCACCTCGAGGTAGGTGAAGTCTGCGGCCCGGCCTTCAACATAGTGCATCTCGCAGAGCGCGAATCCATTGAGCATGTTCGTGAACAGCGACCGGTAGAGCTCCATGCTCTCGCGCAGAACCTGCTCGGAAACGTTCCTGGCCGCCAGGCAGTGGCTCGGACCGCTGCTCTGGTCGAGACTGCTCACGACGTCGGGATCGACCTTGCCAGTGCGAAGGGCATGCAGGGCTGCTTCCGCTTCGGCCAACCGCAGCCGCAAGCTTTCATTCGAGCTCGCCAGTTGCGCGTAGGACGGCTTCTCCGAGGAGAGAGCTGGTCGTACTTCGCCGTCAAGGCACATGGTCTTCTTCCCGGGTTTTGATCAAGGGAAAGGAAGCCTTGATCACGGCACCCGCACCGGGCGCCGAGATGATGGATAGCTCGCCGCTCACGAGCGCGACCCGTTCTCTCATGCCGAGCAGACCCAGGCTTTCCCCCCCAGCCGACCGCTCCAGCGCGGCCTCGGGGTCGAAGCCGCGTCCATCGTCGGAAACCGAAAGTTCGAGCTTACCCTTGTAAAGCCGCAGCCGGACCAGGAGATGGCCGGGCTCGGCATGTCGCAGGGCGTTGGTGATTGCCTCCTGGACGACGCGGAAGCAGACAGTCTCCAGTTCCGTGCCCAGCCGGACGATTCCCTCGTCGGCCTGGAACCGAAGATCCAGCCCGGTGCGGTCGGCCAACGACTCGACGTGGCGGCGCAGGGCTGTCACCAGGCCGAAATCGTCGAGCAGGGAAGGATGGAGGTCGAGCGAAAGCCTCCTCACCTTGGTGATCAGCCGCGCGACCAGGTCAAGGCAACCGTCAACCGACTGGCGTGCGAGCTCGCTGCCCGCGCCCTTCTTGACCGCGGCCAGGTTGAGGTTGAGGACCGCCAGGATCTGGCCGATCTCATCGTGCAGCGCACGCGCGATGTGCCGCGACTCTTGCTCGCGCACCAGGATCAGCTTGTGCGACAGCGACTCGAGCTGGCTGCGGCCGCGCGTGACATTTTCGAGCAGTTCCGTGTGCGCCAGGGCCAGGGAGATGATGTCCCCGACTTCCTGTGCAATCTCGGTTTGCGGTCCGCTGAAACTCGCCGGGCCGGGGCCGCCAAGCAGGAGGACTCCTAGCAACCGGTCGTGGTGACCCAGGGGGACAGCCATGAGAACGTCGATTCCCGCGGCGTGAAGCTGCCGGGGCACGACGGGCAACTTCGCGCCTCGTCCGAGCGAGAGAATGATAGGACAGAAGCTCTCGGGGCCGGCCTCGAATGCCACGCCCAGGTCACCGAGCTCGAGCCGGTCTTCCAGCTTCGCCAGCGGCTGGCCCGACCCGTCCTCGGCCAGGAGGGTGAGTATCTGCCCCCGCGGTTCTTGCCGGTAAATCGCGGCGTGCGAATGGGGGATCAAGTCGCGCAACAGAGGCAGAACCTGGCCCGCGATCTCCGCGGCCGAACCCGCCATCAGGATCGCCCGGTCGATCCTCCGCAGCAGATCCAGACGGCGGGAATACTCACGCAGCTCTGCCATCGTCTGGCGCGAGCAGACGATCTCCTCCTGCAATCGCCTGAATCGATTGAGCCGCGTGATCGTCCGCATGCGGGCACGGACTTCGTCCCGATCGATGGGCTTGGTGATGTAGTCGTCAGCTCCTGATTCCAGCCCCTCCAGACGTGACTGCCGGTCGTCCAGGGCCGTCACCAGCAGGATCGGAATCTCGGCCATTCCCGGATGAGACCGGATTCGCCGGCAGGCCTCCAGACCGTCCATCCCGGGCATCATCACGTCGAGCAGGATCACGTCGGGCCGGCCGGTTTCGACGAACTGCATCGCCTCGTGACCACCACCGGCGAGCACCAGCTCGTAGCCCTGCCCCTCGAACACCGAGGCCATCGACTTCAAACCCAGCGGTTCGTCGTCGACGATCAAGATCACCGGCTGGGTCGCCTGATTGAAGGCTGGATTTTCTCGCCAGTTGGACTCAGCCTTGCATACTACGCATGTGTCCACGTGAGTCCGGCCTTCCGGGGCACAGATATGTGATACGTAAAACCCCAACCCGTTATTGTAAGCCAAGGCTAAGGGACGCACAAGGCTCTTCTGCTCTCGAAGAGACGTCTTAGCCGCAAGAAAAGGCGTGTTTGATCCTCAGGTTAGCTCGTTACTCTGGAAATCCGCGCGGCATTCGACATCTCCCGAGCGACAACGGCCAGGTCACACTGTAATATAGAGAGCATGACGGCCGATGGAGTCTCGACCGGGTCGGTCGGGGCAGCAACGTGCTCGCACCCATCTGGCTTTGCAATGGGGCAACCGGCAAGCGGCCGGCTCAGTTTGCATTATCCATCAGGAACAGTCCTGACTTGATCAGGAGACTCGGCGGATGAACGTCGTCCGGATCGTCATTGCCGACGACCACACCATCGTCCGGGGAGGAATCCGGCTCTTGCTCGAGTCGCTCGAGGGTGTGCAAGTGGTCGCGGAAGCCGCCGATGGCCAGGAGGCCCTGGAGCTGGTGCGCAGGCACCAACCTGATGTCCTGGTTGCGGACATCGCCATGCCTGGTCTCAACGGTCTCGACCTGGTCCGGCGCATGGGTGAGGAGTCACTGCCGACGCAGGCGGTGATCCTGTCGATGCACACCGACCAGGAATACGTCCACCGCGCCATCGCCGCGGGAGCCAGGGGATACGTGCTCAAGGGCTCGGGCATCGAAGAGTTGAGCATGGCGATCCAATCCGTATTCCGTGGGGAGGTCTTCCTGAGCCCTGCGATCACCCGGCCCATCGTGGAGTGCTACCTCGACCCCGGAGGGTCCAGAGCGATCCCGGGCGGGGAGCTGACCCCTCGGCAACGCGAGGTGCTCCGTTTGATCGCGGAAGGAGAAACCACCAAGGCCGTCGCCAATCGCCTGGGCATCAGCGCCAAGACGGTCGAAGCCCACCGTTCCCAGTTGATGGAGCGTTTGCAGATCTACGACGTGGCCGGCCTGGTTCGCTACGCGATCCGCACCGGGCTCATCTCGTCAGACGCCTGAAGCAAGCCCTGGAGAGAAAGTCCGTCGCACGGCCTCGCACGTTCCCGCACCCCGGTGCGAATCCTCCGCTCCCACGAAACCCGACATCATACAACTTCACGTCAGCCGGGCGTGCTCCCCCCTGCCCTCAACAGACCGGAACACAATTCGGTCCAGCGTGATGTGCCGAGCCCAGGCAGTCGGGAACCTCCGCTCAGCACCTCAGGAAATCCCCGATTGAGGATTCCAAGCGCGATGCCATACTAGGAAAAAGAACGATCGTGAGTCCACGACTCGAGCCCACGACTGCGGGACTGATGGCTGGCTCCTTGCGATTCAAATTCGCATCGTGACAGTCTCGTGGTGAGCGCCGTCAAGCTCTTTGATTGGGTTGGGTTGCGGAGCGGTACGTATCCGGCCCTGACACCGGGCCGGCCTTGTAAACGGGAGGTTGCCTTGAGAAACGCCTTGCCGATGAATAACGGCATCATGAATCCCCATGCGACGTATTTTTGTCAAGCGCACGAGGAACGCGAGCCACTGATGCCTCTTGAATCGTGCTGTCCCCGCTGTAAAGGGGAGTTGGAGCTGGTCCAGCCAGACGTGAAGCGGGGCGACGCCTTGCTGGGCGTCTGCGCCAAGTGTCCTGCATGGTTCCTGATCGATGGGCGTAACGGCACAATGACCGATCTCGGTCTCGCCGACCGGCTTTGCACGTCGTCACTGCTCGCCATGTCGGATTGACCGATCACCGCGAATCAGGGAGGCTCAGGTCGTCTCTGCCGCTCTTCTGCTCCAACCCCAGAGCATGAGCGAACCCGCCCCTGGCCGGCGATTCGTGGAAATTCAGCTCACCTCAGTCTCCGCGGAACGGCACACTCACTTCGGAGTTTCGATGGCGGCCTGGTAGAGTTGCAACGGGCATAGATCGACGAATGCAAAGCGAGCAATGAGCTTGCCTGCTTGATCATGTCGGAACCCGACCAGCCTGCATTCGGCGGGGCCGGCTTCCTCACCCACCGGTCCCAGTGAGAGCCAGACGGCCTGGTTCCAGGGTGGGGTGACATCGGTCTGGACGGCGACCCCTCCACCGCTGATGTTCTGCACCTCGCCCGGCACCGAGAATGTATCATCTCCAACTTGCCAGGAGAGACAGGCTCGCCTCTCGCGAGGGACTACCCTCTGCCAGGCGCGACGCTCCTTCTGATGTCGGATGATATCTCTGGTAGCCGGCACCGGGTCGAAGGCGAACTTGGCCAGGTATCTGCTCCCGTCCGTGGTCTCCACGGCGATCAGGTTTGCAGGAATCGGTCCGGTCGAGACGCCTCCATTATCGAAAAGGATCATGCAGGGCCGGTCCGTGACGGGCTTGACGTTCATGATCACCGCGGCACCGCTGGCGCTCACGTTGACCAGACTGACGAGGTGCGTGACAGTCTCCGTGCCGTTGAACCAGCTCAGTCTGGTCACCAGGTTGGGAAAGACGAACCGGACCCACTGGCGGCGTTCGCGCATGGTCTCGCCATTGGACACGATTCCGTGGTCATGATCGATCCAGGGATGTTGGGCGTGATTATTCATGATGCAGCCGAGGTGAAGAGTTTAGGGTCTTGAAGGTCGCGTTGCTTGCGAGTTCGGCCGATAGTGGCGGGGAACTTCGTCGTGCGTCCGCCTCCGGGATCCCCAGAACGAGCAACGCACGGCTCATATCGCCGTCCGGTCAATCCAATGAAATCTACGCCTTTGCTACTTGGCCATGTGTCGATCTAGGGAAATTCCCGAGTCTCCTGGCGACTTGCCTCATGGACTGACGGACACAGAGCAGCGATCGAGGTTTCGTGTCCCCACTTTCCTCACCCGGTGCGACACCGCCTGTGTCGAGAATGAGCGCGTGCGATGTCACGGGGAAGACAGAATGAAAGCCTTGTCGTAGAGTCTGTATGTTCCTTGTGTTCAAACGGAGCATCGAGTCGTGTCAAGCGTCAAGGCACGTCGCCTGATCTGGGTGCCGATCATCCACACGTCGGCAGACCTCGGCAGTCTGCAGAGCGCCGTCAGAAGAATCCACGAGCAACGGGCAGGCGCCTCGGTCTGGCAGGAACGAGTCCGACAGATCGGTCAACTCTGGCGATCGATTCGCACCTCCCTCATGCAACTCGAGCTGGATTGGTCGAACGTGTTGCTCTACCAGGACGGCCTTCCCGTCTGCGGTAAGGAAGATCGTATTGTTCAAGACCTGGCCCGGACCGGCAGTGCCAACCATCGGCTACTGGTGGAATTGATGGCCCGGGGTGCCCGGCTGGTCGGCACGGAATCCCCCGATCTGCTGATCGAGGAATACGAGCTGAACCGTCAACTGCTGCTCGATCGATCCACTGGAGCCCAGGGTCTCGAGGCCGAGGTGCAAGCGCTGAGCCGTGATCTTCTCGATCGCCGTGATGCATTTGTCGCCCGCCGAATCGATGAGACTCTTGCCCCTGGTCAGATCGGCTGTCTCTTTCTCGGTCTCATGCACTCAGTGGAGGGGCGACTCCCCACCGAGATCTCCGTGACTCGCCTGGGCGAGGCGTATCGGTCTTTGGAGTAAGGGCTTGAGTTTGCCAAAACAGCTTGGAGGTCATCGCACGGGTGCCCGGTGCGCACACGCTGAAAGTGCCTGCGATCCGGCTGGTGTCGTCTCTCCGCATCAAGAGCGGCGTGGCATCCGCAAGACGGCATCATGCGGTCTCTCGTGATATTGGGGTGTGAACTGTTCTGTGGGTGCGTTCCATTCGGGGCTGCGACGTTCTATGGTTCTAGAGTGGGCTGAAGTCGTGGGCGCGGATCGCTGATCCCGCACAAGAGTCTTTCTGGAAGGAGACAATGACGCGATGTCCAAAACGACGAAGAAGAGTCAACCAGCCAGTAAAGAGGTTGATCTCGGCGGCGGTTTCTTGAACGGCCTTACCAACCTGATCGAGAAACTCGGAGAACTTGCCGAGAAGGGCGGGGAACTCCAGGGACTCAAGGAGTTCGGCAAGGATGAGTTGAAAGGCGTCTATGGGTTCACGATCCGGACCGGTCTCAAAGGGTCGGATGGAGGCACGGGGCTGAAGGTGGAACCGTTCGGCAACGTACGGCCGGACGAGAAGACCGGGAGGGCCACGGTCCACGAGGTCATCGAACCTCCGGTGGACGTCTTCGAGGAGCCCGATCATGTGTCCGTGGTCGTCGAGCTGCCGGGAGTCGGACCGGATGATCTGTCGATCGAGGTTGCCGACGACATCCTCAACATCAGGGCGGAGCGGAACAAGAAGAAGTATCAGAAGGAGGTTCTCTTGCCAGCCGCATTCAAGCCCGAACAGATGACCCACACATGTCGCAACGGAATCCTCGAGATCCGCTTCCAGCGTTAGTTCCATGGAGCAAAGGGAAGGGTCAATGGCAGACTCGAGTCACTTGAAGTTGAAGGTCACCGAGGCGATTCCCAAGGATCTTGGTCGCGGCCTGGCGCGGCTCGACCCGGCGGACATGGCTCGCCTGGGCCTGGAAGTCGGCGACTTTGTCGAGCTGGTGGGCAAGCGGACGACCGTCGGCAAGGCGATGCCGGCCTACAAGGAGCTGCGCGAGCAGGCACGCATCCAGATCGACGGTGTCACCCGAGAAAACACCGGAGCCGCAATCGATCAGCTCATCGAGGTCCGCAAGGCCATGGTTCGCCAGGCGGAGCGAGTGGTCCTCACGCCGCTCGGTTATGTTCCGGCCGATCGCGATCTCGAATACATCGGCAGCCTCTTCGACGGCCTTGCCGTACTGGCCGAGGACCGTGTTCGGGCCACGCTCTTTGGCAACCGTTCGGCCGACTTCAAGGTGGCCAGCACAAACCCTTCCGGCCCCGTGGTCATCAAACCCCGAACCGTACTGGAGATCGCGAGATCCCCGTCCGGCCGCGCCAAGGGACAACCCGCCGAGGCCGAGAAAGCGCAGCCGATTGCTTACGAGGACATCGGCGGACTCAAACGCGAGCTGAACCGCATTCGCGAGATCGTCGAGCTGCCGCTGCGCTATCCGGAACTGTTCGAGCGGCTCGGCATCGACCCACCCAAGGGGGTTCTCCTGCACGGACCGCCAGGCTGCGGCAAGACGCTGATTGCCCGTGCCGTGGCCCATGAAACCGATGCTCGCTTCTTCGCGGTGAACGGCCCGGAAATCATCCACAAGTTCTACGGCGAGAGCGAGGCCCATCTCCGCAAGATCTTCGAGGAGGCCTCTCGCAATGCCCCCAGCATCATCTTCCTTGATGAGATCGATGCCATCGCACCGCAACGCGAGAAGGTCGTCGGCGACGTGGAGAAGCGGGTCGTCGCCCAGCTCTTGGCCCTGATGGATGGACTGGCCAAGCGGCAGAATGTGATCGTCATCGCGGCGACCAACCTGCCCAATGCGCTCGATCCCGCGCTGCGGCGGCCCGGTCGTTTCGACAGGGAGATCGCCATCTCGATTCCCGACCGGGACGGCCGTGGAGAGATTCTCGAGATCCACAGCCGAGGCATGCCGCTGGCCGCCGACGTCGCCCTGCCGCACCTGGCCAACATCACTCACGGCTTTGTGGGCGCCGACTTGATGGCGCTCTGCCGTGAAGCCGCAATGATCTGCCTGCGGCGATTGCTCCCGGAAATCGACTTTGCCTCCAAGAACATCCCTTACGAACGACTTCGATCACTCGAGGTCAGGATGTCCGACTTCGAGGGAGCTCTCCGCGAGATCGAGCCCTCGGCTATCCGCGAGGTTTTCGTCGAAATTCCGAATGTCACCTGGGAAGAGGTGGGGGGGCTGGATGACGTCAAGCGCCAGTTGATGGAGGCCGTCGAGTGGCCCCTCAAGCACCCCGAGATCTTCGCGCAGGCGGGTGTCAAACCGCCCCGCGGGATCCTGCTGTCCGGCCCGTCCGGCTGCGGCAAGACCATGCTTGCCAAGGCGGTGGCCAGCCAGACGGAGGTCAACTTCATTCCCGTCAAGGGCCCCGCGCTGCTCTCGAAGTATGTGGGCGAGTCGGAACGCGGTGTCCGTGACGTGTTCCGCAAGGCGAAGCTGGCGGCTCCCTGCATCATCTTCTTTGACGAGATCGACTCCCTGGTACCCAGTCGCGGCGGCGGAGCGACCGACTCGCACGTCACCGAGCGGGTCATCAGCCAGTTCCTCGCTGAGATGGACGGGGTCGAGGACCTGAATGGCGTTCTCGTGCTTGGCGCCACCAACCGGCCCGATATCCTCGATCCGGCCCTCATGCGTCCGGGACGCTTCGACATCCAGATCGCCATTCCCTTACCCGACCGGGTCGGCCGCCAGCAGATTTTCCAGATCGGGCTCCGCGACAAACCGCTCGCCGGCAAGGTTGATTTCGCCGCGCTTGCCGAGGCGACCGAAGGATTCAGTGGCGCCGAGGTCCGTGCCGTCTGTACGCGCGCCGCATGGGCCGCCATTCGCGAGGCGGTGGCCAAGTCCGAACCAGCTCAAGAGTCCGTGCCTCAGGTGAGCATAACCCGCGACCATCTGAAGTCGGCCCTCCTGGAAGTCCAATCCGCGCCCCAGCGCGCCTTCTGAATCGGGGAGTCTCTGGTGCCCTCGACTGCTCTCCGATTCCCTTGCTCAGGACAACGCTCTCCGCCCGGCGGAAACGATAGCACAGCGTGCTTATCCGGAGCCGGAAAACGCCGTTCCCGGAGTACTTGCGACTCCGTGTTCGGCAGGTTGACCGGCTCTTTCGGGCCGGTTACACTCGGCTGAATGAGTCAGACCGGAGTTTATCTCTACGGATTTGCAATCCCCGATCTGGTGCGCGGGTTCGCCCATCCCGGCCACGATGAGATCGGGACCGTACGTGTACTGGAGGTTGAAGGCCTCGCCGTCATCGTGAGCTCCGTGTGTCCAGCGGAGATCGAAGCGGCCCTTTCGTCTGAACCTCCCGATCCGAACTGGATCGTTCCCCGCGCGGTCCACCATGAGCGAGTTCTCGAGGCGGTTTTGGCGCGCAGTCCCGTGCTGCCGACGCGGTTCGGCTGCGTTCTCGCCACTCAGCAGGGGCTCGAGGCGGTGACCAGAGCGCATCGGGAGCAGATCGGGCGGTTTCTAGGCGAGGTTGCGAATCAGGAAGAATGGACGCTTAAGGCTTTCCTTGACGAGAAGCAGGCTGTGGAAGCCCTGCTCCAGACCGATCCCTTGCTATCGGAACGTTTCCGGAAGCTGCCAGCAGCACCCGGGGCTCGCTATTTCCTGGAAAAAAAACTTCGCGACGAAGCACACTCCAGGGCGATCCGCGCGGGGAAGGTCGCGGCCGAGCGGCTCCATCAGGCGATCCACCAGACGGGGGTGGGCGTCCGGACCCTGTCATCTCGTGGGGACGAACCGAGCGGCCAGCCATTGCTCCTTAAGCTGGCCCTCCTGATCCCTCGCGGCAAGCTGCTTGACATTGTTGGTACCGCGGAGCAAGCTGCGGCCGCGAGTGTGCCCCTGGTTGTTGAACCGTCAGGGCCTTGGCCCCCCTATCACTTCTGCCCCAGCCTCGGGGATCCTACCCAGTGAAGCGACTCGTGCATGCCGTGCTCAGGGTCGATAAGGACGAGGGGCGCGACCTGGTGCTTCCCGCCGGGCTGAGGTGCCTGGTCTCTGGTGATCTTGCCATCGCGTTCTGCGCGGTGGCTGTCGAAGCACTCACGCCCACGGTGCCCAGACTCGAAACCTTCGCAAAGGCCGTGGCCGAATTGCACCGCACCCATACGACCATCCCGTTTCGGTTTGGCTGCACCGTCGAATCGGATTCTCAACTCGAGGCGCTCTTGCGCAATCACCAAGTAGCCTGGCTCTCCATGCTCGATCGCGTCGAGCAGTGCGACGAGTACAGCGTTCACTTGCCGCCACATCCCGAGTCCTCGACCCACCAGGGTCAGCCAGAGGGAACTCCCGGCGATCCGCAAATCATCGAGCCGACCGACCGACCGGGCACGAACTATCTGATGGCTCGTCGCAACACCTTGCAGCGCGCCTCGGCCGTCCGCAACCAGGCCCTGGCACGAGCCGAGCAGGTTCGTCAGGCCCTCGACGGACTCTATCGTAGCTACGAGATCAAGCCCTCGATCCCCGGCAGGGAGACGTTGGTCACGCTGGTTTTTCTGGTACCGCGCGCATCATCCACGGCGTTTCTGAGTGCGGTGCAAGCTGCTTCCCATCCCGTATCCGGCCACTTGCTCGCGACGGGACCGTGGCCCCCGTATCATTTCACAGCCCCGCTCTCAGAGCTGGAATCCAGCGCCAAATGAGCAAATAAACACTCTGATGCACATCACCATGCAGGGCGGGTCGAGCGTGGCGAGGCCCACCCAGCGGCGTGCTCGGCCTCGCTGCGCTCGACCCGCCCTACCACCCATCCGTTATTCGTTATCTCCCATTTTCCTACAGTTCTAGATACCATCACTCGCCATGTCGAACGCGGCTCGCACCTGTTCGTGCGGCAGATCGTGCTGCAAGCAGCCTTGCGAGACTGTCAAATTGCAGCGGACACGTTCCTTACACGGTATAGGGGAATTCCCTAGAAAGTCCCGTCCGAAAAGCAGCATGTTCTACGGTTGGATCAGAGTGAAGCCAAAAGACTTCGCTCGGTCACCTCAGTGGAGAGGTGATCCGAATTTGACCCTACAGCTTAGAGAGGTGTGCAATGGCAAAAGTGATGAAGTCGACCGACAGCTCGAGTCTCGCCGAAGTGGTCGACCGGATCCTGGACAAGGGTATCGTCATCGACGTTTGGGCCAAGGTCTCCTTGGTCGGCATCGAGTTGCTTTCCATCGAAGCTCGCGTCGTGATCGCGTCGGTCGAGACGTACCTCAAGTACGCCGAGGCCATTGGCCTGACCGCGACGGCCGCCAGCCCCGCCTAAGGCTCGCGCAGGTCGCGAGCGACTCAAGGAAGAGCTTGCCTCAGGGACTTGAACTCCATTTCTAAGTTTCAAAACCGGGGGGGATCCTTTCCCCTTCGATCCCCCCGGTCTCACCGTTTGGACCATGGTGACCCGAGGCATACCGATCTACTTCGACAGGAGCATGAACATGCCCGTGTTTGCCGATCACATGAAGGACTTCACGGACCACCTGCGGATCTCGATTGAGAATCGTACAGATGCGCTGGGACAGGTCCACCAGGCAACCAATCACCTGCTGACCGCGGCCCGCACTTTCATGGGAAACGTTTCCCATGAGCACCATTTGATGGCTGGCGAGCTGACCGAGGCGCTGGACCAGTTCCACGGCGATCTGTCCGATCGCGTCGAGGACATGCGAAAGCGTCATCGTGCCAGTCTCAAGCAGACGCAGGCCGAATTGCGGCAACGGCTGGACGATAACAAGGCGGCTCGGAACGAGTCCGTCAAGAACATGCGGCAAACGTTTCGCGAAACGCGGCAGGAAGTCGCCGACGACCTCCGCGCGGCCGGCAATGCATGGCGCGAATTCACGGCCAACGCCGCCGTCGAGAACGGCCATTCCGCGGCTCCGCAAGACGGAAAGCAAACCCACGAAACCACGGAGCACCTCGGCACCACCAAACCGAAGGATTAGAGGAAATAGTCCTCGGCTCTCGTGGCCCCGGACCGAACTGGAGGAAGCGGGCTCAAGGACAACTTGATCCCTGCTGCTTCCCGGCCGGTCCGGGTACCTTGACTCGACAATGATCTGACTCGCAACATCCTGGAGGCCCCCCTGCCGTGAACGCCGAAGACCTCAGTCTGCTCAGCCTGAAGCAGAAGCCCGATTTCGTCGAGACGCCGGCCGTTCGGAGCCTGACCGAGCGGGCGTCCTCCTACCTCTGCGCCGGCTATCCGATCCACTTCAGTGGACCGGCCGGCACGGGAAAGACCACGCTGGCCATGCACGTGGCTGCCCAGTTGGGCCGCCCGGTGGCTTTGATCCACGGCGATGATGAGTATGGCTCGTCCGACCTTGTCGGAGGCGAGCTGGGTTATCGCTCAACCCGGGTCGTGGACAACTACATTCATTCTGTTATGAAGACCGAAGAATCCGTGGCCAAGACCTGGGTGGACCATCGGCTGACCAATGCCTGCAAGTACGGCTTCACTGTCATTTATGACGAGTTCAACCGTTCTCGTCCCGAGGCGAACAACGTCCTCCTGGCGATTCTCGAGGAGCGTCTGCTGGAGATGCCGTCCGGGCGCGTGAATGAAGGGTACATTTCCGTCCATCCCAACTTCCGGGCCATCTTCACCAGCAATCCCGAGGAGTATGCCGGCGTTCACAAGACGCAGGACGCGCTTCTGGATCGCATGATCACGATCACGGTTGGCCAGTACGACCGTGAGACCGAGATCGAGATCACCACCGCGAAGTCCGGCCTCGGGCACTCAGATTCCGAACGGATCGTCGACATCGTTCGCGAGTTCCGTGGTCTGGGCATGCACCAGCTTCCGCCCACCGTCAGAGCCAGCATCATGATCGCCAAGGTCGCGGCCCAACAGAAAGCGCTCGTGCGCAGCGACGACCGGGTCTTCCGGGAAACCTGTCGCGATGTGCTCCGCATTGATGCGATCAAGATCATCCGTGAAGGCGCTCCGGCGGCCTCCACCTGGCTGGAAGAGATCCTCGAACGCTGTTGTTCCCCGGGCAAGGTCATGACGTCACTTCGGTCGGGCGCGCCGCGCGGCCCTGCGATCAACAGGCTGGTCGTCAATGGAAATGGGCATTTGCATCCTGATGGCAACCTTGGCAGGGAAGAAGCTCTTCCCGTCAATTGAATCGGAGTGGAAGGACCAAACATGGCTTTCGAGCGCAGAGGCGTCCGGGGAATACGGACGATGGCAGTACTGGTCGACCAGCGCCGCACCCGAACCCCGGCCGGGGCATTGATCGAGCTTTCGGCCCTGGCGAACGAGAAACTGCTGCTCGATCGCGAAGTCGCTCGAGCCTCACGACGAGGCATCGAGATCCAGCGGCGGCTCAGGGAAATCGCGGCCAAGGAAGACCGCCTGATGAAACTTGCTCAGGGTGCGGCACTACCGCCGGAACCGGTCGACGAGACAAAACCGGTCCCCTCCGCCGCACCCAGGACTCCCGTGGAAATGCCGACCAGCAGTCGTTTCAAGATCAGTGAGTTCACCTACTGAGCACGAAGGACTCGATCATGTCTCTGCTCGCATCCGCCGAACCCTTGAAGGCCACCGCCCGGGGCCGGTACCTGTACGCGATCGTGGATCGTTCGTCCGACGGCCGGACGTTCGATTACCTCGGTCTGGACAGCTCGACGGTCTACACCATCGGCGACGACGCGGTCGCGGCGATCGTCAGCGATCTGCCCAATCAAAAGCTTCGACCCGAACGACGCCGGCTGGCGGCCCACCATGCTGTGCTTCGAGAGTTGATGGCCGGCCACACAGTCTTGCCAATGGCCTTCGGTATTCTGGCCGATGGCCCCGAGGCTGTTCGCCGTATTCTCAGGATCTACCACGACGCCTTTGCTGAACAACTCGACCGCGTCCGCGGACGCGTCGAGATGGGCATGCGGGTCGCCTGGGATGTCGCCAACATTTTCGAATACATGATCGGGCTTCACGGCGAACTGCGGTCCCTCCGCGATCAAGTTTTTCGCGGTGGGCGCATGCCCACTCAGGATGACAAGATCGACCTGGGTCGCGCCTTCGATCGCCTGCTGAACGCCACTCGCGAGGCTCATCTCCAGCGTGTTACCGCGGCACTGCGTTCTCACACCGTCGAGTTTCAGTCCAATCCTCCTCGGTCGGAGCGCGAGGTCCTGAACCTGGCCTGCCTGGTCGACCGCGAACAACGGCAAGCTTTCGAGCAGGCGGTACTAGTGATCGCGAGCCGCTTTGACAATAACTTCGCGTTCGACATCAACGGCCCCTGGCCGCCGCACAACTTCGTGGATCTCTCGCTTGAACTGGCCTGATCAACCACGGAGATTGATCCCATGCTGGCGGTCGATGACATCATTGTCTTTCCGTTCAAATCGCTTCTGATGGTCTTCCGCGAGATCTACAACGCGGCCGTCCAGGAGATGAAACAGGAAGGCGATAGCATCCGCCTCGAGCTCGGCCAGCTCTATATTAGCCTCGAGGCCGGGAATATCGACGAGGCCACGTTCGACGAGCGCGAGCGCGTTCTGCTGGACCGGCTGGACGAGCTCGAGGCCCAGCAAGCCGAATCGCAGGGTGACGAGGAGGACACGTCGGGAGCTGAGGTACAGGAGCAGGAGGACTACGAGGACGAGGACGACGAGGACGACGACGATGGTCCCAACGTGTATCTCCTCTCTTCAGGACAGGAAACTTGAGCGGAGGAGTGGTCCTCCAGGGATTGACCAAAATGCCAACCAAGAAAACCGACGGAAGCGGCAATGGACACGAAGCGATCTGCGCGACAATGGAACCAACCCGAACGTCGAGGAGCCATCCAGTGAGTGCCACAAGTGTACTGAACGAGGTCGAGGCGACAGTCGATGACTCTGCTGTTGGAGCCGAGCTCGATGAGCTTCAGGAGCTGGAGCAAACCGGGGCGGACCAGCCGACAATGGACGTCCCGGTGTTCATCCCTCCCACTCCAAGGCCGACCGAGGACGAGGATGAGCCGATCTCGCCACAACGGAGACAGGTGCTCGAGCACTTACTCGGCATGGCGGACATGTACGCCCGCAACGGCTCGTTGCGGCAAGCGATCGAGCTCTACTTCACGCTGATCATCGAACACGACGGCACGGAGCAGTCGGTCCAGGCCTGCGATCGGATCATGGCCGTTGCCCAACGCTACGAGAGCAATGGCGAATTGCGTCTGGCTCGTGGAATCTACGAACGACTCCTGAAAGCGAGTTGAGCGATGGCGGGTACGATCGAACTGTCGCCTGAGCTGGAGCATGATGCCGAGCTCGATCCAGAACGAAGAATCACACTCTGCGAGACCCTCGATCGAGTGCTGAACCAAGGAGTCGTGGTGGCCGGTGAGATCGTCATCTCGGTCGCCGACATCGACCTGGTGTACCTGAACGTGCAAGTGCTCTTGGCCTCGGTCGAGACCGCTCGTCGAGCCAAGTTCCGTCACGAACCCCCATCGGAGGGAGGTTCACTGCAATGGAGCCCATCGGGACCATGACCGCCGCAACCAATACCTTCGACGCCGTCGCGGATGCTCTTGCCGCACCAATGCCCGCCGGGCTGCGCGTGGCGATTCGTCCCGACGACGTCCGCAATGGCCTGGGAAAGCTGGTGCTCACCCTGGTCGAGCTGATCCGCCAGCTTCTGGAGCGACAGGCCATCCGCCGGATCGAGGCGGGCTCCCTGGCCGATGACGAGATCGAACGACTGGGAATGACGTTCCTTCAGCTCGGCGAGCAGGTGACACTGCTCCGAGAGCTGTTTGGCCTCGACGATGAAGATCTCAACCTCGACCTTGGCCCCCTCGGGAAACTGCTCTGACCGCGGGACGTTCATGGGGCATTCCAGCGCCGAGGTTTCGATAGCCGTTGTCCCCATCCCTCCAGGGCAGCCTCAGGGATACTCTTCAGGAGTGCGATATGTCCACAGTCAAAACTGGCTCGAGACCCATGAATTACCAGCAATACGTCACGTGCGCCTTCTGCCAGGGCCATGGGACTGATCCTTTCAGCGTGATGTCGTCGCTCTCGGTCTGCGGCGCATGCCAGGGGGCCGGCCACGTGCTCGTGACCGCGCCTCATGTTCCCTGCGCGTATTGTGGAGGCAGCGGGAGTTTCAAGACCTACCGCTGTTTGGTCTGCGGCGGGTCGGGTGTTGTGCCCAAGCTCGAAGGCCCGACCGTTGTCTGTCCAGAGTGCGAAGGCCGAGCGGCCGATGGGTCCAGCGGGCTTGTCTGTCTTCATTGTCGAGGCCGGGGCGCAGTCCCCGCCAGAACGGAGTGAACAGAATGACGACCTTGATCAAGACCTCCAAGGACATTGCGACCTCTCTGAGCGGCTCGGCTTTCCGCCGGATATGTGCCGACGGCCGCACCCGATTACTTCGAGCGATACCCACATGGGGCGGCCGCGGTCGGACTGAGAAGACTGAGTCGTCCTCCCCGAAGGGCGGCCTGGGGCCCCCGCGGCCCCTTTGATCACCGAGCCAGCTCGATGCAGGCGCGGAACCTCACCAGAGCCAGCTCACATTCTGCACTCGAATTCAACCATGGCCATCGACGTCACACGCTCTGCCGCCCATTCGATTCACTCCTCCACTCTCGCCGACGTGCTGGAACGAGTGCTCGATAAAGGGCTCGTCATAGCCGGAGACATCAAGATCAAGCTGGTCGATATCGAGCTGCTCACGATCCAGATTCGCCTGGTCGTGTGTTCGGTCGACAAGGCGCTGGAGATGGGGATGGACTGGTGGACTTCGAACTCGGCATTCCAGTCCAAACCCCTTGCAAGCGCACAGTCGGGTGAACTATCGCTCCTCAGGGATCGAATCGCGAAGCTCGAGACACAGATCGCGCCAGAGCCCGGTCTGTTGACTCTACCGGACGCCATTTCCGGCACGACGCCCCTGGATATTCCGGCACGATGAGCGGCACGAAAACTCAGCCTGGACGGATCGCGAACGGCGAATGAAACCGTTCGATGGGGTCCGTCGGGTCGTGCGGCACGAGTCTGCCAGGTCGGCGGCGGATATTGAAGACGTGGTTCGTCGGACGTTCACTCAAGAGTCAGATACGGGGTCCAAGAAACTCCATTGCCTGGCTCTCGAGGGGGAAGCGGGGGTTTACGTGCTGGACTTTTTGGCGTGCTTGATGGGGAAGGGAAAAGGGGTCATCACTGAATAGGGAAGGGGAAAGGGGTCATTGCTGAATAGCGCTTTCTTGACCCCTAAGCCGCCTGCATCAAGCGTTTACGTGCGTGTCCTCGAGGCTCCTTCGACTCTCAAACGGTCGATATTAGTGATGTCCTCTTTTCCCTCCTCAACGATGGGACGCTCTGCTGGTCTCTTGAGGAAGTAGCTGGCGATCGTGTAGCCATACATCGCTGTAGGGTCGGATTCCCGGCGATAGCTCTGGTTCATGACTCCGACCAGCTCCCATCCCTGAGAGCCGTAAGCGTTGAGCAAGCTGGACCGTTCGAGATCCTGGGAGAAGGTCTCGCTGGGTACTTTGCTGAGGAGCTTGTGAACGACTACCTTGTACTCCCACTGGACCATCGTTCGTCCTCCTGAGTAGGACTGCAATCCGACAAGGATCAATCGAATGGTGAAGCCCAAACAATCATAGAACAAGGAGAAGCACCTGTGGACAAATCCCGGTTCTTCCACTCGAAGCGACCTCAAATGAACCCATCCATCACCGTGCTCGCATCTTGCCTTATCCTTCGCCACGCTTACGTCGGCCGGATCGTCTCGCCGGCCAGCCCTTCGCGTGCTTCACGCTCGATGGAAACCCAATCCTCACGGGTCATCCTGACCGCCGGGCCTTGCAGCCCCTCCAGGAGCTTGGCTTCGAGCTCCTGCCTGGCCCGCTGCTTCTGCGCCTCGCGGATCAGGGCGCGGAGGTATTCGCTGGCCGAGGCGTACCCTTCTCGTGCCATCTGGGCTTCGACGAACGTTTTCATTTCGTCGGGAAGGGAAATGTTCATTGTGGTCATCAGGTGATCCTCCTCGAAGAATAGCCTAACACTCGTGGCAATTGTTGCCAAGGCAGACGACCTGACCATCCACGCTTGCCCCAAATGCAACTCCTTCTATGGAATGCAGAACTGGCGGCGGTGCAGAACAGGCCAGGCACCTAAGAACCTTTATCGGTCGACTGAAACGCTTCCATTGCAGGGAGCATGTTGCCGGAATGGTCAAACGTTGGCCCGCTGGGCATCGTGCAGGGGCAGCGCGGGATCGGGATAATGGTGGATGTCCAGGATGTCCCCGCAGGGGCGGTGATTGCCTCCACTCGCGGGATTTACCAGTCGCGACGGATCATGGTGCTTCGTCCAGTCAGCGATTTCGACCTTCTTGAACTGTCCCCAGGCTTCATTGAACGGGGTCCAGACCGCGATGCAGGGATAGGGCATCAGGCAATCCATGATCTCCTTCCATTCCTTGCGGTAGTTGGCGTCGGACTCTGCACTGCGTTTGACCTCCTCACCGCCGTTGTATTTGAAGGCTTCCCACTTGGGGAACGCATCGCCGCTGGGCATGTCCTGCCAGACGATCAGGCCCAGCTTGTCGCAAGCGGTGTACCAGCGTGCTGGCTCGACCTTCATGTGCTTGCGGACCATGTTGAACCCCCATCGGAATTGTTCGAGCCGAGCCAGTGGGCCGACCTGTTCAAGCGATCGGGGGCACGCTACGCCTTCCTGACCTCGAACTTCCACGACGGCTACTGTCTCTGGCCCAGCCCGTTCCGTCCCGGCTGGAACAGCAGGGACGTGGGGCCGAAGCGTGACCTCCTGGGCGACTACTCCAGGGCGATGCGCGACGCCGGTCTCCGGGCGGGTTTCTACTGCTCGCTCGGCGAGTTCGATCACCCGCTCTACGTGAAGGCGCAGGAGAACGGCGATCTGAAGCCGTTCGTCCGAGAGCACATGCAGCCGCAATTACGGGAAGCAGTGAATCGGTACAGCCCGTCCTTCTCTTCGTTCTTGTCCCGCCGGGCGCGACCGCCGTCAACCCTCCTACCGGCACTGCGGGAAATCGAGCCGATCGTCGGCCAAACAATCCAAGAATTTTTAGATTTTTATTTGCATTAATCGTTCCTCGGCGTTACTATCGATAGTCATGCGCCGGGAACCGGCGGTCGAGGCCGTGACCAGGGCGACATCGTGCAGGAGGGCGGCCGACACGCGGCGATCTCCAAGCCCTCAATAACCGGAATGCGGCGGCACCGTGTCGCCCAATCGATCGGGCGACACGAAAGCAGTAGAGAGCAGAGCAGTCGAAGGAGAATTTCAACTGCTGAACTGTTCTCATGTTCTCATGCTCTCGCGAAGCGGCCTGAAACCTGCGGCCTCGTTTCAAGGTTTGTCCCATCGCGCGTCCTTTCCATCGTCGGCTGTGCCAGCGACGGGCGCGCGTGCCCCCTTGTTTGTTGGCAAGGAGTCTGAAGATGATGCGTTTCTTTGGTAAGTTGGGCCTGACACTCGGGGCCCTGGCGCTGCTGGTCTCCCCAGCCTGGGCCCAGGGTCGCGGCGGCTTCGGTGGCGGCGCGGCCGGGTTCCTGATGGCACCGAACGTTCAGAAGGATCTGAAGCTCACCGACGCGCAGGTCAGGAAGGTCCAGGAGACCCTGCGCGAGATCAGAGAGAGGCACCAAGGCGATTATTCGGCCCTGCGCGACGCCTCGCCAGACGTGCGGTGGGCGAAGATGGCAACGCTGAACGAGACGGTCAGCGACGAGGTGAAGAAGGCCCTATCGTTCTCGGCCGAGCAGTCAAGGCGGTTTGATCAGATCAGCTTGCAAGCGCATGGACTCCAGGCCTTCGCTAATTCCACCGTCGACGAGAAGCTGAAGCTGACCAACGACCAGAAGTCGAGGATCCGTGACATCGTCGCAGCGACGGGGACCTCGTTCGCGGGAGCGTTCAACAAGGACGCCAGCGAGCAGGAGCGCAGGGACGCTCGGAACAAGAGGGCCGCCACCCAAAAGGAGAACATGACCAAGGTCATGGCCCTGCTCACCGACGACCAGAAGCAGGCGTGGAAGGAACTGACCGGCGAGCCGATCGAAATCCAGTATCCGGCGCAGCACTCGAATAGATGATCGACCAACCTGGATGGCAATCGGAATCTGCTTTTTTCGCAGGGCGGCACAGCCCATCCTGCGAAGATTTTTTTCCGCTAACAGATCCAAGGATGGATCTTGCTCAGCGGTAATCCTCCCTTCCTCTTTCCGTTCCGAGGTGGGTTCGACCATCGCCACGATGGCCACGATTCCGCCAGTGTTCAAGCTTCCTTGATGGCAGCGTCAGAATCGAGGTTTTTCACCTCTTTCCGCGAAAGAACCGAAGACTCGGTTCTGACCACTCGGGAGATTGTTTGGGTACATTGAAGGTTGACGTTGTATACGTCTACGAACCTCGATGATATGTGACGGCTCGAAAGGAACAGGGAATCCAGGGCAGTAAGTTCAACTCTTCCATGTCAATAAGGCCTTCATCAAGGCCTTCATTTCAAGGAGAAAGTCGTGAGACACGTGAGGATCGACGACGCAACCTTATACTGGAAACGCGGGGATTCCGTCCGCTGGGTGGGAACCAAGATGGCCCTTGAGGTTTTCCCGGGCCTCTTCTGGGATGATGGAGAGGGGCTTGGCACCTATTTCGCCAAGGGTGGCACTACACACCATTGCCATCGTGTCCATGCGTCGGAACTGGCCCGAGTGGATTGCCTGATCCTGAGTTGCCGGAACCGCTACGAGTACCATACGGGTGGTATGATTTCCTGAGGATCAACTCTATCGCGTTGGGACCGATAGGAGGCCGGGAGCCGTTTTCTTGACTGCCGGAGCGACTGTGGCTATCCTCCGGTCATGCCTCGACGCGCCCGATCGATTCAAGGCGGCTTCTTCCGCCATGTGCTCAATCGGTCCAATGCGCGCCGAGTACATCAGGACTCTCAGGCATGGCCAAGGTCGTCCTGCAGCTCGCTGGCGGGGTAGTCCATCACGGCCACTCCGTGCCTGCCCAGCAATTCCATGTAAGTGCGCTTGGAATAGCCCGCCAGTTCGGCGGCCTGGCCACACGACAAGTGTCCGATCTCGAACAACTTCATGGACAGATACAATCTGGCCTCGCCTTCCGTGACGGATGGCGGAATTGCGATGGTTGCTTGAGACATGGTTGATTCTCACGCTTTGATTGGGGTGTCACGGATGTCCAAGAAATAAAATATGAGTACCCCCCCACGTTCGCGGTTGTTTGACTCGGCGAATCACCACCTCGACGACCCCACCGTCCTGCAAGCCGGGATCGACCTCGAGCTCAATGGTCTTCCCGCGGATCACGCCTTCCACGCGCTGCACGACCTTGGCATTGCGGCCGATAAACTCTTGCGCGATGCCGGTGTCGAGGAGGTAGCGCATTATCCGGCCGCTCCCTCCTGCATCTGACGCCGCACGGCTTCGACGTTATATTGGCGCATCTGTTCAGCGAAATCGGCAATCCGCTTGGCCTCATCGGGCGTCAACTCGAATGGCTCGATGGTCTTGATCCACGCTTCCCAGTCCGCAAGGCTTTCCGGATCATCGCGCCACTCGGACTCGTCGATCCCGATCTTCTCGAGCGGGGCCATTGTCGGCTCGATCAACACCTCGGTTCCGTCCGGCCAGTCGAGCGGTACCTTCAACTCGAGCCGGCCCCGCATCACGGTCGCCTTGATCGCGTTCATCCTGACTCCTTGCTGAAAAGTCTCGACCCCCGGGGGGGCTTGGCAACGGGGTCGTATGGGTCCCAACTCCACAGGAGACTGTTCGTCGCCACGAAATCGTGCTTCGGGAAGGCCCCGATTTAGAGTGACGAGAAATCTGCCTGCCGTGGGCGCCGCACACTTACACCCGCGAATGGACCGGCGGCCAATCGAGGACAGCAATCCCGTTTAGATCCATCTTGTATTCTAGTCACTGGGCCGGATCACGTTCGATAGAGTGCGGAGTCCGGGACTTTCTCACCTTGGCCGCTGTGCCTGGTGGACAGAGCGGACAGTTTGCTCCTCAACGTCGGCGAGTAGCTCGGCAGCAACCTCAACGCAATACGTGGGTTGCGACCCTCTTACTGCTGTTACGTCCACTGGTGAAACTGTCCGCGCCTGTCCGCCGCATCTGAGAAAGTCCCGAGATGGCGACGCAATCAAAGCCAATTCGACCGCAGCATGGAAGACCGATCGAAACCAGCCGCTCAGGACAGGCTTCCTGTCGATACGGCCACTTCCCAAGAATCGGTTGAGCCTGGCTCGGGCCGCCAAACGCGGTCGAGGAGGACGGCGACGGTCATGTCGCCGAGGACGTTGGAGGTGGTCCGGCAACGGTCCAGGAACCAGTCGACGGTCAACAGAATGGGGATCTTCTCGGCGGGAAGACGCACGGCGGCGAAGATCAAGGGAAGTGTCACGAAGCTGCCGGAGGGTATGCCACCGGCGCCCACGCTGGCAACCAGAGTGGTCAGTATGATGACCACCTGGTCGACGAGACTCAGCGAATAGCCCAGCGCCTGGGCCATGAACAGGGCGGCCGTCGCCTGGTAGAGCGCGCTGCCGTCGTTGTTGAAGTTGGTGCCGATGCATGCCGTCAACTGGCTCGATCGCCGCGAGATTCCCAGCTTCCGCAGCGACCCGAGCGTGATCGGGATCGTCGCCGCGGTGCTGGCCGTGCTGAAGGTGCTGGCCATCACGTCGAGCGATCCTTTCAGGAACCGGACCGGTGACATCCGCGCGAAGACGGCCATCTGGAGCAGGTACCAGGTCACCTGGCAGCCCAGCCCGACAACGACGACCACGATCAGCCAGATCAGCGACAGGAAAACCTTCATCCCCTCTTTCTGGCCGACGCTCGAGGCCACGATGCCGAGCACGGCCAGCGGTACCAGGACCACGACCCAGAGCAAGACCTTCATGAGCAGCTCGAAGCCGATCGTCAGCAGGTCAATGACCGGCTGGATCGACGTCTGCCCCCTGGCCCGCTGGGCGTCGCGGATCCGGACCAGGCCGATCCCCAGGGCCAGCGTCAGCAGCACGAGCTGCGCCAGGTTGTTCTGAGTGAACGCCTCGCCAATGCTCCGGGGTATCAGCTCCACCAGCAGGTCGGTGGCGCTCTTCTTGGCCAGCGGCTGAACCACCGCGCCCGGCTCGGCAAGCGACTCTCCGATGCCCGGCTTGAACAGGTTCGTCAGGGTCAGGCCGATCAGCATGGCGACAAGGGTGTTGATCAGGTAGAAGACCATCATCAAGCCGCCCTGGCGGCCATGGATGTCGTTGGTGACGATCGCGCTCAGAATGGCCAGCACGACCAGCGGCGCTGCCAGGGCGGTCAGGGCGCGCAGGATCAGCCGGGGCATGATTTCCAGGGACGTTGCGCCTTCGCCCCAGAGCAGCCCGAGCGGAATCGCCAGGACGACCGCCGCGGATCACCCAGACATACAGCGGAACTCCCCCCGGACGGCTTTCCGGCTCGTCCGCGACGGCCGGTATTGCAAGGTCTTCCGGCGGCGTGGCCGGGTCGGTTGGCTCAGCATTCGACATCACGGGCTCCGAGTACAGGGGTCCGGATCAATGACGGCTCATGCATCGCGCCGCGCTGACCATCGTCGCGAGTTCAGGCGAGGGCGCGGACTTTAGCAGAGCGCCCCTTCGTCTGGCGTCGGTTCTCAATCCGGAGGCAGTCCCCGCCGCAACCTGCGTTCGGCACGCTTTTCGAGCCGGCGGGCCCGCCGCTCCTCGCGTTGCATCCGTCTCTGCTCGGGCGTGAACTGCCCCGGACGACCATTCGGCTGGTCGAGCTCATCATCGGGATTGTCCGGAACGGGCTGCACGCGGCGGTCGCCAGGCGCAGGGGCAGCTCCCCCGCCAGCCGGCGGGTTGCCGCGCGAGGCAGGAGCGCCCGGGTCAGGAGGAGGAGGCAAGGGCTGATCGTTGCCCGGGGCGACAAACGGGGGGAAAAAGTCGCGCCGCGGCCCATTCCGTCCCGGGCCGCCCTGAAGGATGCGGCCCAGGCCGTTGACCCCGGCCCCAATCACGCTGTCCAGCATGTTCAGACCCAGATCCTTGAATCGGTCCTTGATCGCGTCGCCGTTGATCCTGGGCTTCTTGAAGGTCCCGGTGATCGGCAGCTGGAGCTGGGCATTCTCGAGGATGTCCGACAGGACCGGGATATTTCTTCTGGGAGGCACCATGGCGAAGCTGGCCACGAGGTTCAGGTTCTGATCGAAATCGACCCAGCCCTCGATGCCGATTGCCGCGACGTTCGCCAGCGGGATGATCAAGCCTTCCTGGTAGATCTTCCGGCCGACGATCCGGACCGAGACCGGGTCGCGGAGCACCAGGAGCGGATGCTGCTCCTGCCGGAAGACGCCGAGGATCTGCTCGGCCAGCGGGCCCGGCATGAACTCGACCGAGTCGAACAGCACGTCGCCGTCAATCTTCGGCTCGGCATCTGGGCCGGCACTGATCGGCAAGAAAGCCTCGTTCAGCGCCAGCGAAACGCGCCCCCGAACGCGGGTCGCCTGATCCAGCACCGGCGCGACGAACGAGAGAACCCGGTGTGAGACCTCGTCGTTGACGACCGCGTCGAGCAGACCGGACGACGCTCCCAGATGCAACCATGTCTGGCCCTGCTTATCCGTCATCGCGGTGGGCTCCAGGTGCAGGCGGCCGGCGTTGAGCGTCGAGTCGATCGGATCGATGCGTGTCTTCCCGTCCTGGACGCGCACGACCGCCGCCGTCCGCCCCAGCCGCATGCCGAAGACGTCCACCTGCTCGAGGTTGACCCCAAGCTCACCATTCATTCCTGCGAGCAAGTCCTGGTTGCCCGACTTCGGCAGCGTGCCGGCAATGCGCCATGCGCGCGGTGATCCCGTGATCGACGCGTTCGGCTCGACCTTCCGCGCCAGCAGTTCCGAGAGTGCTTTCCAGTCCGGGCTGAGCGTCCCCCGGAGGTCGAAGCGGGGCGTGCCGGCGAGGTCGGTCACCGGCCCGGCGCCCTCGATCTGCCCGTACGGAGTCACGACCGCCAGCTCGGAAAAATCAAGCCGCTCGAACTTCCGGGCGATGGTTCCTCGCACACTCGCCGCCGCATTCTTGGCGAGCTCCGTGCGCGCACCGTCGCTGCTCAACTGGGCCAGGTCACGAACCTGTACTCCGGCCGCAAATTCCCAACCCTCCGCGTTCTGCCGGCCCTGCAGCAGGCCGCTGAGCGATCCCGCCAGTCGAGGTTGATCCAGGCCCGCCAGGCTGCTCAGCGCTGGCACGTCCCCTGTGAGGTTGACGTCAAGCCAGGCGGCATCGCGGGTCTTCAGCCCTCCCACCCGGACCTGGGTCGGCGCCAGGGCAAGCGGCTTGAGCTTGGCCCCGGCCGGTCCGGAATCCGCCGTGATTGTGAGCTCATCCTTGGTGATGTCGTACTTGCCCTTGCCTGACCAGCGTGCCGGTTCGCTGGGCAGGAACTGTCCCCCCGGCCCGACGATCGGCACCAGCGACACCAGGATCTGGTCGAGCGTGACTTCCTTGTCGCCCCAATGCGCCTGGAGTGCTGACTCCGCCTTCCGCTTCTTACCGCCGGCGACAAGCTGGGTCTGCGCCCTGGTGTCGATCGCGATGACCCCGCTCGGCTGATCGAGCCCGGCGTTCAGTGTGATTTCCTCGAGATCGCTTTGCCCGGTGAGGGAAAGCTGATGAAGGCTGGTGGGCAGCCCTGAAGGTGCCGCCCCTCCTTTGACCGCAAGCATGGCAACGACCTTGTCGCGGTGCAGGGTCTCCACGGCGGGCAGCCCACTGGCGCCCAGGCTCTTGAAAACAGCATTCGCCCCGATCTCGTACCGGCCGGCGATCCGCTGGTACTTGGCATCGATCTTTCCCTGGCCGGCAAGCTCGATCCGCCCCAGATCAACCCAGTCGTGCAGCCGCTGGGTCGCCGCCCCCAGGTCGATCGATGCGGACACGTTGATCCCCCGGTCCAGGTTTCCCTGACCGGTCGCGGTCAGGAAGGGCGTCTGCACGTCGAGCTGTTCCAGGCTCAGGCTGTCGGTCTGACGGTGGAGCCGCGCGGTGAAGGTCGCGGGATCGCGAAATGACAGGCTCTGGGTGCCGTGCCGGGCGGTCAGGTCGCTGAGGCGGGCGGTCGCAAGAATGGTCTGCCCGGCTTTCCCCGCATCGCCACTCACGTCCGCGCGCAGCTCGACGGACCCTTTTTCGAGGCGCAGGTCGTCGCGCAGTCGCATGGTCCGGGGAATCTGCCGCGCCAGCGCGGCGAGGTCCAGATTCCCTTCCACATGGGCCCCGCGATCGTGGGCTGGAGGAAAGGAGCCCGATGCCTTGATCGTGCCCACCGGCGCTGTCACGTCCAGACGCTCGGCCGTCCAGCTCCCGTCTTTCCGGCCTGCCTTCCAGACCGCGGTGATCGTATCCAGATGCAATTCATCGCCCGAGAGTGCCGATCCCGTCGCATGCAGGCCAAGCACCTGGGCATCGCCCCCGAGCGCCAGCTCACCGCTCTTGTGGCGGGCGTCGATCGTTCCACTGAAAGCTCCTCGGGCCTTGATCCGAGCGCTAGAGTATGCCCATGGCCAGTGATTCCCAATGATCGAAACCTCCAGATCCTGGGGCAAGCCATCGGTCTCTTTTTCCCGGCTCATGCTTCCCTGGATCTGCACGCGCCCCGGCTCAGTGTTCTCTCCGGCTCGCTCCAGCTTCATTCGCCAGGCGATCGGCTGCGGATAGGCGTTGAGGTCGAGCTCGATATCGGCCTTGTCGGCCAGGAACGGTTCCTCGAGGCCCTCGTTGCGAAAACGGAGCCTCCCGTCAACGACCCGCACCAGCAGAGTCAGATCCGGCTCGTCCTTGAGGATCGGCTTGAGAGTCTCGAGCAGATCAACGCTCCCGCCGGCCGAGCGCTCGATGTCCACCGCGGAATGATCGAGCGTGAGCGTCGCGGACGCAGGCCGGGTCAGCAGGATCTCCCGCAGGCTCCAGCTAAAATGGGCCTGGGGCGAGACGACGATGTCATCGCCCTGTGCATCGCGCAGTACCAGTCCGTCGATCTCCGTGGGGCGATTCCAGAACACTCTCAGGTGCGCAAACCGGACGGCTCCCGGAGCCATCACCCGGGTGGCCAGGCTGGCCAGCAATCGCTGCATCGCGGGAACTTCGATGATCCAGGGCAGCGCCAGCAGCAAGGCGAGGAGGCCGGCCATACCGCCAATCGGCGCGACGAACAACCAGCGTACCCAGCGACGCCGCGGTTTCGGAACGTCCTGAGATGATGTCATGGGGTCCATTCGACTCCTCGCCTCGAGTTCTTCCAGAACAATCACCCGGCCGACCTTGACCCGGCACTCCCCATCCATCTTACCTCACGTCCCTCAGAGGACCACAGCGCAGGGCCCATGGAAGGACGCGAAGAGCCTTTTCGAGGCGCGTATTCTCGGCCTGGTTGTATCCGCAGCCTCTTTCCGACAAGGTATTTACGATCGACACTGAAGGAGGTCTCCGGAGTGACAACGGAGGCAGATTCGCAGGGGCCGGCGCAATGCCCAGTAAAGAGCGCGAGGGTGGATTTTGCTTTCGGTCAGGATGTCGCCCCGAGCCACACGGGTCTGGTGATCGGGTGTCTCGGCGGACTGGGCAACCTGTTCGCGGCCGGATTCATGCCTGTTGCCGGCTGGATCTCCCAGGGCCGTTCCGGCTTCACTCCCAACTTTATCATCATCGGCCTGCTCCCCTTGGCCGGACTGGCCGCTCTGCTCGCGTTCTGGCGCCAGGACGACACAAAACCAGCCTGGACGGATCGCTAGCCTTCTGGCATCATTCCCGTTCAACCCTTCAGATTTTCCCTTTCCAGGGCGTTCGCCCGGTGTGTGGGACCCGTCTGGTTTTGAACCCCACCACGGGCCCTGTCTCCTCTCCATCATGAGCGAGGATGGTATGGCGATGATCCGTCGTTCGCTGGCGTTACTGGTGATGCTGGGACTCACGGCCGTGACGATTGCGGGCTGCGAGAGCTTGCGTCAAGCGATCCGCTCGGGCAGCGACGATCACGCCCAGAAGAGCGTGAAACCGACGAGCGGGGCCGCCGAGGCCTCGGCTGTGGAATCCGACCCCAGCAAACTTCAAGGTGTGGACTCGGATACCAAGAATCCTCAGCCGTTCTTCAAGAACAATCGCCCTTCCGGAGGCTGGAGCTCGGAAGCTCGCGAGATCGAGAGCCACCTCGGCGTGGGTCCCTGAGCAGACCAGCCTGGTTGGATATTGAATCGGAATGGTTGCAGGATCACGAGTGATCTCGCGGTACAATAATGAATAGCAGACTCGGTTCGCGGCCACGCCTCGCGTGGCTGTGAATATCGAACGAGGCAGGCAGCTTGCGAGGTCACCCGGTGAGAAATCCGATCGTTCAAGCGTTCTGGAACCGCCTGCTCGGTGACCGCGGCGAGCAAGAGGCCGCTCGCTACCTCCGCCGCCAGGGTCTGCGGATCTTGCATCGCGGCTACCGGACCAATCACGGCGAGATCGATCTGATCGCACTCGACGGCAACGTCATCGTCTTCGTTGAGGTCAAGGCCCGCCGCCAGGGAGTGCCCGCTGAGGCCGTCACCACGGAAAAACAGCGCCGGCTGACCCTTGCAGCCCTCCATTTCCTGAAAAAACACGGTCTGCTCGAGCAGCGAAGCCGGTTCGACGTCGTGGCCGTCATCTGGCCAGAAGATGACAACCCTCCCCAGATCGAACACATCCGCGACGCGTTCGAGGCTATTGGACGAGGTCAGATGTTCCGCTGATGACTCGGGCAAGAAAATAGCGACGGAAAGCGGCACGGCTCACGATCGAGCCGCTTCCATGATCGCGTCGGGGTCTTCTAGCAGTCCCTGGTAGGTTTCATGGCTCTTGAGAATCTTGAACTCGTCACACCAGGCACGAGCCGTGGCTGGATTTCGACTTGCCAGCGCGACCAGCCGCCCGGTTTTCGACGCCTGGATGCCAGGAATCAGCCCGCGCCGGCTGATCCGGGCGCACCCAAGAATTCCCCATCGCAGGTTCATGTGACTTCTCTCAACGATGTGTTCGGGAACAGACACGTCGACCGCCAAGTCTCTGGCCTTGGGACGCCAAAGGCCAACAAAAAGAGCCGCCCTGGACTCGCTTCCACGATTCCAGGGCGGCTCTTGGAAAGATCCCGGCGATCACCGACTTTCGCGCCAAAGCACTATCATGGGCCCGGCGGGCTTAACGGCCGTGTTCGGAATGGGAACGGGTGTGACCCCGCCGGTATGGTCGCCGGAAAACCGGCCGGCGGGCTGTCAGGCCGCGCCGGCCGCGATTCCGCGGTGGTCGGTCACAGGCACAAAGTCTTCACGCCACACCAGAAGTAGTGGCACGTCCGCAAGAACCAAAACCAACCCTCTGGCATTTGTCATTTGCCATCTGGCATTTGTCATTTGCCATTTGCCATCTGGTATTTGCCATCTGCCATCTGTCATTCGGATCGAATCGGTGAGGCCACCGGATCGCCCTGGCTGGCGCTGTTGCGCTCCAGCAGAGAGCCGATCGGGGTGGTCAAGCTGCTTGGCTGTTAGGACCGGTCGGCTGAGGCGGTCACCCGCCGTGCACGCCCGGCCTATCGACCTGGTCGTCTTCCAGGAGCCTATGCAGCATTCGCTGCGGGAAACCTCATCTCGGAGGGGGCTTCGCGCTTAGATGCCTTCAGCGCTTATCCTGTCCCGACCTGGCTACCCGGCGATGCCCTGAGCAGGACAGCCGGCACACCAGAGGTCGGTCCTCCCCAATCCTCTCGTACTAG
>JBEKTN010000013.1:0-42997 GCA_049516015.1 Isosphaeraceae bacterium | reverse complement strand
CGGTGGAAATATTCGTCGTCCGGGCCACGGTGAGCGATCGCCCTCGCCATCGCCCGTAGCCGTTCGGCTGGGAAATCCCGGTTCCCGGTCAAGTCGAGCGCTCCGACGATCCCACACATAACGGGCCCTCTTCCTTCCTTTGCCGGGGTCAGCCAATGGAACACATTTCCCTAATGCTCCAACCTTCGATCGTCTCCCAAGCCCGCGCAATTTATCCATTATATCATATCCAGGTTATCCAGGGGAGGGCATGGGCTTCCAAAATCATCGGAACAGAAACGACCGCTAGGTACCGTAAGCGACAAATCGGGATTGGAATTCCCTGAATCCCGCTCTTAGGTCATGATCCGGGCCTCGTTCAACATCCGGCTCCAAGAGCAAGGAGGCTCTGATGCGAGGCCGAATTTCCGGTTCATTGCCGGATTGGTGCCGGGGACACTTGTGCCGGTGGCTGGACATCCATTTCGGCCTCGCCGCCGGTACCGAGTTTCCACCTGATGTAGTTCGTCAGCAGGTTGACCGTGAACAGGTCGTTGATGTTGATCAGACGGCCGTCGCGATCAAGACTTGTCAAGTCGGCGTAGGGCATTTGGGATCGCAGCGCGGCCAGGCCTTCGTCGGTCAGGATACCATTCTGCACGAAGCCTGCGTTACGCAATAACACCGGCTCAACAAGCAACTCGCCTCGAGGGATCTTTATCCTGAACTCCCGCTCCAGACGAAAAGTAATGTCCAAGAAGTCGATGGACTCCGCGCCCAGGTCGCCTTGTAGGGTCGCCGAGGGTTTGATCTCGTCTCCCTCCACGCCCAGGCATTGCACCAGCAGTTTCGCTAACCTCGCATAGATTTCGTTCGAATCTGGCATGGCGTGGTTCCTCTTCCACGAGGGAAGTTATCATCTGGTCCATGGAAACGCATAAGTGACGTTGGAGACGTGTCCAGGCCATCACCCGATGGTGATCTCCTCTGAAAAGCGCTCGCCTGAGATCATTTCAAGAACCCCTTGAAATGCTAATTTCTTGATGTGCCGCGAAGAGACTTGACCACTGACGAGAATGCGGCCGTCCCGTTCCTCGACCACGAGGCGGCGGACCCGGCCGTGAGTCAGGTCCCGGACCCTCGTTTCGACCCGCTCAACCAGGCTCGAGCCGCCGTCAGGTCCATCAGGAGCCATGTTCTCTCTCCCCATGGGCGAGCCTCAAATCTCATGAGCTGAGGCCGTTCTCACCAATCTCGAATCGACGAGAATGTCTTCTCAGACTTCAACTGCTATCGAGAAGCGGTCTCGGTCCGGCTCTTCGTGCCAAGCATAAACCCACATGTCTTGAGTTCAGCGGTGCCTGGAGATGTGCCTCGTCGGACACATGGAGTGTTGTAAAGCAACCCCTGTACCAAATGGGTTGGGAGGACTGTTGGGCCGGCATGACTGCCTGGGTGAGCGGCGTGAGAGGGTCTCCAACATGTTCAGTCCTCAGGACCCTAAGTGCGATGGAGTGGCATCCGAGCAAACCGGCACGATTTCCCGCGGCCATTGCCCGAGGGGACGGAGATTCGCTCGTGTGGCACCTGTTTTGCCTGGCTCGTGGGAAAGTTTACCCATCGCGAGACGCAGCATTTTTTCCAGCGCGAGGTCACCAGTCCAGCTCCAGGCGTGGATGAGATGGTCGAATAACCGGCTCTGCAGATCGTAATGCCACATTGAAGAGGCGTTCACGCGCCCTTTGCCGAACAGGGGCGAGTCGAGCGACTGGCAAGTGAGGCCGTGGTTCAGGCCGGCTTTGGGGAGCCTCTTGTCGGATTCTGTGACCTGTTTGGCCAGGCAGGTGCGCACCTCGGCCTTGAGGCGGTCATGCCATCCGCTCATATTCTCGTTAAGATATTTTCCGGCAGCGTGGCCGGCAGACGCAGCCCTCAATCCTCGATGAGAACAAGTGCCTCAGCGTTTCTCAAATGGGTAGCGGTCCTGCGATTGGACCGCGGCGGCGATGCGGCGACGGAGAGCAATGGTGTCCACGGTTGGGCCCTCGCCAAACCGCTTCAGCACGGCCAATTGCGTCATCAGCATATCCCCTTCATGCACCGCCGCAATGGCTCGCTTGGCTTCGTGGTGCACGCGTTCGGCGGCGGCGGCGATCAACACGCGCGCAGCATCGATCATGACGGCTGCCGCGGCTTCGCCCTGGCCAACTGCGGCCTTCTGCGCGCGTAGGAGGCCCGACTCCATGGCGTAAATGTCCATCACGATGTTCGCCAACGCGCCAATCAATTCCTGCTCGCCGGCCAGCTTTTCGCGGAATTTCTGGACTGCGCCGCCCGCAGCCTGGAGGAACATCTTTTTCGCGTTTGCAATTACACGCGCCTCCTCGGCGAGTACGCCTGCTGGCGTTTCTTCCTTCGAAGCACCCGCATGAATTTCAGCGGCCAGCTTCTTGGCCGCGGGAATCAGCGGCAAATGACCACTCGTCGCACGCTTCAGCAGCGTCTGGATGATGACCGTTCGATTGATTTCATTGGTGCCTTCAAAAATCCGATTGACGCGGGCATCACGATACGCGCGACAGACCGGGTAGTCCTCATGAACACCGTAACCCCCAAAAATTTGCACCGCTTCATCCACCACGAAATCCAGCATTTCGCTCCCATACACCTTCGCAATCGAGCTTTCAATCGCGTACTCCTCGAGCACCTTCATGGCGTCCTGGGCCTCATTGCCGGAATGCTCCGCTGCGTTCGTGGCAGCTTCCATGTCCCCGGCGGTCCGATAAAGCATTGACTCCGCCGCGAAAATCTGAATGGCCATCTCCGCCAGTTTTTCCTTGATCAGCCCGAATTCCCCGATCTGCTTCCCGAAGGCCTTGCGCTCCTTGGAATATTTGGACGCGTTCATCAGAATATGTTTGGATTCCCCAACACATTTCGCGCCAATCCTGAAACGCCCCACATTCAGGGTGTTGAAGGCGACGACATGGCCGCGGCCGATTTCGTGCAACACGTTTTCTTTCGGCACCGTGCAGTTCTCAAGGAACACTGGCGTCGTCGAGCTGCCGTGGATGCCCAACTTGTGTTCTTCACTCCCGGGCTTGCAGCCGGCAAATTTCCTCTCCACGATGAACGCGGTCAGCTTTTCGCCGTCCACTGCGGCAAACACGATAAACAGGTCCGCGAATCCCCCGTTCGTGATCCACGACTTTTGCCCGTTGAGGATGTAATGCGTGCCTTCCTTGTTGAGTTCGGCGCGAGTGAGTGTATTCCGTGCGTCGCTTCCGGCTTGCGGCTCGGAGAGGGCGAAAGCACCGATGTATTCGCCGCTGGCCAGCTTCGGCAGGTACTTTTTTTTCTGCTCTTCGCTGCCGAAATCGACGATGGGAACCGTGCCCAATCCGGCATGGCATGACTGCGTGATGGAGAAGCTTCCATACATGGAGATCTTTTCGGTCAGAACCGTGGTCGCAATGTTGTCCAGTCCCGCCCCGCCGTATTCTTCTGGTATGCCGGGGCCCATCAGGCCGAGGTCGGCCGCTTTTCTGCACAGCCCTGCCATCAGTCCCGGTTTTTTCGCCTCCAGGTCCTTCACCACAGGGAGAACTTCCTTGAGCACAAACTCTTCCGTGGTCTGGCCGATAAGCTTCTGGTCATCGTTCAGGTCCGCGGGAGTAAAGACGTCCTGAGGGGCAGGGGACTCCAGTAGAAAGCTGCCGCCCTTTGCCGCGGGCTTGTTGAGAGCCGTGTTCGCCATGGGTCTTGCTCCTTGTCGGCATGATGCCGCGTGGAAAACTCAGAAAAGCTTCACATTCCGTCGTAACTCGGACCGCCTCCGCCTTCCGGCACGGTCCAATCAATAATCTGGTAAGGGTCGGCAATGTCGCAGGTCTTGCAGTGCACGCAATTGGCCGCGTTGATCTTCAATTTCGATCCATCGCCCTCTTTCACCATCTCGTACACCGCCGCGGGACAAAAATACTGGCACGGGTTTCCGTACTCCTCGACGCAGCGCGACGAGCAAATGTCCAGGTCACGCACTTTCAGATGGCTCGGCTGGTCCTCCTCGTGACGGGTTCCGGAATGAAACACGTCGGTCAGACGGTCGAACGTCAACTTCCCATCGCCCTTGAACCGCGTGCTTTGATCCACCAGTGTCCCATTGCCATTCCGCTTCGCGTAGTCTTTGTATCCCGCCTCCGAACGCATCGGGTCCACCAACCCTCGCCCGCCGCTGATGTACTGCAATGCCGCGTGTACCATCCCTTTCCACAGCCCGCCGTGAAACGCCTGGTGGAAATTGCGAACCTTCCACAACTCTTCCTTGATGTAACTCTGATCGATCTTTTCTTGATACAGTTTCAGCGTCTTGGTCGAAGTGTCCCCCGCCTTGAGCGCCTCAAGAATCGTCTCCGCCGCCAGCATTCCGCTCTTGATCGCCGTGTGAATCCCCTTCAGCCGCTGGGCATTCAGCATGCTTGCCGAATCGCCGACGATCAGCGCGCCGTCCACGTAGCTCCGCGGCATCGAGTACCAGCCGCCATAGGGCAGCGTCTTCGCGCCATACCGCACCAGCGTTCCGCCCTCGAGAATCCGCCGGACAAACGGATGCGTCTTGAATTTCTGAAAGGCCTCGTGCGGATCGAACTCCGGATTCGCGTATTCAAGCGCCACAACACTGCCGAGCGACACCCGGTTGTCGCGCATGCCGTACACCCACCCGCCGCCGTACATATCGGAACCGAGTGGCCAGCCCATCGTGTGCGCCACAAATCCTGGCTCGATCCGTCCCGGCTGCATTTCCCACAACTCCTTGACCCCGATCCCGAACACCTGGGGGTTCAGGCCGTCGAGCTTCAGCCGGTTGACCAATTCTTTCGTCAGGGACCCGTGGGTGCCTTCCGACAGTACCGTCACCTTTGCTCGCAATTCATATCCGGGCGTGAAATTCTCTTTGGGCTTGCCGTTCTTGTCCACGCCCTTGTCTTCGGTCAGGACTCCGGCGACTCCGTGGCCCTGATAAATCAGCTCCTTTCCTGCAAACTTTGTGAAAAGGTTTACGCCCTCTTTCTCTACCAGGCCGCCGAGCCATTTCACGATCTTGTTCAGCGACACAATGTAGTTGCCGTGGTTCGCGAGCGGCGGCGGCGTGATCGGAAGTTTCCACGCGCGCGATTTGCTGAGGAAATAGACCCCGTCGTTCGTCACGGGCGTATCGAGCGGCGCCGTCTTCTCGAAATCCGGCACCAGTTCGCGCAAGCCGCGCGGGTCCAGGATCGCGCCGGAAAGCTGGTGCGCGCCCATCTCCCGCCCCTTTTCCAGCACGTAAATATTTTCCGGGGAAAGCTCCGGCTTGGCCCCGCTCGCGTTGTGCTTTGTGATGAGGTTCGCCAGGTGCAGGGCGCAGCCCAAACCTGCCGGCCCCGCTCCCACGATAAGCACGTCCGCTTCCAGTTGTTCCCGTTGAATGGTCATGCGGCGTCTAGCCCTTCGTTTTCTGTAGTTCTGCCGTGAGAGCGGGTATGACCTCAAAGATGTCCGCCACAATGCCGTAGTCCGCAATCTCGAAAATGGGCGCGTGCTGATCCTTGTTCACCGCCACGATCGTGCGCGATCCCTTCATCCCCACAACGTGCTGAATCGCGCCGCTGATGCCCAGAGCAAGGTACAGCTTCGGCGCGACCGTCTGCCCCGAGCTGCCAATCTGGCGCTCCAACGGCAACCAGCCTTCATCGCAAATCGGCCTCGTTGCCGCGATCTCGCCGCCCAGTGCTTTCGCCAGCGCCTCGGCTTGCACAATATTCTCCCGCGCCTTGATGCCGCGCCCAATCGCTACAATCACCGGCGCCTGCGTGAGGTCCACCGCCGACTTCGCTTCCTTGAACATTTCCAGCGGCTTCGTGCGAATGTCTGCTGCCTTCAATTCCACCTTCGCCGCATTCACCGGCGCTTTTCCGCTCCGATGGGCCGTCAGCAAGTCCGCCCGAAACGCTCCCGATTGGAAGGACGCAAACCACGGCGCCGCCCCCATAAACGTCACATCTGCCACCGTTTTCCCTTGAAACATCTGGCGGACAAACACCAGCTTCCCGCCTTCATTCCGGAAGCCGACGCAGTCACCCACCATCCCCTTGCCCAGCATGGCCGCAAGTGCCGGCGCAAAATCCCGGACCTGATACGTGTGCGGGAACAAAACCAGATCCGGCGTCGCCGCCTCAATCACCTGTTTCAGCCCCGTGCAATATCCATCCGGCGTGTAGCTCTCCAGCAAATCGTGCTCAACGAGCAGCACTTCCGCCACATCTTTTGTCGCCAACTCCTCCGCCAGCGCTGCCACGCTCTTCCCGACTACTGCCGCGCTGACCGTTCCTGACGTCGCCGCGGCAATCTGCTGTGCCGCCACCAGCGTTTCAAAACTCGTGTTGTTCCACTTTCCCTGCCGCTGTTCCGCAATTACTAGTAGTTTCATGATCAGATCACCCGCCTTTCTACCCTCAGCTTTTGCACCAGCTTCGCCGCCATTTCCTTCGGGGTCCCTGTCAAGAATTCTGTTTTCTTGGTTTTCGTCGGCACGTAAATCTTTTCAATTTTCTGCGTCGGTTCGACTGTCACGCCCAGCGAGTCTTTCGGAACCGTAAGAATCTGCTTTTTCTTTGCCGCGATAATCCCTTTCATGGTCGCGTACCGCACCTTGTTGATGCCGGACTGGATTGAAAGCACCGCCGGCAGCGGGCACACGATCCACTGGAACCATCCCGCTTCCAGCTCCCGCTTCAATTTCATTTCTCCGTCCTGCACGTCGATTTGCATGATGATCGTCGCGTGAGGCAAATTGAGCAGCCCCGCAAGTAAAACGCCCGTCTGCCCAAAGCCGCAGTCATCGCTCTGCAAGCCCGTGAGCACCAGGTCGTATTTCTCCTTCGCAATCACGGCCGCCAGCACCTTCGCCGCTCCCAGCGGGTCGAGCTGCGCGAAATGATCGTCCGCAATGTAAATCCCGCGGTCCGCGCCCTTCGCCAGAGCCTCGTGGATTGTCTGCTTCACGCGCTCCGGCCCCAAAGAAAGTGCCACCACCTTCCCGCCGTGCTTCTCCTTCAACTGCAACGCCTCTTCGAGGGCGTAACTATCCGGCTCGTTCATCTCGAATCCGATGTCTGATTCGTTGATCCAGTTTCCGGCAATCGCCAGGGGCGCGTCTTTTGCCGGCACCTGTTTAATGCACACAATTGTATTCATGGTAGTCTCCTTCCAGTCAGGCTGATCTCGTGAAGTCCGGCGGGCGCTTCTCAATGTTTCCAGTCGAGCTGGCTCTGCCTTTTCAGTTTCTCGACCGCGGTCCTGGCGGCCGACCGGTACCGCGTCACTGCATGTGCCAGCCATGGCTCACGACCAGCGATTGCCCGGTCAATGCCAGTGAGGGGAATGCCGCGAAGAAGAGGGCCACCTCCGCGATGTCCTCCACCGTCGTGAACTCGCCGTCGACCGTCTCCCGGAGCATGACCTTCTTGACGACGTCGTCTTCGGTCAGGCCCAATTCCCTGGCCTGCTCGGGGATCTGCCGATCGACGAGGGGCGTGCGAACGAAGCCGGGGCAGATCACGTTGGCCCGAACGCCGTGAACAGCCCCCTCCTTGGCGACCAGCCGGGCGAGCCCGATCAGGCCGTGTTTGGCCGTCACGTAGGGTGCCTTCAGGGGCGACGCCTCGACTGAGTGGACCGAACCGATGTAAAGGACGGTGCCGCCGCGGCGCTGCCGGATCATGTGCCGCAAGCAGGCACGGGTCGTCAGGAAGGCCCCGTCGAGGTGCACGGCCAGGATCTTCCGCCAGTCGGCGAGCGAGAGGTCGACTAGCGGGGCGATGTGCTGAATCCCGGCGTTGCTGACCAGGACGTCGACGCCGCCGAGTCGAGCGGCGACCTCGTCGACACCGGCATCGACCTGTGCCTCGTCGGCGACGTCCATCGCGACCGCCGTCGCGATGCCGCCGCCGAGCGTGATCTCGCTCACGACCTCCTGGGCCCCGCCGAGGTCGAGGTCCGCGACGGCGACTTTCGCGCCCTCGCGCGCCAAGCGGAGTGCGATCTGCCTGCCGATCCCGCTTGCTGAACCGGTAACGATTGCGAGCTTTCCGTCTAGTCGCGACATGGCCTTACTCCTCAATGACGCGGCAAGTCATCGGGCGGCCGGGTTCAGGCGGCCGTCGGCAACGAAACTTTTTTTCGTAGGACGACCGCCGGTCGGCCCCGTTGTGACTCGCCTTCACGACCTCGTTCATGACAGGGCATACTCCGGGACGGTCGGCGGGATGATCAGTTTGGCGGCTGTTGCGCTGACGACGTCGGCGACCGAGACCCCCGGCGCGCGCTCCCGCAGCACGAGCCCTTCGGCGGTCGGCTCAATCACCGCCATCTCGGTGACCACCAGGCTCACCGGGCGGACCGAGGTGAGCGGCATCGTGCACTCCTCGACGATCTTCGCCGCACCCTTCGCGGTGTGGGTCATGGCGATGATCACGCGCCGGGCGCCGTCGACGAGATCCATCGCCCCGCCCATCCCCGGCACGAGCTTTCCCGGGACCATCCAGTTGGCAAGGCGCCCCCGCGCGTCGACCTGAAGGCCGCCGAGGACGGTCAGGTCGAGGTGCCCGCCCCGGATCAGGCCGAAGGTCACGGTGCTGTCGAGACTGGAGGCCCCGGGGACGGCCGTGACGTATTCATTCCCGGCGTCGATGAGGTCCGGGTTCTCCATCCCCGGGGGGGGCGGCGCACCGATGCCGATCAGGCCGTTCTCCGTGAGGAAGAAGGCGGTCACCCCCGGCGGCATGTAAACTTCCACTAATGTCGGCAGGCCTATGCCGAGGTTCACGAGCGAGCCGGGCCGCACCTCCTTCGCGACCCTGCGGGCGATGGTCTCCTTGGCTGACATGGTCATGCGGGGCGCTCCAGTAGGTGATCCACGAGGGTCCCGGGCGTCCGGACCGAGTCCGGCGGGATGGTGCCGACGGGGACGATCTCCTCGGCCTCGGCGATGACGGTTGCTGCGGCCATCGCCATCACCGGGTTGAAGTTCTGCGCCGTGAGCTGGTACGTGAGGTTGCCGAGGTAGTCGGCTTGCCAGGCGTTGACGAGCGCGAAGTCGGCGCGGAGCGGCTTTTCCAGCAGCCAGGTTTCGCCATCGACCTTGACGGTGAGTTTGTCTCGCTCGATGACCGTCCCCAGGCCGGTCCTGGTCAACACGCCTCCCAGGCCGCAGGCGCCCGCCCGGATCCTCTCGGCAAGCGTCCCCTGGGGTACCAGCTCGACCTCGAGTTCCCCGGCGAGCATCTGCCGCTGTGTTTCTGGGTTGGCCCCGATGTGCGAGGCAACCAGGCGCTTTACCATCCGGGCCTCAATCAGCTTGCCGATGCCACGACCGGGATAATCGGTATCATTGGCAATGATCATCAGCCCCTTGCGCCCGGCGGCGACGAGCCCCTGGATCAGGCGATGAGGTGAGCCGACTCCGAAGAATCCGCCGATCATGAGAGTTGCCCCGTCGGGAATCATGGCAACCAAATCATCCAGATGCCGTGCTGTTTTCATGGCAATCCTTGGTGTGCCCACTCAAGTGAGGGCAGGAAGATGGGGGCCTGGAGCTCCTGCGCGAGGGGCTCGACGTGGGGCCTGGCCTGGTCGTTGAGATAGGTGACCGCCAGCTCGGCCCCCAGTGACCGGAAGGCCGGGCACAGCCGTAGGCGATCGAGTGGGCGTTGGCGATCCCCACAAACCAGTCCCTTGCGGCCCTCGAGCGTGCGGTCGAATCGTGCGATCATCGTGCTTCCTCTCCTTTCTTCCGGGGGCTAGACTCGCCACCGAGGAGCCGGAGAGTGTGCCGGGCGATCATCAGTTCTTCGTCGGTCGGGATGACCCAGGCCGAGGGGGAACGCCCTTCCGGGGAAACTCGGGGGCCGCCCCGGCGGTTGGCCTCGTCGTCGAGTGCGACGCCCAGCCAGGCCGCGTCGTGGCAGACGCGCGCGCGGATCTCGGCGGCGTGCTCGCCGATGCCCGCGGTGAACACCAGGGCGTCCAGCCCTTTCAGGACCGCGGCGAGCGAGCCGAGTTCGCGGCCGACGCGGTCGACGAAGTAATCGACCGCGAGCCGGGCGTCCGGTCGGTCGCTGGCAAGCAGGTCGCGCATGTCGTTGGAGACGCCGGACAGTCCCTTCAGGCCGGAGTGGTTGTAGAGCAGGTCCTCCACCCGGTCGAGCGACATGCCCCGTTGCTGCATCAAATAGATCAGAACGCCGGGGTCGATCTGGCCGCACCGCGTGCCCATACAAAGGCCGTCCAGCGCCGTGAGGCCCATCGTGTCGCCCAGGCTCTTGCCCGCCAGGACGGCCGCCATGCTGCATCCGTTGCCCAGGTGGGCGATCACCACCCGCCCCGCCGCGGCGACAGGGTCGAGCGCCCGCAGGGCGAGGGTGACGTACTCGAACGACAGCCCGTGAAAACCGTAACGGCGCACGCCCGCGTCCAAGTATTCGCGGGGCAGCGCGTACACATCGGCAACCAGGGGGGCCGTCCGGTGGAACGCGGTGTCGAAGCAGGCCACTTGAATCAGCCCGGGACGGTACCTGAACAGCGCGCGGATGGGGGCGAGGTTGTGGGGCTGGTGGGATGGGGCGAGCGGCTCATAGGCGGCCAAGGCGTCGAGCGTGGGCCCGTCGACCACGACCGGCTCGGAGTAGACCGGCCCTCCGTGGACGACGCGGTGGCCGGCCGCCACGACCTCCAGGCCCGCGCTGTGGGAGTCGAGCCAGGCGAAGATCCGGTGCACGGCGTCTTCCTGTGAAGCCACCTCTGCCACGGAATCCCGTTCGTCGGCGACGATCGCACCGTCCATGTCCCTGACGAAGAAGTGGGGGGCGGTGCCGATCTCTTCGAATTCGCCCCGGTACAGCGGGAGCAGACCTCCGTCGCCGATGGAGAACACCGAGAACTTGACGCTCGACGAGCCGGTATTGAGTACCAGGATGACCTTTGTCATACCTCGATGTTCCTCTTGTGGCGTGCCAACAGGAGGGCGATCGCGCAGGACGCGATCCGGCTCGGCGGCTTGTCCGCGCGGCTGGTCAGCGCGATCGGCACCCTCGCGCCGAGCACGATGCCCGCGCCTTGCGCCCCGGCCAGGTACTCCAGTTGTTTGACGAGCATGTTGCCGGCCTCGAGGTCGGGAACGACCAGGATGTCGGCCCGGCCGGCCACCGCGGAGACGATCCCCTTGTCCTGCGCGGCCTCTTCGGAAACGGCGTTGTCAAAGGCGAGCGGGCCGTCCACCACGCCCCCCGTGATCTGCTTGCGATCGGCCATCTTGCACAGGGCCCCCGCCTCGATGGTCGACCGCAGTTTCGGGCTCACCGTCTCGACGACCGACAGGATCGCGACTTTCGGGGTTTCGATCCCCAGCACCTGGGCCAGATCGATGGCGTTCTGGACGATATCGCGCTTGTCCTCCAGTTCGGGGGAGATGTTGATGGCGGCGTCCGTGAGGAACAGGATGCGGGGATAGGCCGGGACGTCCATCACGAAGACATGGCTGATCCGGCGCGCCGTGGTGAGGCCGGTGTCCTTGGCCACCACTTCGTGCATCAGCTCATCGGTGTGCAGGCTCCCTTTCATCAGGGCCGCGACCGTGCCGGCGCGGGCCAAGGCGACCGCCCGGGCGGCCGCCTCGTGGCTGTGCGCGGTCGGGATCAACTCGTAAGGCGACAGATCGATCCCGTCGGCTTCCGCGACGGCGCGGATCTTGGCCGCGGGGCCGACAAGGACCGGAATCATCAAGTTGAGCTGCGCGGCATCGATGGCGCCCTGGAGCGAGTTCCGATCGACCGGGTGGACGACCGCCGTGCGGATCGGTTCCAGCCCCTTGGTCAGGTCGATCAGTTGCCGGTATCGCATGCCCGGGTCGTACACGCGGACCTCCGGTAGGACGGCCCGCGGACGCTTCACCTTTTCCGTCGGCGCGAGCACTTCGGCGGTGCCAGTGATGACAACTTCGCCCTTCTCATTCGAGCACTGACAATCGAAGGTCACGCGGTGCTTCTCCGGGTCCTTCGCCTTCGCCGTGACGGAAACGGTGATGCGGTCACCCAGGCCGACGGGCCTCCAGAACGTCAGCGTCTGACCCAGGTAGATAGCGCCCGGACCGGGGAGTTTGGTGCCCAGGAGGGTGGAGATCAGCGACCCGCTCCACATGCCGTGGGCGACGATCTTGTGGAACAGGTCACTCCTGGCGTATTCCTCGTCCATGTGGGCCGGGTTGACGTCGCCCGACATCGCGGCAAAGATGTTGATGTCATCCTTGGTCAGGGTGCGGACGAGGCGGGCCGAATCGCCGACCTTGATCTCGTCGAAGGTCCGGTTCTCGATGTAGTCCATGGGTGACTCCTCTCGTGCCGAAGGGCCCAGGTCTCCGGGGAGGCGGAGGCCGCCGGAGAGCCCCGGCTAGCCGATGACGTGGTGTCCCGCATCGACGTAGGTCGTGCTCCCGGTCAGGGACTTGGCCCAGTCGCCCACCAGGAAGGCCGCCTCCGCCCCGACGTCCTCGAGCCCGACCAGATGATGGATCGGTGCCCGCGCGGCGCTCCGTTCCAGGATCTCGTCGCAGGTCCGGTTTTCGAGGTATTCCCCGCTCATGACGTCCCCCCTTGCACGACCAGCGACGGGGTCATGTGCCACTTTGGATCGAGGTCGAGGAATTTCTCGACCATCTTCGCAATGGGTGAGTCGGGATCCGACAGCGCAGGCTCCAGCATCATGATCCGCGCCACAATCGCGACGGCCCGCTCGCGGTCGGTCTTGGACGGCAGCAGCCGAGGCAGTGCCTTGAGCGCGGCCTCCGGATCAAGCTGCATGAGCAGTGCCTGCTCAGCCACCACGGAATGCAGGTCGGCCTCGGAGATCGCGGGTTGGCCGCGCCGGTGCTCGCTGATTTCATCTGCGATGAGGAATGAGCGGCGGTCGATGGCGCCACGCTTCTTGATCACGGCGATCAGCATCCGTGCGACCGCCTCGATGAAGCCGCCCCGCTCGAACTCGCCCCGCAGGGCCGCGAGCTTCGCCTTCGCTTGCTCCTCGGCACTCTCCTCGGCTTTGACCTCCAACGGCGGCTCGGGTGGGAAGAGGGCTCCAAGGCCCATTGGGCCATAGGCGAACTTGACCATCTGCTCGACGCAGGAATCACGCAGGTCGGTGTAGAAGTTGAGGGCGCCGACAACTTGCTTCGAGACGGCGTGCTCGAACTGCAAGAAGGCGTTGTCCTCGGAGGCCGGATGCCGGTGCTGCCGCACTTGCTCGGCGACCACCGGCAGCACCGCGAGGGACGGGTTGAGGTCCGAGAGCAGGTACTCCCGGGCCCGCATTGGGTGCAGCAATCGTAAGAGTCGCGCCGTGGCCTCGTTCGACATGGCGCGCACCACCGGACCGCACAGCCATTCGTAAAGCTGTTCATTGATCTCGGAAACCTGCTTGATAGTGCTGAACAGCGACTCCCCGGTGCGGCGGTCGGGGTTCAACGCGCGGATGTCGTTCACGGTCCGGGTCTCGAAGCGCACGGTGTACGTATCCCGGTCGAGGTCCTGGGGCACATCGTGCTTGGGCCGCTGCTCGATGACCATCTCGTACAGGCCGGGGGGCAGTTCCTCGAGCATGTCCATCACGTTGATCAGTTCGCGGTGCTCCTTCTTCGCCACCCTGCCCCCGACGAAGATGCTCAGGTGCCCCACATCCTCCGCGAGCAAGTACACGATCACGTGGCCCAAGGCCACAATCACCTCCTCGTGGCCGTACACGTCGACGATCCAGTCGAGCGCCTGCTGGGGCGGCGAGATGTTGTCGCCCCAAGAGGCGAACACGACGATCGGCGACGTGATGTTCTTGAGGTCGACCCTCCCCCCGTCCGGCAGCTTGATCCCCCCGGCCAGCCGGTTGCCGGCGAACAGGTTGTCGACGATCTCCCGGAGCTCCTCCTTGCCCATCTGGTAGTAGCCGCCCCACCAGCGCTCGAAATCGAGGAAGCGCTGCTCATCGGTGTCGACCTTGGAGTAGAGGTCGTAGGGCTTCTGCCAGAGCGCGGAGGCGGGGTTGAGGTTCTCGAAGTTCTGGACGAACCAGGCGCCGTCGATGATCCCGCCGCCGAGGTCGGCCAAGAGGTTCCCCGGCCAGGTGCCGGCGAACAGCCCGCCGTTGTAGCGCATCGGGTTCTGGGTATCGGCGCCCGCCCAGTAGGATAGCGGCGCGCCGACGATCGCGACGGGGCCGGTCAGCTCGGGCCGAACCGCGGCCAGCGCCGCCACCGCCCAGCCGGCCTGGCAGTTGCCGATGACGAAGGGCTTGTTGCCGGCCCCGGGGTGCCGGCGGATGACCTCCTCGAGGAACCGCGCCTCGGCTGCCCCGATGTCCACCAGGGTCTGGCCCGGGACCGGGTCCGGGTAGAACCCGACGAAGTAGACCGGGTGGCCGGCGCGGAGGGCGAAGCCGATCTCGGAATCGAGCTTGAACCCACCGACCCCCGGGCCCTGTCCAGCCCGAGGGTCCACGACGACGACGGGCCGCTTCGTGGGATCGATCGCCAGTCCCTCTGGCGGCCGGATCTGCATCAGGGCATAGTTGCAGGGTCGGTCCAGCTTGCGACCGTCGATGAGGACGTCATAGCCGAAGATCAAGACCGGCGGCTCGCCCTTGGCGACGTTCTCCAGAAAGATGTTGCCGCGCTTGCGCATCACGTCCCAGAACAGCACGGAGCGCTGGACCGAGTCCACCAGGTATTCCGACCAGGCCTTCATGAGTTCGAGCTGGGGCGCGGAAAACCTCGACTTACTTGTTGCGGTCATGTCGGTAGCCCTCGCCGGTCGATGTCTGTTCCCTTGCCGGCCCTCGGGGTACAAAAAGGAAGGGCTGTACCATGCACCTGCGTGCATGATACGGCCACTGTGACCGTTAGATCGCGGGCCCTCGTTTCGACCCGTTCAACCAAGCTCGAGCCGCCGTCGGGACCACCAGGAGCCATGGTCTCCCTCCCAGGGGGCGAGCGTCAAAACACACGAGCTGAGGCCGTTCTCGCCAATGTTCAATCGACGAGTACGTCCTCTCATCCTTCAACTGCTATCGATGCGCTGTCGCCGCCCGGCTGTTCGTTTCAGGCATCACACCAAGATGCATTGATTCATCTGAGGGCTAGCGCCGCGCCTCTTCGAACACAAAAGATTGTAACGCAACCCGTGTACCAAAGGGATAGGGTTGGACCCTTGGGCGGGCAGAACTGCCTGGGTGACCGCCTTGAGACGGTCTCCCTCGTGTTCAGTCCTCAGGACCGCGAAATGCGCTGGAGTGGCACTTGCACGAACCGGCAGGATCTCCCGCAGCCCACGCCTGAGGCACCGAACATTGGCTCTTGTGGCAGCCGTTTTGCCCGGCTCGTGGGCAAGTTTACCCATCGCGGGACGGGCCACGACGCGTCCACGAATCCTGCTTGACGTGCAGCAGATAGACGGTGCTAACCCGAGTCGTCTCCGTCCGCCTCGGTGGGGCGCGTGATCGACAGACCCAGGTCGCGGAGTTTCAGGCGCAGGGTTTGCCGGGCGATTCCCAGCAGGAGAGCGGCCTGGTGCTGACTGCCTCGGGCGTATTCCATCACCCGCGGCAGTAAGAGCCGGTCCAATTCACGATGCGCATCGGCGTACAGGTCGCGGACATCGGCACCAAGCCGTCGGTGGACGATCCATGCCTCGACTCCGGGTTCCTCGCCCGTGGACGACGCCGGAGCGGATTGGCCAGTTTCTCCAAGGGGTTCGGGCAGGAATGCCGGGAGTAGAACGGTGCCGCTGGCTCGCAGCAGGGCCTGCTTCAGGACGCTCTGCAGCTCCCGGATGTTGCCCGGCCAGCCGTAGCTGCGCAGACGCTGCAGCACCTCCGGGGCGAGGTCGCGGACTTCCCGTCCCAGCTCACGGCTGTAGCGCCGAAGGTAGCTCTCCACCAGCAGCGGCAGGTCGTCGCCGCGCTCGCGCAAGGGAGGTAGGTGGATGGTGAAGACCCCCAGCCGGTAATACAGGTCGGGCCGAAATATCCCCTCGGCGGAGAGCAGTTTCAGGTCCCGGTGGCTGGCGGCGATCAGCCGCAGGTCGGTGCGTATCGTCTCGTTGTCCCCGACTCGCTCGAAGGACTGCTCCTGCAGAACCCGCAGGATCTTGGCTTGCAGCGGCAAGGGCATATCGCCGATCTCATCGAGAAACAGCGTTCCGCCGTTGCATTGCTCGAACTTGCCGATGCGGCGGCGGTCGGCGCCGGTGAAGGCACCCTTCTCGTGGCCGAACAGCTCGCTTTCCAGCAGGTTCTCCGGGATGGCGGCGCAGTTGAGGGCCAGGAACGGTGCTTTACCCCGCGGGCCATGCTGGTAGATGGCGCGGGCGACCAGTTCCTTGCCAGTCCCGCTCTCGCCGGTGATCAGCACGGGAACGTCCTGGGCCGCGACGCGGCCGATGGCCTTGTACACCTCGCGCATGGCCGGACAGGTTCCGAGAATGGCGCCCTCCACGTCGGGGTCTGTGGCCGTCTCGGCGAGGATGGCTGGTTCCCGCATCCTCCGGGCCACTTCGAGCGCCTCGCCGACCACTCGACGCAACTGTTGCAGGTCGAGCGGCTTGAACAGGTAGTCGTAGGCGCCCTGCTTCATCGCCTCAATGGCCGCGTCCGCCGTTTTCGCCATGGTGACGAAGATGACCGGGATGCGGGCGTCGATGCGGCGGATTCGCTGGTAAACCTCCAACCCCGACTGGTCGGGTAGTCCCAGGTCGAGGAGAATGACATCGGGAGGCCTGGCACCGACCCGCTTGAGCCCTTCAGCTCCGGTGCCCGCCACCTCGACCCGGTGCGCGGGTGCGGGGAATGCCTGGCGAATCTGTCCCGGTATCAGGGACGGGTCGTCGTCAATCAGCAACAGGTTGGCCACGATCGCTCCAATGCCACCAGGGCGAATCAAAGCAGATCACCCCCTTGTCAGGGGCTGCGGCACCCCAAAGCCCTGCGCCGCTACGTGGGCCCTACGCCTGAACGTTTGGCATTCTATTCGCAACCTTGCTGCCAGGTAGAGACCGCTACCAGACAATCATCGCCTAGCCCGCGCCGCTGGGAAAGAAGAAAGAATAGAAAAATGGGGAGGTTTTTGAGGCCGTCCTGTTGCCTCATGGTCAGGCTGCCAAGATCCTGCCCGCGTTCACATGGCCAGAGTAGGATGTCGCTTCGGCGTCCCGAGTACGATGAAAGTACCGGTCTCTGCGAGTTGTTCGTCTGGGTTCGCGCTGATGCCCGACGCGGGTCGACCGTTGCCCCGTAGGAGTAGGCTCTGCGAGGAGCATCGAACCGTTCAAAGAAAGGACCAAGAAGGGAGCGTCAGGTGGACTTGTTCACCAGGCTGTTCGGCACATCGGGCTTCCCCCGGCTCTGGGATTTCGGCTCATTGCCTTCTGACCTCGGCTCGCTGCCTGTCATGTCGGACCTTGGGTTATGTGCGGCTTATCTCGCTATTGCCTGCGTCCTCGGCTTTTTCGTTCTCCGCAGGAAGGACCTGCCGTTCCGCGCCATCTTCTGGTTGTTCACGGCTTTCTTCCTCGCCTGCGGGACCATGCACTTGATGGAAGCGGTGGTCTTCTTGTTGCCCGCCTATCGCCTGGCGGCTTTCATGAAGCTGGTCACGGCTTTTTTGTCCTGGGCCGCTTTGATTGCCCTCGTGTCCATCGTGCCCCAGGCTCTGGCCATGCGTAGCCCTCAGGAACTGGAGCGGGAACTTGGCGAGCGCAAGCGGATCGAGGTGGGTCTGCCCGAAAGTGAGCAGCGCTTCCGTCAGATGGCGGAGAGCATTCGCGAGGTCTTCTGGATGCAGGACGGCGGGTGGAAGCGAACGCTTTACGTAAGCCCAGCCTACGAAGAGGTCTGGGGGCGAACGTGCCAGAGCCTGTACGAAAACCCGCGCTCCTGGATCGACACCGTCCATCCCGCGGATCGGGAGCTGGTGATGGTGCAACTGGAGCAACAACTCCACGGGATGTCCACCGACACGGAGTTCCGAGTGGCGCGGCCGGATGGCTCGCTCCGCTGGGTCCGATGTCACGCTTTCCCCATCAGAGACGATGCGGGGGAAGTCTCTCGAGTCGCCGGGCTCGCGGAAGACATCACCGAGCGCAAGCTGGCCCAAGAGGCGCTGCGTGAGAGCGAAGAGAGGTTCCGCGGTACTTTCGAGAACGCAGCCGTAGGCATCGCCCATTTTGACGCCGAGGGACGATTCCTGCTGGTGAATGAAAAATTCTGCGACATTGTCGGCTACTCACGAGGCGAACTACTCGTAAGAGGCTTCCAGGACATCACGCACCCCGAAGACATGGAGGCCAGCCTCGAACACTTCCATTCGCTCATGCGGGGCGAGTTGCCCAGCTACTCCATGGAAAAGCGCTATCTTCGCAAGGATGGCTCGGTCGTCTGGGGAAACGTGTCCGTCTCAATCCCGAACGGCGGTGCGGGAAAGCCCGCTTACGGCATCGCAATTCTGCAAGAGATCTCCGAGCGCAGGAAGGTCGAGAAGGAGTTGCGGCAGGCCAACGAACGCCTGGAACTTGCGGTCCGCAGCTCGAACGTCGCCCTCGGGGAATGGGACCTGACAGCCGGCCCGAACGGCCGTGTTGAATGGCTCAACTACTGGGAGCAGTGGGGCACCGGAAACCCCGAAGACTACCCGACAGCCGACTCAATGATGAGCTTGTTGCACCCAGAAGACCGGGACGAGGTGGCGCGCCTCACCGAGGCGTATGTGAGCGGCGAAGTCAACGAATTCAAGTCCGTCCATCGAGTCCAGCATAGGGACGGGTCCTATCACTGGGCGTTAGCTCAGGGCGTGCTTTTCCGGGACGCCCAGGGGAGGCCCATTCGCTCGTCGGGCAGCGTCATCGACATCAACGACCTCAAACAGGCCGAGGAGAATCTGCGGGAAAGTGAGGAGCGGTTCCGCGGCACGTTCGAAAACGCGGCCGTCGGAATCGCCCACATGGACAGCCAGAACCGTTGCCTGCGCGCCAACGAGAAGCTGAGCGAAATCCTCGGCTACCCGAGCTCTGAATTGGTTGGAAAGACCCTTCAAGAGGTTGTTCATCCCGATGATCTCGAGCCGAACCTCGCACTGTTCGACCCCCTCGTGCGAGGCGAATTGCCCAGTTTCTCGATGGAGAAGCGGTTCATCCGCAAGGATGGCGCGAGTGTCTGGACGCAGGTGACCGCGTCGGTGCAGCGCAACGCGGCGGCGCAGCCCGCCTTCTGCATCGCGATGGTCCAGGATATCTCGGAACGCAAACGGCTGGAGGCGGAGTTGAGCCAGGCGCACGATCGCCTGGAGTTGGCGGTGCGCGGCTCGAACGTCCGCATCTGGGACCTCGACCTGCCGGACGGCGAATTCCAGAACGGCCGCATGTACAGTGTCAACTTCTGGGAGCACCTCGGCTACGGGCCTGAGACTCAAGCCGAGACGGCGACTGCACTTTCCTTGTTGCACCCCGACGATCTGGAGCCGGCCATGCGCGCTGTCCAGGCCGCCCTGTCCGGCGAGACGAAGGTGTTCGAGGCCGAGTTCCGCGTCCGGCACAAGGACGGGACTTACCGCTGGATGCTTTCACGCGGCGCGGTCGTGCGCAACGCGGCCGGCGTACCGGTTCGCTTCATCGGTAGCGATGTGGACACCACCGATCTCAAGCGGGCCGAGGCGGCGCTGCGCGAGAGCGAGCAGCGGTTCAGGACATTCGTGGACCATGCCTCCGACGCGTTCTTCCTGCTTGACCAGAGAATGGTGGTCCTGGACGTGAATCGTCGGGCGTGCCAAAGCCTGGGCTACACACGGGACGAGCTGGTCGGGATGACTCCGACCCACCTCGACGCCGACATCACCCCCGCCGATCTCGAGGACATCGAGCGGAGGCTCAACGTCGGAGAGTCGGTCGCGTTCGAGTCCCGACACCGTCGCAAGGATGGGACGGTCTTCCCGGTTGAGGTCAGAGCCCAAGCCTTCTCGGAGGGCGACCGCCGCTTCACGGTGGCTCTGGCGCGGGACGTCACCGACCGGAAGCGGGCCGAGGAGGCGCTGCGTCTCAGTGAACAGCGCTACCGCTCGCTTGTCGAGGCCACCTCGGCGATCGTCTGGACCTTGCCGGCATCCGGCCTGGCCGACAAATCGGAACAACCGAGCTGGAGTGCGTTCACGGGCCAAAGCACGGACCAGCTCGCAGGCTGGGGCTGGCTCGACGCGATACACCAGGACGATCGGGCTCACACCTTCGAGGACTGGTCCACGGCCGTCGCCACCTGTTCCTTGTACCAGGTCGAGTACCGAGTCCGTCGGCACGACGGCGAATATCGGAACATGCTAACCCGCGGCGTGCCCATCCTCGGCGGGGACGGCGAAATCCGCGAATGGTTCGGCACTTGTGTCGATATCACCGACCTCAAGCGCGCCGAAGAGTCGGTGCGCGAGAGCGAGGAGCGGTTCCGCGGCACGTTTGAGAACGCCGCCATCGGCATCGCCCACAAGGATGTCACAGGCCGCTTCCTGCGCGTCAACGAGACGTTCTGCGACATCGTCGGCTACACCCGTGACGAGCTGCTCACAATGACCTGGCAGGACATCACTTACCCTGGTGATCTGGCGGTCAGCCTCGAGAAGTACAGCCCCCTGATGCGGGGCGAGTCGCTCAGTTTCTCGCTGGAAAAGCGTTACCTGCGCAAGGACCACTCAATCGTCTGGGTGGACGTGTCCGTCTCGCTCCAGCGTGACGCGGCGGGATTACCCGCATACGCCATCGCGATGGTCCAGGACATCTCGGAGCGCAAGCGACTGGAGGGCGAGTTGCGGCAGGCCAAGGAGTCGGCTGAGTCGGCCAACCGGGCCAAGGACGAGTTCCTGGCCAACGTCAGCCATGAGATTCGCACCCCGATGAACGCAATACTCGGTATGACGGAGCTGGCCCTCGACACTCCGCTGACGGACGACCAGCGTCAATACTTGAAAACCGTCAGGTCCGCGGCCGAGAATCTGCTCGGCATCATCAACGACCTGCTCGACTTCTCCAAGATCGAGGCCGGAAAGCTCGAGCTGGACCTTGCCGATTTCTCCTTGCGCGCGGCACTGGGCGACACCCTGCGGGCACTGGCCATCAGAGCGCACAAGAAAGGACTGGAGCTGGTCAGCCACGTGCAGTCGGACGTGCCCGATGCCCTGGTCGGCGACGCCGGCCGGCTGCGCCAGTCGTTGCTCAACCTAATTGGCAACGCCATCAAGTTCACCGCGGAGGGCGAGGTGGTCGTGCGGGTGGAAGTCGCCAGCGATTCCGTCCCCGAAGGGCAAGTCGGCCTGCGCTTCACGGTCACCGACACAGGCATCGGCATTCCGCCCGAGAAGCAGGAGACGATCTTCCGGGCTTTCGAGCAGGAGGACACCTCAACCACGCGGAAGTACGGCGGCACAGGGTTGGGCCTGACGATCGCCGCCCGGCTGGTAGCCCTGATGGGTGGGCGAATCACCGTGGACAGCCAGCCGGGGCGGGGCAGCACCTTTAGCTTCACGGCACGGTTCGGTCTCCAACCGCACCAGCCGGAATCGGTCGCCTCCTCTCCGCCCGTTCTGCTTCGCAACCTGCGCGCGCTGATCGTCGACGACAACGTCACCAACCGCCGTATCCTGGAGGAGTGGCTACGCGGCTGGCAGATGGAGCCGGCGGCGGTGGGCGACGGGCTGGCCGCACTGAACGCCCTCTGGCACGCCGCCAGCGTGGGCCGGCCGTACCCGCTGATGCTACTCGACGCGCGCATGCCCGACACGGACGGGCTGGCTCTGGCCGCCAAGCTGCGCGAGCACAACGAGCTCTCCTCCACGCGCATTATCCTGCTAACCTCGGGGGACCGCCCCGGAGACCTGGCCCGGTCGCGCCAGTTGGGGATCAACGCCAACCTGCTCAAGCCGGTCCAGCAGGAGGAGCTGCTCGAGATGATCTACCAGGTGATGAGCCGGGCCAACGGCGACGCGACAGAGGCCGCCCGGTCCGCGCCGTCTCAGGAGCCTACCCGCGGTCTTGGTCCAAACCTGAAGCCGCTACGCATCCTGGTTGCAGAGGACAACGAATTCAACGCACAGCACCTGGAGCGGCTGCTGGTCCGCGGGCACCACAGCGTGCGGCTGGCGAACAACGGCCGAGTGGCGCTGGCCTTGCTCGGAATCGACGATCAGAAGTCCGGTGCCGGTTCTTTGACCACTCCTGGTTCGTCTCCCCTGGACTCTCCGGCTGAGCCCAGTTCCATGACCTCTGATTTCGACCTCCTCCTCCTTGACCTTCACATGCCGGAGCTGGACGGGTTCCAGGTCGTGCAGGCGCTTCGGGAGCGCGAGCGGGTAACAGGGGGACACTTGCCGGTGATCGCTTTGACGGCGCGCTCGCGGAACGAAGACCGTGAGCGCTGCCTCGCGGCGGGAATGGACGATTACCTCTCCAAACCCGTTCGCTCCGTGGAACTGTTCGCAGCCATCGAGCGGGTGCTCTTCGACCAGAGAATTCCCCCGCCCATCCTGCCGGATACTGGCGAGGGCACCAGCCTCCTCGATCCGGTGGTCTTGCTCGGAGCCTGCGGAGACGATGCAGAAGGGCTGCGCACCATGGGTCAGGGCTTCGAGGTCTATCTCCCGCGCCGTCTGGCCGAGGTTGCCGGTGCCCTCCGGAATGAGCACGCGCCGGGGTTGCGTATGGCCGCTCACAAGCTGTGCGGCCTGCTGTCGGCGTTCTCCACAGTGGCCGGTGGCGTTGCATCAAGCCTTGAAGATCACGCCGCTTCCGGCCGTCTCGAGGAATGCCGGCCCCTGGTTGAGCAACTTGAAGTGATGGCTCGCGAGCTCGTCCAGGAGATGGACGGCTTGTCGATCGAATCGTTGCGACAGCAAGTACGGACTGCCGGCGACACAAAGTCGCACTGAAACGGGCACCCGCGAGAACCCCAAGCTACGCGACGCAAGCCGGTTCACCTTCACGATCTCGAATTCGGGTCGAACCCGCGGTCCAACCGCGCAATCGCACATTTGTTGGAGCATCTCAACGCGGCCGAGTTCCCCTATCCGGGCACCAACCTGCGACTTGTCTACTCGATCGCCGGCGAGGCCGAAACGCCGAACTTGGCTCCACATCAAAATCCCGCAGATCAGGAGGTCTGAGCTTCCTCCTTAGCGACCCTGCCGCCGCTTGGACATGGCCTATAAGCCGATGCCATCCCTGCCTGATTCCCATGGAGCAGAGATAACAGGAATTTTCCGCTCATTCAATGAGAACCGCCCCGCGTGCGAGGATACTGACACCGGCACGCCGACTTCGAATGACGATGAAATACACCCACATCGGCCTTCAGGATCAGGCCGACACTCTGGCCGGGCTGCCATTGACAAAAGGTTGCTCAGATGCTGATTGGACGGGTGTTGGCCGGGTTTCGGGCGGTGTCTTGGGTCAGGAGGTTTCAGCGGGTGACAGTGAGGGCGACTGCGAGGATGAGCCGGAAAACGAAAAACCCCTTCCGGAGAAGGGGTTTCGTCGTGTTGTGTCAGTGCCAGTCAGGATCTGGCAGTTGACGTAAGTAGTGGAGGCGGCGGGAATTGCACCCGCGTCCCGAGAAGCGTCAGTGAGAGCATCTACGTGCGTAGCCGATCGTTTGATTGTCGGCCTTGGAGCCCCGGTCGGCAGGGTCTCCTTCGGCTTATCCTGTCATGAATTTAACCCAAGCCGCAACAAGAGGTTAGGCTCAGGCGATCCCGAATTGTCGTCCCCGGCCGGATCTCTCGGGAGAAGACCCGGCGCGAGGCCGTTGCTGTGGTTTAGGCAGCGAGACGGTACTGCGCACCAAAGGTGTTGGCAGTTAAGTTTCGGTCGGCTTTTTACGAGGCCTGCTGACCAACCTCGGCACGCCGCCGTTCACCTCGGTCATCCGGTCGATCCTGGTTCGCCCCCGAATGGTCAAGGATGCAGACGAGGCATTCTTATTCTACGGTAACATCCGCCGTTTTTCACGCCACGATCTCAAGATTCCTCCAGATTTACCGCCGGCGCGTGGCCCGGTCGATGTCGCGCTTGGCGTCTTGCTTCTTGATCGCTTCGCGCTTGTCATAGGTCTTTCGGCCGCGAGCAACAAAGAGCTCAACCTTGGCGATCCCCTTCTTGAAATAGATCGACAGCGGAACTAGCGTCAGACCCTTCTCCCCCGACTTGGAGTCCAGCTTGGCAATCTCCCGGCGGTGGAGCAGGAGCTTGCGACGCCGCTTGGGAACGTGATTCATGCGGTTGGCCTGGAGGTATTCGGGAATGTCACACCCGAGCAACCAGACCTCGCCGTTATCGATCTCGGCGTACGCGTCTTCGAGGTTGGCCTTACCGTTGCGCAGGCTCTTGACCTCGGTGCCGGTCAGAACCAGCCCTGCTTCGACCTTCTCGAGCAACTCGTACTCGTGCCGGGCCTTGCGATTCCGGGCAACGGTCTTGATGCCCGAATCGTCGGCCTGTGCTTTGCCTTTGGAGGACGATTTTGATGCGTCTTTCTTGGCCATGCCCTTGAGCCTACTTGCGGCGTTCCGGCCGGCAAGGCCGGCTGTTCATGAAGGAATCATAAAAGCGTAGCACAGCGAAGCAAGGACGAGGAGACCCTCGAGCCCATTCACGTTCGGGTCGCGGCGCACGCCGTCAGTATCTCAGAGACCTGCTGGTCAAGGCCTCCTGACTCAAGCCTGAGTCGTGGCGTTGATCGGAGGAGTGCTCCCACCTCGGGCCTATCGCCGGCCGGTCGTTTGCCGTCGACGATGAAAGTCGGCTCGATCAGCTCCACCTCCTGGGTTACGAGCCGGCTGACAAGCGAACCCGGCCCGGCCCTGGAGGTCGGTCCCCAGCGCGCCTTGGCGGCCCAGACGAGGTCTGCTACCGTGAAGTCGGTGACGATCCATTGATCGCCCAACGACGACAACTTCCGAGCCTCCAGAAATCCAAGAGTCACCTCCAGCAGGCCGAACGGTTTCCGACTCGATTCGCTGAGCGAACGGATCTGAGGGGCAAGCTCTTCAAGGTCGCGCTGGCTCCAGCAGCCGGTATTCAGCTCGACAACGAGCCGCTCGAGAGCGGCGCGCTTTTCCGGCGCGCTCCACCACCCCTCGAGAGCGAGGTAGCTCGGACGCCGGTCGAGGTTAGCCCGCAACTCGGAGATCGACCGGCCGGTCAGCGGATCCCGGGCAGCGGACGCGATTTCCTCGAGCGGCACCAGGACGAACCTCCTCACTCCCATCCGCGGATGAGGCACGCTCAGATCCGGCCTGTCAATGATCTCATCACCAAAGAGCAGCACGTCGAGGTCGAGGGTTCGCTCGCCCCAGCGGACGGTTCGGACTCTTCCCGCGTCAGCCTCGATCTCCTGGAGCCGGTGCAAGAGCGCGATCGGATCCAGCGTCGTCTCCAGGGCCGCGGCAGCGTTCAGGAATGGTCCCTGGCCGGCGGGTCCGCCTACCGGCTTGGTCTCGTGGTACGTGCTCACCGATCGGACAAGCAGCTCCGGCGTCTGCCGCAATTGCGCGACAACCCCATCGAGAATGGCCTTGCGGTCCCCCAGGTTCGATCCCAGGCCAATGTGCGCAAGCCTCGCCATCCGGGCCTCGGGCCAGAGGGCCTCACAAGGTGAGCTTGCCGATGCGATCGACGCCCTCGAGCAGTCTAGGGGTATCCACCGTGAGCGCGACGCGGATGTAGCCATCGGCGGTCCGGCCGAAGCCCAGGCCGGGGGTGGTCACGACATTCGCCTCGTCCAGCAATCGCGCGCAGAGTTGTGTCGATGTGTAGCCTTTGGGGCAGGGAATCCAAACGTAAAAGGTCGCCTCGGGAGTGGGCACGTCCCAGCCGAGCTTCTGGAGCGCCCCGACGAAGGCGTCGCGGCGGTCCTTGTAAAGGGCGCGGATCGGCGGGGTCAGCGTGGCGTACTCGTCGAGGGCCGTCTTCGCGGCGAACTGGATGGCCGTGAAGATGCCCGAATCGGTGTTGGCCTTGACCTGCCCCAAGGCGGCGATCATGGGCGCCCCGCCGATCGCGAAGCCGACGCGCCAGCCGGTCATGTTGAAGGTCTTGGAAAGACTATGGAACTCGATCGCGACGTCCTTGGCGCCGGGGATCTGCAGAATGCTGGGGACGGGATGCTCGAAATACATCTCGTTGTAGGCGGCATCCTGGGCCACCACGAAGTTGTGCGTGCGGGCCAAGTTGACGACCCGCTCGTAGTAGGCCAGGTCGGCCGTTCCCCCGGTCGGGTTGTTGGGATAATTGAGGAACATGAGCCTGGCCAGCGAATAGACATCGCCGGGGATCGCCCCCAGGTCGGGGCGGAAGCCAAGCGATCGTTCCAGAGGCATCGTGTAGACGTCGGCTCCGGCGAACATGCTGCTCGACCGATAAACGGGGTAGCACGGGTCGGGCACCAGGCTGATCTCACTCGGGTTCAGGACCGCGAGGGGGAAATGGGCGATCCCTTCCTTCGACCCGATCAAGGGGAGGATCTCGGCATCAGGGTCGAGGTCGATCCCATAACGCACTTTGCAGAACGCTGAGATCGACCGCCGCAGCTCCGGAGCGCCCTGGTCGAGGGCGTACTGGTGATACGCCGGGTTCTCGACGTTGTGCTGAAGGCTCCGGATGATCGGAGTGGGAGTGGGCCGGTCAGGATCGCCCACCCCCAGATTGATGATGTCGCGACCCGCGGCAATGGCGGCTTTTTTCTTCTTGTCAATCTCGGCGAAGAGATAGGGGGGAAGCTTCTGGAGCCGTTCCGACTTCACGAAAGGAGTGGTCGCCATCGAACTGTGAATCCTCAGGATGGAGTGGTTAGTTGCGAGCCACTCTCTGCCCAGCTTCATCCCGCCAGGATCTCCTCGGGCAGATTGTCGTTGGCATAAACATTCTGGACATCGTCATTCTCGTCGAGACTATCCTTGAGCTTGATCATTTTCTTACCGCTCTCGGCATCGAGATCGACGTAGGTGGTCGGGATGTAGCTGGTCTCGGCGCTTTCGGTGGGGATCTTGTGATCCTCGAGGGCCTTGCGGACGACCTCGAAAACCTTGGGGTCGCAGGTGACCTCGAAATAGCCTTCCACCAGCTCGACGTCATCGGCCCCGGCCTCGAGAGCGACTTCCATCAACTGGTCTTCGGTAACGTGCTTGGGGGCAACGATGAACAGGCCCTTGTAATTGAACAGATAACTGACGCAGCCGCTGCCACCAAGGTTTCCACCGGCCGCCTCGAACACCCGGCGCAGCTCGCCGGCGGTGCGGTTGCGATTGTCGGTCAGGGCCTCGCAGAGCACAGCCACGCCGCCCGGACCATAGCCTTCGTAGACCACTTCCTCGAAATTCTCGCCGCCCAGCTCGCCGGTGGCCTTCTTGATGGAGCGCTCGATATTGTCCTTGGGGCAACTGACCGACCGCGCCTTGTCGATTGCATATCTGAGCCGGATGTTCGCATTGGGGTCTCCTCCCCCGACGCGCGCGGCCACATAGATGGCTCGGCAGAGCTTGCTGAACAACTGGCCTCGCTTGGCATCAACAAGGCCCTTGCGATGGGCAATGTTGGCCGAATGGGAATGTCCTGACATCTCTATCAAAGCTCCTCGAGAGATTCCTGCGACTGGCAATGAACTGGAGAGCGGCGCCCCGTTTTGCTTCGATTCGCTCAGGGCGTCCTGTTCGACGACGTCTTGGGCATGGGGCCCAGGGCCTTGAGCGACGTGAGCTTCTTGCGAATTTCCGGCAGCCGCTTGTCGGCGGGGATGGCTTTGGCCGCGATCTGCTCGGCTTCCTCCCAGATCTGCCTGGCTCTGCCGACCTCCTGGAGGTGGAGATAAACGTCGCCAAGATGCTCGCGAATGGTCGCGTCCGGAGGCGCAATGCCCTTCTTTTCTTCGAGCTTCTGAATCTCGACCGCTTTCATGAGGGGCTCGAGCGACTCCTTGGCCTTGCCGCGCTTGAACAGCACCCACCCCAGGCTATCGAGGTACGCGGGTTTGTCGGGCTCCTCCTGGACGGCCTTGCGAATCATCGATTCGGCCTTCTCCAGGTTCTTCCCCTGATCCGCGTAGAGGTATCCGAGGTCGTTATTGACCCCCGGGTCATCCGGGGTCTTTTGAAAGAGGATCTCGAGCTCGGCCTCTCCCTTGGCGTAATCACCTTGGTTCACGTAAATGCTCGAGAGATTGGAGTGCGCGAGCTTGACCACCTCGTCGTTGCTGGAAAACCGCTTGATAATGTCCTGAAAAACCTTGACGGCCTCGTCGTTGCGTCCGAACTTGGTCAACATGCCCCCCAGCACAAACTTGTAGCCGGCGTTGTCGGGCTCGTTCTTGATGACCTTGTTGAGGATCTCGAGCGCCTGGTCGACCTTGCCCGTGTCGCCCAGTAGATCGGCCAGCATGACCTGAATCTGGGCGTCATTGGCGTCGAGCTGGGCAGCCTGCGACGCCGCGGCCAGCGCCGCCTCGGTATGACCGGCCCGCCGCTCCAGCTCCGCGAGCAGTCCCAGGGAACGAACGTTCCTTTGGTCGGGGTACTTGTCGATCAGCTGCTGGAGCGTGGCGGCTGCTTCCGCATTCTGATCCAGGCGGTGGAGAGTGTCGACGATATCCCTGTAGACCTGAGGGCCGGGAGTCTGCTCCAGCATCAAGCGCTGCAATTTGATCAGACGCTGAAGCCGCCCCGTCTTGTTGGATCCGCGTTCGGGATTGGCGATGAAGCTCAGCACATTAAAGGCCGATTTGGGAAGCGTCGGGGGATTGGCCTGAAGCTGCTGCAGGCCGGCGTCGAGCATCGCCTCGGCCAGTGCGTCGTCGGCGGCAGCCGCCTGGAGTTGCGATGTAATCGCCTCCAGCCCGTTGGGGCGGAGCATCGCCTCGCAGATCACCTTGAGCAGGTCGCCGGGCTTCTTTCGTTTGAGCAGCGATGCGGCCAGCGCGCGGTAGGTCTGGGGGGTGGGCTGCGTGGTCAGCAGCGACTTGTAAAGCGCGTCGGCCTTCTCGACCTGGCCGGTCTCGCGATAGCGGTCGGCCAGCACATACTGCAGGGGGACGTTCTTGGAGTCTCGCCGCGCGGCGTCCTCGAGCCGGGGAGTGATCTCAACTTCCCGCTTCAAGGCGGTCAGCACCTTGGTCATGAGCTCGTAAGCCTCAAGCGCCTGGGGCTGCCGCTTGATGTAGTGTTCCACCAGCGCGAGGGCTTGCTGTCCTTTACCTTGCTTGAGCAGCGTCTCCGCCAGTTGCAAGGGAATTTGCGGATTCTCCTCGTCATAGACCAGGCCGCGTTCGAAGGCCTTGACGGCCAGGTCGTTCTGCTTGGCCTCCAGGAAGACCATGCCGAAGTTCAGGTAGGCCGTGGCCGGCTCATTGCCGAGGATCCGGGCGAGATCCGCGGGCGAAAGCCTGTTGGCGGTCTTGTCATCGAGCCCCGCCATCACCTCGGCGTATGCCTTGGCCGCGTTGTCGACCTGGTTGAGCTTCTCCGAGTACAGCTTGCCCAGCTCGAACTGGGCCAGCAGGCGCCCCGGCGAGTGGGCGTCGAGCTTGGGGTTGGCCAGAACTTCCTTGAGCACGCTCTGGCAACCGACCGTGTCGTTCTTGCGATTGTAGAATTCGACGAGCCGGCTGAGTGTATCGGTGTCGCCCGGCTCGATGGCCAGAACCTTCTTGCCGAACTCGACGGCCAGCTCGGGACGCCCCAGCGCACCCAAGTAGATCCGGCTCAACCGCCTGGCGATGGCGACCGAATCGGGATCGAGTTTCTGGGCTTGCCGGAAGAGGGCCACGGCTTCGTTGAAGGAGCCTCGATCCTCAAGACCACGCGCTGCCGCGTAAAGCCGCATCGCCTCGGTTTGCTGGCGATCATCGACGGTGCTGGGATGAAGCGGCACAAACGGCCGCGGAGGATCGTCACCCGGTTGCGAGAAGACAGAGGCCACGTCGGGTTTCGGCCCGGGAGCCTCGGCCGGTTGGGTCGTGCCGGGTGCAGCCTTGACCGCGGCTTCCGCCGGTTCCTGTGCCCCGGAGGGTTCGTCCTGGACTGATGGCGAGTCGGCGATGGGATCAGGCGATAAAGCCGCCACAGTCCCGCCGACCACGCCGGTTCCGGTAATCAGAGACAGGCCTGAGAGGGCAGCACCAAGCCATCGCAATGACCCGACCATGATCACATCTCCTCCAAAGTTAGTTCGAACCTCTCCGACCGCGCGACACTCGTCGCCAGAATCTCGGCCGCATCGACAACGAGACCGGCGACTCGAGCCGCGGTGCGACGTTCCCTCGCCTGACTGTTAGGCCCGACGCTCAACGACGTTATGATAGGCAATCGTATCACGGCGCGAAGAGGACTGCCAAGCCCAGCGACGGCCCATGCCCGCTCTGGGTAAGGAATTCTGCCGGCCCGATGCGAGAGGGGGATGGAAGGCTGTCCGATTGAAGAGATGCTGGTAGATGGTTCCGAGTGGCTGCCGCTCGTGCCATAATAGGCTATGAAGCGTTCGGGGCCGTCCAGGGCACGGACGAATCGCGCCCGCCCGCTGGGCCCGGCACTGGGACTGGAAATGGAGAACGACGATCCACCGAGCGACGCGGCTTCGGGATGACGAGTCTCTTCCCCGCCGGCTCACCGCCTGATTCACCCAACAGGAGCCTCTCCATGCAGTGTCCGAGCTATCCTCCCTTGCATATTAAAGGCAAATCGCTGGTTCCGATCGTCCAGGGCGGCATGGGGGTGGGCATCTCGGCCCACCGGCTGGCCGGCAACGTGGCACGCCTGGGGGCTGTTGGCACGATCGCCAGCGTGGACCTCCGCCGACACCACCCTGACCTCATGGAATGGTCGGGCCGAGGTCGGAACAAGGCGGTGATCAACGAGGCGAACCTGATCGCCCTGGACCGGGAGATCCGGGCGGCCCGGGAGATCGCGCAGGGCCAGGGAATGATCGCCGTCAACGTCATGCGTGCCGTGTCGCAATACGCCGCATTCGTCCGTCAGGCCTGCGAGAGCGGCGCCGGGGCCATCGTCATGGGAGCCGGTCTGCCCCTGGACCTGCCCGACCTTACCGCCGGCTACCCGGACGTGGCGCTGATCCCGATCCTCTCCGATGTTCGCGGGATCAACGTCGTGGTGAAGAAGTGGGCTCGCAAGGACCGCCTGCCCGACGCGATCGTGATTGAGCACCCATTCTTCGCCGGTGGCCACCTGGGCGCCACCCGGCTCGAAGACCTGGACGAGCCCCGATTCGATTTCGAGACGGTGATTCCCGGCGCGCTCGAGCTCTTCCGCACGATGGGGATCGACCCCCGCTGCATTCCGCTCATCGTCGCGGGCGGGATCAACAGCCACGAGAAGTTCAAGGAGGTCCTTGCGCTCGGCGCCAGTGCTGCGCAGATCGGCACGCCGTTCGCCGTGACGGAGGAAGGCGACGCGCACCCGAACTTCAAGAAAGTGCTGGCCGACGCGACTCCCGACGACATCGTGACGTTCATGAGCGATGCCGGGCTGCCGGCCCGCGCGGTGCGTACCCCCTGGCTCGCTCGATACCTCGACCGGGCCGATGAGCTGCAGCAGAAGGCCCACGGCAGCCGTGACTGCGTGCTCGGGTCGGACTGCTTGATCCAGTGCGGGCTGCGCGACGGCAACCCGCGGGCGGGCCAGTTCTGCATCGCAGTCCACCTTGCCGCGGCTTTGCAGGGCGATGTGGAGCACGGCCTCTTCTTTCGAGGCGCCGAGCCGCTCCCGTTCGGCAACGCCATCCGCCCCGTGAGCGAGCTGGTTGAATACCTGCTGACCGGCATCAAGCCATCGCCGTTCCCGTGGCCGGATCGCCCGGCGACGATCGGTCATCTGGCAGCCGCCATCACTGAGCATTTGAACTGAGCGCGGAAAGTCGCCTCCTCGCCGCTATTCGATGGCCTCGACCCGCTCGACCCGGCCGACTTCGTCCTGAACGCAGAAGGGGCCAGCCAGTTTCTGCTCGGCTATCGTTCGGCATCGGACGAAGCAAGGAAGGCTGCCTTCCGTTTCGGAGTGCGAGGTCGATCACCCTCAACCGGAGACGCACAATGAGAATGGTATTTGCCTGGGCACTGGCGGTACTGTTGGCCGATGCGAGCGTCATCGCCGCGCCCCCCGACGACGCCTACCGTCTCGGCCCCGACTCCGAGCCGCATGAGGGGGTGCCGCAAGGCAAGGTCATCGGCCCGATCGTGCTGCCAAGCAAGGTGTACCCGAACACCACACGCGATTTCTGGGTGTACGTTCCCGCACAATATGACGCGTCCAGGCCGGCATCCCTCATGGTCTTCTGCGACGGCCACGCCTATGTCGGCCTGAAGGGCAATTACCGGATACCCTACGTGTTCGACAACCTGATTTACCGGAGAGAGATGCCCGTCACGATCGGCGTCTTCGTCAACCCCGGCCACAGTAGTGATCAGAAGGAAGCCTCGGATGCGGACTGGGGCGATCGGACCACCAACCGCCGCGTGGAATATAACGCACTGGATGACAAGTATTCCAAGTTCATCGTTGACGAGCTGCTGCCGGTCCTGAAGAAGGAATACAACATCTCGAATGATCCGGAAAGCCGCGCCATCTCGGGGGCCAGCTCCGGAGCGGTCTGCGCGTTCACCGTGGCCTGGCATCGGCCCGACCAGTTCCGGAAGGTCATCAGCACCATTGGCAGCTTCACCAACATCATGGGCGGTCACGTCTATCCCGATCTGATCCGGCAGAGCGAGCGAAAACCGATCCGCATCTTTCTTCAGGACGGCGTGAACGACAACCGCGGCCTTCGCCGCGACGGCAACTACGACGCGACCCGCGACTGGCACGCGCAGAATATCAAGATGGTCGAGGCGTTGACGGAAAAGAAGTACGACGTGAATTACACCTGGGGCATCGGCACCCATTCCAACAAGCAGGGCGGTGCGATCATGCCCGAGATGCTCCGATGGCTGTGGCGTGATTACCCGAGGAAGGACGATCCGAAAGACCCCAGCAATCGATCATTGCTCGTTCCCCACGACGCCAAGCAGGCGGCAGCCTCCACGCCGGCTCCCGTGCAGTAGCGCGGGCCGGCTCCCTTGTCACGCCTCGGGCAAGAAGGGGCATTTGCGGTCGCGGCCCGTCAAGTGGTGCCTGTTCACGCACGGAACCTTTTATGCAGGGACCTCGTACGATTACTCTATGATGCCTCAGCCTACGATCCCCCGGCCGCTGTGGGCATCGTGCCTCCTGAGGCCCAAGCCGCTCTCCCGAAGGTCTTGAGAGCCTTGGAGCAAAGGATCGTCGATCTCGAGACCGGGCTCAACCGAAACTCCAAGTAACCTTTCACACCCGGGTACGGCGTGAAGCATTTCGGAATCAGTGACACTCCGAGGGCCAACGCGTACAATGGAACAAGGGATATCCATCCCGAGGAGCCAGGCCCGTGAAATACCTCGACGACATCCCGACCTTCCCGGCCGAGAGCGCCCGGCTCCTCGAGAGTCGCTACGGCATCGCCACCGCCGAGGCCTTCTACGAGCACGCCCTGCACGAGCCGAGCGGCCTCCGCACAGCGCTGGGTTTGAAGAAGAAGGTGGAGCTCGATAAGCTCATCAAGCTCGTCGAGGGTCACCTCGCACCTTCGTTCGTCCGCGCAGCCCAAGCTCCGGCTGTTCATCATCCACGAGGCGCCCTCGACCCCCGCGATCCACCTCCGGGTCGTTGATCGGCAGCTCGGTTGTCTTGAACTTGTTGGGCTGATGGGTCGCCCGCTTTGGCGCCGCCCTCAGTGATCTACTGTTTCTCAGCCATACGCCTCCAAGGCGTTGTCTCTCACGTAGTCGAAGAAGAGGGTGCCATATCCTCCACCGTGCCTACCGCGCAGGCGGGCCCAGTCCTTGCCCCAGGAGTTGCGGAAAATGAAGGCCCCGCCACCTGGGGCCGTCGGGCTCAGCTCGTAGCCCACCAGCACGATGGCATGCCCGCCGTCGGGCGTCGCACCGGGTAGGGGCATGGGAATCTCACCCGTCTCCTGCACCACCTGGAAGTCCCAGTTGCGGAAGGTCCGCACCGAGAAGACGATCGGCTCCTTGGCGTCCAGTCGGTTGCGCAGCCCGTCGATGTCCACGGTCTGCGCGCGGGTCAGCGCCCGGGCCTGCTTCCACCGGTCCTGCTTGGCCTCCTGCTCCGCTCCCGACGGCGGCGGGCCCTGGCCCTCCGTCGGCCCGATCGGCAGGGTCTCGTACTTCCAGGTCGCGGCCCGGCACGCTCCGCGCGTCGCCAGGACCTTCCGCGCGACACGCAGATACGTTCCTGCCACCGTCGGCAACTTGTCGGTCTCCTTGCATGCCCAGTAGACGAACTGCTCCGACAGTGGCTTCGTCTTGGCCTCGCCCCCGGCCAGCCGGAACTCGAGGAAGGCTACCGAGGCGAAGGCCACGCACGTTCCCCGGCTCCCCTGGTTGCGCGGGGTCGGGAACTGATTGGTCATCGAGACGACCGTCTTGGCCTCTATCTTCGCCCCGGCTCGTCTCGTCGCGGGTGGCATTGAGGGAGCGGCCGCACGCCTCAGCCGCTGCGATGGCGGCAGCAGCACCCCGCGCGGCATGGGCCGCAGGGGAGGCACCGGGCCGGTCGCCAGCACGTTCACGCTCCCGCCCGGCCCCTTTGCCGCCATCCCTCGCACCGCCCCCACGGTCGGCTTGATGGCCACCAGGTTGAGCGGAGAGTCGCCCAGGTACTCGGTCAGCAGCTCCCTATTCTCGTAGAACCAGTACGCCCTCAGCTCCTCGACCGTCGTGATACCCAGAGCCTCGAGCTTGGCCCTGGCGCCGGTCGGGATCTCGAGTTCATCCAGAGGCAGGTAGAGGTCCCGTCGTTCGCTGGTCAGCAGCATCGTTTGCCTCCCGTTCCCGGCCCAAATGATTCCGCCCGGGGGGTCACGAGCCCGGGCCCCTCGCCGCCATCGCTTCTATCGCCCTCAGAGACTTCCTGGCCGTGGCCGCCTTGAACGATCCGGTCCCCTCCAGCAGTTTCACCGCCTCTCGGCTCTGTGCCACAGCCTCCTCGAACCACCCTTCCAGGGCATTGAGCTGGGCCAGCATATACAGGCTGGCCGCTAGGCCCTCGGGATCTTGGATTTCCTTCTTGATTTCGATCGATTTCTCCCAGAGCCCGCGCGCCTCGGCAGGGTGGCCCTGCGCGTCCTCGATGATGGCCAGCTGGTGCAGGGATTTGGCGCGGCCCTGGCGGTCGCCCAGCTCCTCATGCACGGCGATCGCCCCGCGCAGGAGCCTGCGCGCCTCGGCCGGGTTGCCCTGATCGTGCTCGATCATGGCCAGGTGGTGCAGGGACGCGGCGCGGCCCCGGCGGTTGCCCAGCTCCTCGTTCACGGCGATCGCCTCGCGCAGGAGCCTGCGCGCCTCGGCCGGGTTGCCCTGCGCGTGCTCGATGACGGCCAGCAGGAGCAGGGATGCGGCGCGGCCCTGGCGGTCACTCAGCTCCTCCTTCACGGCGATCACCTCGCGCAGGAGCCTGCGCGCCTCGGCCAAGTTGCCCTGATCGTGCTCGATGATGGCCAGTTGGTGAAGGCAGGTGGAGTTGCCCCAGCGGTCACTCAGCTCCTCCGCCACGGCGATCGCCTCGCGCAGTAGTCTGCGTGCCTCGGCAGGGTTGCCCTGATCGTGCTCGATGATGGCCAGTGTGTGCAGGCATGCGGCGCGGCCTCGGCGATCGCCCAGTTCCTCCTTTACGACGATCGACTCGCGCAGGAGCCTGCGCGCCTCGGAGTGTTCTCCGAGCCCGTACAGAATCTGCGCCAGTTGGTGCAATCCCTGTGCGAGTGCAGCTTGGTCGCGTGCCAGTGTCGAAGATCGGCGGAGAGTGATGGCACGTTCGAGCCAGTGTTCGCCAACCCGCCAAAGACCCCGTCGCACGAAGTAATTGCCGAGTCCGTTGACCACGAGGCAAATGGTGAGGTCGAGAGGACTTTCTTCCTCGCGGAGCCCCCAGGCGCTCTCCAGAGTCGAGAGGATGTTCTCGACACATCGGTCGATTGCTGCGCGGTCGCCGCTGTGGTCCCGCACGTAGTCAGCATGGAACGCAAGGAGGGCGAGCCAACCCGAGTGCGATCGGTCGGAATCCATCGCCGGTTGACGAGCCACATGGTCCAGTAGCGTCTGGTGGAACGTGTACAGCCTGCGGTCCTGCTCGAATTCGATCAATCCCGCTCGCTCGAGTTGCTTGAGCGCTCGATCGACCGTCTGCTTGTTCTGGTCATCGGCACTTTCCACGGCAGTCGGTTCCGGCTCCTCTCCGCTTGGGGAGCTCTGACGCCCGGCCGCTCCGGCCACGGCCTCCAACTCCTCTCGCATGAACTTCCCCGACCCGAAGAAGGGCAGGAAGCTCAGCAGCGCCTGCCCTTCCGGGGCTATCAGCTTCAGCCCAGTCTCCAGGAGCCTTCGTAACTGCTCTTCCAGGTCGCCTGAGAGCGTCTTCAGGGACTTCTCCAACTCCCCCCAGCCGTGACTGGCGACGCCCACGGCCAGCTCGATCATCCGGGGATGCCCCGACAGCCGCCGGGCGACCAGGGCGCACTTTCCCTCCACCTGACCCCCCTGCGCCACGCGCGGGTACTCGTCGCGCAGGGCTTTCACGTCCTTCAGGCGGGCGTAGTGGAAGGCGTGGTGAGCGCCGCTGTACTCGTCCAGGCCCGCCGTCAGCGTATGCGAGCGCGTGCCCGGCACGTCGTCGAAGTCCCTCAGCTCCGACCGCGCCGTCACCAGCACCCGCGAGCCGTTCCTCGGCACCTTCCTCATGAACCTGGTCAGCACCTGGTGCTCGTCCGGCGGCAAGGTCTCGAGGTTGTCCAGCACCATCAGCACCGGGGCCTCCTTCATCAAGCGCAGCAGCCGCGAGGCGGCGTCCGGCGCGGTCGAGGCGGGCTCCAGCTCGGCCAGGGCGAACTGAAGCATCCCCAGCGCGGTCGGCGGCGACACGTCGCGTGCGTCGACCCAGGCGATCCCTCCCTGGTACCTCCATGCGCTCCTCCGCGCCAACTCCAGCGTCAATGCCGTCTTGCCGATGCCACCGATGCCCCAGAGACCGTACGACACCTGCTCGGTGTCGCCCAGAGTCGCGGCGATCTCTGTGAACTCGTCATGCCGGCCGGCGAAGAAGGCGGTGCCCGGCAGCGAACCCTTCAGGGGCATACCGTCCTCCACCCGCCCTTGCCGCTCTCCCTCCGCCAGATCATCGGCCAGCAGCAGCGTCCCCTGTCCCTTCAGCTCGACTTCCGTCGCCCCCGGCTTGCCTTGCTCCGCCAACTGATTGGCCGCGAGGTTCTTGGCCGCGCCCAGGCTCTTGCCCAGCACCACGTGCCTGTAGAACTCGCGGGCGAACTCGATCGCGCTGGCATCAGCCACTGGGCTCCCGTGCCCGATCGCCGCCGGGATTCCCCCCTCCTTCGTCAGCCGGTCGCAGAGCGAGGCCACGAGGTTTGTGGCCGACCAGCAGGCGTTAAGAAGAGCGAGCTTGACGGGCGAACCCTTCAAGAGGCGCACGATGCGGCTCGTCGGGATGCGCTCGCCCGAGCCGTCCTCTTTCTCGAACCAGAGACCGTCCATCTCCCCGTGGCCAAGGAAGTGGAGCACCCGAGGCTCGCGCCGCCTCCGCTCCAGCTCCGGCGCCGAGAGCTCCTTCTCAAGCTGCGCGTACGTCGGCGGAAACACGCGGCGCATGCGGATCGGGATCGCCGACCGGCGCACCATATCCTCGAGCTTCGCCAGCTCCACCCCCAAGTTCAGCGCAGGTCTGAGATCCACCGGCGCCGCCGCGACAACCAGCACATCCAGGTACTCCGGCTTTGCCTCTCTAGCCCCGGCCATCATGACCCGCCCGACCACAGCGGTCGATGGTTTACAGTTATGCAGGTTTGGGGAATCTTCACGAGTAATGTAGCCGCCACACACCGGGCGCGAAAGGCTCGAGGCGTACGAACACGCGCTCTTGCGCCGGGCTCACCTCCTCCAGCGCCTGTTCAAACGCCTTCACTTCGCCCCCCTCGCCGCCATCGCTTCTATCTCCCTCAGAGTCTCCCTGGCGATGGCTGCCTTGAACGAGTCGGTCTCCTCCAGAAGTTTCAACGCCTCTCGGCTCTGAGCCACAGCCTCCTCGAACCGCCCTTCCAGGACATTGAGCTGGGCCTGCATAGCCAGGCTGGTCGCTATCCCGTAGAGATTTCCGATCCCCTTGTCGATCTCGATCGATTCCTCGTAAAGCCTGCGCGCCTCGGCTATGTTGCCCTGATCGTGCTCGATGATGGCCAACTGGTGCAGGGAGGCGGCCCGGCCGTAGCGGTCGCCCAGCTCCTCCACCACGGCGATCGCCTCGCGCAGGAGCCCGCGCGCCACGTCCGGGTTTCCCTGATTGTGCTCGATGATGGCCAGCAGGTGCAGGGAGGCGGCGCGGGCCCGGCGATCACCCAGCTCCTCCACCACGGCGATCGCCTCACGCAGGAGCCTGCGCGCCTCGGCCGGGTTGCCCTGATCGTGCTCGATGATGGCCAGTTGGTGCAGGGATGTGGCGCGGCCCCGGCGGTCGCCCAGCTCCTTTTGCACGGCGATCGCCTCACGCAGGAGCCTGCGCGCCTCGGCCGGGTTGGCCTGATCGTGCTCGATGATGGCCAGTTGGTGCAGGGATGTGGCGCGGCCCCGGCGGTCGCCTAGCTCCTCACTCACAGCGATCACCTCGCGCAGGAGCCTGCGCGCCTCGGCTATGTTGCCCTGATCGTGCTCGATGATGGCCAGTTGGTGCAGGGAGGCGGCGCGGCCCCGGCGGTCGCCCAGCTCCTCCCTCACGGCGATCGCCTCGCGCAGCAGCCTGCGCGCCTCGCCCGGGTTTCCCTGATCGTGTTCGATGATGGCCAGCAGGTACAGGGAGGCGGCGCGGCCCTGGCGGTTGCCCAGCTCATAAGCCCCGGCGATCGCCTCGCGCAGGAGCCCGCGCGCCACGTCCGGGTTTTCCTGCGCGAGTTCGATGACGGCCAGCAGGTGCAGGGAGTCGTCGCGGCCATGGCGGTCGCCCAGCTCCTCCTTCAGAGCGATCGCCTCGCGCAGCAGCCGGCGCGCCTCGGCGTGCTCTCCGCGGCGGTACAGAATCTGCGCTAGCTGGTACAATCCCTGTGAGAGTGCAGCCTGGTCGCGTGCCGGCGTCGAAGATCTGCGGAGAGCGATGGCACGTTCGAGCCAGTGTTCGCCGAGCCGCAATAGCCCCCGTCGCTCGAAGTAGCAGCCGAGTCCATTGACCACGCAGCATAGGGCGAGGTTGAGAGGACTTTCTGCCTCGCGGAGCCCCCAGGCGCTCTCCAAAGTCGAGAGGATGTTCTCGACACATCGGTCGATCGCTACGTCGTCGTCGCTGTGGTCCCGCACGTAATCAGCGTGGAACGCAAGGAGGGCCAGCCGGACCGAGCGAGGTCGGTCGGGATCCATCGCGGGTTGACGAACCACATGGTCCAGAAGCGTCTGGTGGAACGTGTACAGCCCCCGGTCCTGGTCGAACTCCATCAGCCCCGCGCGCTCGAGTTGCTCGAGTCCTCGATCGACCGTCTGCTTGTTCTGGTCATCGGCGCTTTCCTCGGCAGTCGGTTCCGGCTCCTCTCCTCTTGCGGCGCTTTGACGCCCGGCCGCCCTGGCCACGGCCTCCATCTCCTCCCTCATGAACTTCCCCGACCCGAAAAAGGGCAGGCAGCTCAACAGCGCCCGCCCTTCCGGGGCTAACAGCTTCAGCCCGGTCTCCAGGAGCCTTTGTAGCTGCTCTTCCAGGTCACCTGAGAGCGTCTTCAGGGACTCTTCCAGCACCTCCCAGCCGTGCCTGGCGACGCCCACGGCCAGCTCGATCATACGGGGATGCCCCGACAGCCGCCTGCCGATCAGGGCGCACTTCCCCTCCACCTGCCCCCCCTCTACCACGCGCGGGTACTCGTCGCGCAGGGCTTTCACGTCCTTCAGGCGGGCGTAGTGGAAGGCGTGGTGAGCGCCGCTGTACTCGTCCAGGCCCGCTGTCAGGGTACGCGAGCGCGTGCCCGGCACGTCGTCGAAGTCGCTCAGCTCCGACCGCGCCGTCACCAGCACCCGCGAGCCGTTCCCCGGCACCTTCCTCAGGAACCTGGTCAGCACCTGGTGCTCGTCCGGCGGCAAGGTCTCGAGGTTGTCCAGCACCACCAGCACTGGGGCCTCCTTCATCAGCCGCAACAGGCCCGAGGCGGCGCCGGACGCGGTCGAGGCTGGCTCCAGCTCGGCCAGGGCGAACTGCAGCATCCCCGCCGCGGTCGGCGGCGATACGTCGCGAGCGTCGACCCAGGCGATCCCCCCTGGGTATCTCCACGCGTTCCTTCGCGCCAGTTCCAGCGTCAATGCCGTCTTGCCGATGCCCCCGATGCCCCAGAGACCGTACGCGACCTGCTTGGTGTCGCCCAGAGTTGCCGAGACTTTCGTGAACTCGTCATGCCGGCCGGCGAAGAAGGCGGCCCCCGGCAGCGAACCCTTCTGGGGCATGCCGTCCTCCACCCGCCCTTGACGCTCTCCCTCCGCCAGATCATCGGCCAGCAGCAGCGTCCCCTGTCCCTTCAGCTCGACTGCCGTCGCCCCCGGCTTGCTTTGCTCCGCCAAGTGATTGGCCGCGAGGTTCTTGGCCGCGCCCACGCTCTTCCCCAGCACCACGTGCCTGTAGAACTCGCGGGCGAACTCGATCGCGCTGGCATCAGCCACTGGGCTCCCGTGCCCGATCGCCGCTGGGATTCCCCCCTCCTTCGTGAGCCGGTCGCAAAGCGAGGCCACGAGGTTGGTGGCCGACCAGCAGGCGTTCAAAAGAGCGAGCTTGATGGGCGAGCCCCTCAAGAGGCGCACTATGCGGTTCGTCGGGATGCGCTCGCCCGAGCCGTCCTCTTTCTCGAACCAGAGACCGTCCATCTCCCCGTGGCCAAGGAAGTGGAGCACCCGCGGCTCCCGCCGCCTCCGCTCCAGCTCCGGCCCCGACAGCTCCTTCTCGAGCTGCGCGTACGTTGGTGGGAACACGCGGCGCATGCGGATCGGGATCGCCGACCGGCGCACCATGTTCTCGAGCCTCGCCAGCTCCACCCCCAGGTTCAGCGCCGGCCGGAGATCCACCGGCGCCGCCGCGACGACCAGCACATCCAGGTAGTTCGGCTTCCCGTCTCTAACCTCGGCCATAAGAGCCCGCCCGACCACAGCGGTCGATGGTTTACAGTTATGCAGGTTTGGACAGTCTTCACGAGTAGTGTAGTCGCCACCCACCGGGCGCGAAAGGGCCGAGGCGCACGAAGGCCGCGGCACTCGTGTCGCCGCTAGGGGGCGGAAAAGGAGGCAGGAATCGTTTTACGCTTTTTGCACACAATCCTTTACGGCCACACAACCGCGCCGCCTGGGGCACGGCCATGTCGCCGTGTCCCGCCCGCACTCTGACTCAGCGGGCACGGGTGTCGACGATCGTCTGATGGTATGATGAGTCTCTTGAGGACGTCATCTGCTGGCGGATGGCGTTCACGTTGCGGGCGAACTCACACTCGACCTGCACGATTCTCTTCTGGGAATGAATCTGGACTGGAAAGGAAGCGCCATGAGCGAAACTCGCTTGATCGTTCGAGAGGCGGAGTGCGATTGGTCCGGGACGATTCACGCAAGTTGTGCGGATCGAGCGGTCGCGGCGCTCAGTGCAGACCCCGTCACGATGGAGGAACTGGAGGCCGCCACCGAGCGATTCGCGAAACCTATCCCGCAATGTCGCTTCTTCGCGAATCTCACGCCCGGACTGTGCGCTGAGCCGTACGATGCGGGCCTGGTCGTCATCGACCTTTTCGCACGGCTGGTCGTCGTCGATTCGACCTATTCATCCCCCGGGCCTGAAGGATCCGTCTGGTATCACGACGGTCAATGTTGCACGAAGACAGCTCTCCGGTACCACCTGGCCGACGATTGGCTTTTTTCGAGCGATGGCGACCAATGGAAGCACGTGGCCGAAGAGCGGCGCCGAAAGCGAGCAGCAAGACCGATTCGGGACGCCCGCCGTGTGTTCTATGGCCGGCCCATGTTGGAGTTCGTCGCGCGGGAATCCTTTGCCGCGTTCGCTCGGCGCGACGAGATTGCCGTGGATGCCGGTCGGCTGACCGACGAAGAGATCACACCAGAGCCCTGGCCCGGTCAGGAGCGTTCTGCCAGCCCCTTTTACGACACGCTCAAGCAGATTCATGCGGCCTGGTTGCTGACGCCGCGCGACGACCTTGGCGGCGCCTGCCCACGCGAGGTCGCACTCGACCGGCATGACCACATCACGTGGGATCTGCAGGATCGATGCGAACAATGGTCTCGCTTGGGCGAAGGCCCGCGAGGCCTCACGGAGTCGTCCGACGCTTTCCAGTACGGGGGCTTCGGCACCCATGAACTGGTCATGTACTACGATCTCGTTCGCCAGCTTTTGTGGTCTTGCTGGGAACAGCTCACTGAGCTGGCGCAGTCGCCGACAGTCGGGCACCGGCCCGAATGGTTCACAGTCGGCGACTTCCTCGCGACGGAAGTCCCGCGGTTGGAAAGGGTTCTCGAAGCCTGGCTCGATACGCCCGATCCCGAACTCGATGGACGAACGCCGCGTTCGATCATTACCCACGAACGCGCCCGGCTGCCCGAAGCCATGTCCGGCCACGATGCGGTGATTGACCCCGACTGCCCCTGCTGCCAGATGATGGCCGAAATGTCCGGGCCGGGGTTCTGGGGAAATCCCCGATAATAATTTCATCTTGATTCGCGATCTTGGTTCTCCGTGATCCGAGGTCCGTTAGATCGATTGAGGTTGGATGAGGATTTCATACTTGGGGAGGATCTTGTCGCG
>JBEKTN010000012.1:0-54599 GCA_049516015.1 Isosphaeraceae bacterium | reverse complement strand
GCCAAGGCTAGCATCTCATCCCTCATCCGCCCCTGCGGGGCACCTTCTCCCGCGGGGAGAAGGTAGGATCGCCACGGCCTTTCTTGATCGCTGTATGCAACGCGCGAGCAAACCGCGCTAGCCTGTTTCTCGGGGCCCGGGAACAGGGGATTATCCGTGGTCTGGTTGCCAAGTTGCCATGCCGCTATAAAACGTGCAGTAACACGTGTTGCCGGAGGCTGCAATTCATCCGGCTGATCGTAGTATCATCCTCTTGATCTGTTGGACCGATCGGTACCGAGGGGACGAGAGGGTCACAAGGGTCATCAGTGCACGGCATGCAACCCGCCGGGAAAGGAAGCAATATGCCCAAGCGATCGAAGGTAGGTAAGATGATCCACATGTCGGCAGGCGATGGCCACGTGACGACGGCGCAAGACCTGGCTCGCCTCAGAAAGACGATGCGCCGCCCCGTCAAGACCGACGAGATACCCGAGTTGAAAGGGACTGAACCTCCGGTGTGCCGCGACACGTCCGGCAATCTGCCCAGACGGCGGCTTGGGCCTGTACGCCGGGCCATTTTGGAATCGCTCAACGACCACGGGATGACGCGATACGAGTTGTGGAAGAAAGCCAGCGCCCACTGTGGCACCCTGTCCCGGTCCGCGGTTTACGAGTACCTGAGGGGCGTCCGAGACATCGGGGTTGAGTATGCCGAAGCCTTGATGACGGCGGCAAATCTGACGATCGTCGTTCAAGACCAGCTCAAACCAAAAGGACCGAGCGCGGGCCCATGAATGCGTAGCCGGGGCGCGACCGGGGGTCGCTCTTCGCGGAAGCAGGGAAGCTCCGCGCCGGAGCCGGCAATCATCCCGATCGCGATGGTTGCCAGGTAATCGGCATCGAGGGCGCGACTAGCCCGTTTTCGGTCGCGAAAACTGAAAACCGGCCCCGCCCCCGCGAAGCCCGTCGTCGGAACTCGCTCCTCATCGGCATCCGCGCCCGGGCTACGCTCTACTCGGACCAGACTGCGGCGAGTCGAAAGCCTAGGAAGCTGAATCGGGCCCCCGGCGGGCTCCAGTCCCGGTACGCCGGGCGGGCGCTCGACGGGTCGAAGTCCCAGCCACCACCCCGGAAGACGCGGGGCGGCGCCCCCGAGGGACCGCGCGGGACAGACGTAGGCGACATAGCGTAATACCTAAGGTCGTACCAGTCCTGACACCATTCGTAGACGTTTCCGAGCATGTCGTAGAGGCCCCAGCGGTTCGGACGCTTCTGGCCCACGGGGTGGGTCTTCGATGCGGAGTTCCCGTCGAACCACGCAAACTCGCCCAGGTCCGCCTCGTTGTCCCCAAAGGGGAATCGGGTGGTGCTCCCGGAGCGGCAGGCGTATTCCCACTCGGCCTCCGTCGGCAGGCGGTAGCCGTTACCCTCGACGACGGTGGCCTCCTTCCCGTTGATCCGGTAACAGGGGGTTCGCTCTTCTTTCTCGCCGAGCTTGTTGCAGAACGTGACCGCGTCGAGCCAGGAGACCTGCTCGACAGGCAGGTCGTCCGACCCCTTGTAGTGGCTGGGGCTCACGCCCATCACTTCCAGGTACTGGCGCTGCGTTACCTCGCGATCGCCGAGGGAGAATGGTCTGGTGATCTCCACCAGGTGGGGTGGCTGCTCGTCCGCGTTTTCAGTCGAGCCCATGCTGAACTTGCCCGGCTCGATGCGGACGAGCTTCATTCCCAGACTGTTGGTCCAGGTCTTGGGTGACGGGCCAGGCAGGGCGGTATCCGCGGGCTCGCCTTGGCGGCGGGTGGCACCGGTGGCTTGCCCTTCCATCGGATTCTCAGCCTCGCCACCACTGGTGGGCAGGCCACCAGTGCCATCTGCCGTCGGCTCGGCTTCAGGGTCGTACGTTACCTCGGGCATGACAGCGTAGCCGCCGCGGCCTTCCGCGACTCCCCGAACGGTCTCCGGTGACTTGATCTGGAAATTCTTGAGTGGACCCTCGACCGCGACCGGCGAGTCATCGGGCACGCTAATCTTGGTGTCACGGCCGCTCTTGTCTCTAATCGTGATAATGATGACACTCATTGCGACGAGGCCGAACAGGGAACCCGCCAGGGCGATCAGCCACGTCTTCCGCGGTTCCCGTCTCCCGGGATCGGTGGCCGGCGCCGCCTCCACCGAGCTCTTCTCTTCGCATAGGTCAATCGGGCTCTCCCACCGAGACTCGCCCGCAGGGGTCTCGGTCGCTTTCTTTGCCAGGGCAGTTGCCCCCCCGGCACCCGTCGCCGGCTGGGTCGGCGCGGAGACGAGCGGCTCATCGAAGTCCGGCGCGATGTGGATCTTCCCTTTGGCGCTGCCCGCCTTGCATGGCCATTGCTTCTTCGGCTCGGTGCGGGCCAGCTTCGCCACAGGTTCGCTGTTCTCCGTAATAACCACTTCCTCACCCGGCGATAGCTGATGAATCAGGTCTGACAGCTTGGCCTGGGCTTCCTGAATTGAGACAGTCGCCATGTTCGTTTCTCCTTTCCCGTTCATTTTACCAGCCCCTTTTCCCGCAACTGCTTGCCGGTGGACGATCCCTCGTGCCCGCCCTCCATGAGATCGTCCCAGCGGGCATTGGCCGCCTTCCAGAGGAAAAGTCCCGCCCCGGGCGTTCAGCGGCTCGTTCATGAAGTCTGGACCACGAGTCGATGATGCGATTTCGGAAACGGCTGCCCCAGTTTCTCGAGCGTTTCTCGAGCGGGGCCTGGCGACGGCCGACGTGGTGTTGCTCAGCGGCGGGACGAGCAAGGGAGGCGGGGACCTGTCGTACCGCGTCCTGGCCCGCCGGACTCCGGGCATCGTCGTGCACGGGGTCGCGCTCAAGCCGGGCAAGCCGATCTGCCTGGGCGCGGCGGGATCGACGCCGGTCGCTATTCTGCCCGGGTTCCCGACCTCGGCGATCTTCACCTTCCACGAGTTCGTCGCCCCGGTCCTCTTGCAGATGGCGGGCCTGGGACCCGAAACCCACGGCGAGATCGAGGCTCGCATGGCCGTGCGGTGCAACAACGAGCGGGGCCGCACCGAGTACCTGCTGGTGGACCTCATGCCGGGCGCCCTGGGACTGGCTGCCTATCCGATGGGCAAGGGCTCAGGCTCGGTCACCACGTTCAGTCGGGCCGATGGTTTCGTCATCATTCCCAGGCTCCAGGAGTACGTCGAACAGGGCGAGCGCGTGCGGGTCAGGCTGCTCGGTCGGGGAATCGAGCCTGCGGACCTGGTGGTCATCGGCTCGCACTGCGTCGGCCTCGATTTGCTGCTGGGTCTCATGGCCGAACGGGGGATTCGCTCCCGGACGCTCTGGGTTGGATCGCAGGGAGGGCTGGACGCGGCGGCCCGTAGTGAGTGCGACCTCGCCGGGGTACACCTGCTGGATCCGCACAGCGATACGTACAACACGCCGTTTCTTCCCCCGGGCGTTCGTTTTTTTCCCGGTTACGGCCGGATGCAACGTCTGGTGCACCGCCCCGACGATCCGCTGTTCGCGGGCTGCACGCCGGCCGAGGCGGTCGACCGCGCCGTGGAGAGAGCCTCTTGCCTGATGGTCAACCGCAGCCGCGCCGACTGGGGTGTGGCCATCGAGCCAGTCGCCCGTGCCTACGGGCTGGCGTTCCTGCCGCGCGTGCCGAGCGGTATGATTTCGCCGTACCCGCCGGCCGCTGGGATCGTCCCGCCGTCTCGGCCTTCCGCGTGCTCTGGGACGAAGCCGAGACACGATGCAGGCTCGCCGCGATCGGCTTCTTGACCGCCGGAGAGGAGGACCGACCTTGATCGTGGGAGCGGTGATTCTGTGCGGCGGTGAGAGCCGGCGGATGGGTCAACCCAAGGCCTGGCTTCCCTTCGGTCCGGAGCGGATGCTCCAGCGCGTGGTGCGGTTGGTGTCGACCGTGGCCGCACCGATCGTGGTCGTGGCGGCACCCGGCCAGGAACTTCCATCTTTGCCCGAAGCGGTGCTGGTTGCCCGTGATCCCCTGCGCGGCCGGGGGCCGCTGCAAGGGCTGGCCGCCGGGCTCGCCGCCTTGCCCGATGAAGTCGAGCTGGCCTATGCGACGGCCACCGACGTGCCCTTCCTCCAGCCGGCCTGGATCGACCGGCTCGTCGCGCTGATCGAGGATCACGACTTGGCCATCCCCCGCTGTGACGGATTCCTCCACCCGCTCGCCGCGCTTTACCGCCGGGCGTCGGTTCTGCCGGCGTGCGACTCGTTGCTGCGGAGCGGCCGCCTCCGCCCCGCGTTCCTGGCCGATGTCCTGCGTGCGCGGATCGTTTCAGCCGACGAGCTCCGATGCAAAGACCCTGAGCTCTTGACGTTGCGGAACTTGAACACGCCCGAAGATTACCAATCGGCCTTGACCATGGCCGGCGCTCTAATGCCGGATCCGGCCACGGCCAGCAACCAGCCGCGTTCGCCACGCGTGCATGTGGAGCTGTTCGGGGTCCCTCGGTTGCGCGCCGGGGTCAGCCGACTGGCGGTCGAGGCGGCGGACCTTGGCGAAGCCCTTCGCGCCCTGTCCCGCGCCTGTCCGGCGCTCCTGGGCTCGGTGCTCAGCAGTGAGGGTTCGCTGCAGCCGGCCTACACGCTGAACATCAACGGACAACGGTTCACGACCGATCCAGCAACACCGTTGCGGGATGGCGATTCACTGATCTTGCTGGCGGTGGATGTCGGCGGTTAGCCGGTTCCGGTGTCGAGGCTGATTCTCCCGGGGCGGTGAATGCTTCGTTTCTCTCCCCCAGGTTAAAACTTTCAAATCTTGTGAAAAAACGAGAATCGACCTATCGGCCCGTCGGCTGTGTCGTATAATTCACGATTGGTTGGGAACGAGTCGAGTTCGCGATGTCGATCCTTTCTGGAATCTTCTCTCGCCTCTTCTGTCGCCCTTCCGCTCTTTGGGTCTTGACACGATCCCTTTCCTCTCGGCCCGGAAAGGCAACCGTGGGCCGTCGTTGATTTCGCTCAGGAGATTGATGGTGGGTAAGAAACTGTACGTCGGGAACTTGACCTACAAGGTCAGCAGTTCGGATCTTGAGCAACTCTTCTCTCAATTCGGAACGGTCCAGAGTGCTCAGGTCATCACCGACCGTGACACGGGACGCAGCAAGGGCTTCGGTTTTGTCGAGATGGACACCGATGCCGAGGCGCAAGAGGCGATTCGCGGTCTTCACGATCAGGATCACAACGGGCGGCGGCTGACTGTGAACGAAGCGCGGCCGCGCGAGCCTCGTGCCGGCGGTGGCGGCGGCTATGGCGGTGGCGGCGGGGGTTATGGTGGTGGCGGCGGCGGACGCGACCGCGACCGTTACTGAAGCGCTTCTCCGCTCCCGGATCGCTCCTGGTGAGGCCCGTGCCCGCGGCCTCCGGGTCAAAATACCGGCCCGTTCGGACTGCTCGAGATAGGCACTCCGAACCGGCTTTCGGTGCTGACGGCCTGGCGCAAAGGTACTTGCGCTTGCTGGCGGACTCCCCCGAAAAAACACGACGTGCGGCAAAAGGCCGAAAGAATCGGCGGACAAAGCTCGTTCCTGCTGTCAGGAAGGGAGCTCTGTCCCCCGATCTGCTGACCTTGGTGCTCTTGTCTGCCAAAAAAAAGCCGCCGGACTGCAGTCCGGCGGCATGATCAAGAGTTCGGGTAAGCGTGGACGCGGTCAAACGGCGCTGCGAATCAACGGCCCGTTTCGCTGAAGTCCATCTCGAAGTCGCTGAGATTGACCTGGGCATCGCCCTCGCCCTCGTCCATCGGCTTCTCGAAGACTTTGGCCCAGCGAGCAGTATCGCCGTCGAGCCGATTCTGGCCCAGCCGCTCGTTCTCGCGCTGGCAGTCGATGCAGCTATTGGTGTACGGCAGGGCGTTTAACCGAGCCTCGGAGATCTTGCCGCCGCAAAACTCGCAACGACCATAAACTCCGGCGGCAATCCGCTGCAGTGCATGCTCGATCTGGCCGAGTTCGCGACTCTCGATCTCCACGAGCTGCGAGCTGATTTCATCGTTGGCCGAATCGACGGCCGCGTCCACATTATCTCCAACCCCGCTCACCTCCGAGAATTTGCGGAAGTCGAGATCGCCATTAATGGCTTTACGCAGCGCATCGCGACGAGAGACCAAACGCGATGTGAGTCTGAGCAAGGCATCTTTGCGGGCCATTGAACACCTCCTGGTGCGATACTTCGCGGATCACTGGTTGCGGGGATCGACCCCACAGACCCACATCGCCACGGATTTCCCTGTCGACCGGATGGATCTACTCAATTTCATTAAGATAATAGCTCACACATCGCTCGGCTGAGATCCGGGCAAGCGATTCTGAGGAGAAGCCTTTCGGTGCCGATCCACGTGCTCCTCATGGTGATCGATTCCATCAAGCACATTATGCGCCATCGACAAGTCTTGGCGCCCGGTTTTCCGATCCACAGCAATAATACGCCCGAGCCAACCAAAGGTTTGACGAAATTCTTCGGATTTTCCTGCGCCTCTTTGGCCACCTTGGACTTCGGGACTACGAAGAAATTCAGAGCGGGGGGAACAGCCCTGAATTCAGGAAGGGCGGACACACCGCGACGTCAAAGCAGGAAGGTAGTCGGGGCGGGAAAGCTCTCACATTCTGCGTGGGATTTTGGAAAAATCAACGAAAAAAAAGCAAGATTCCCAAGATTGTGCATTGAGACGTTAAATCAACGCACCGGGGCAAGATGTCCTTTGAGCACATTACGTGGCAGAAAGTAATCGGAGACCACCCGGGGGAGGATCTCGCCGGGGGTGTGCAAGAAGTTGACGTAGCGAACCTGGCTCTGGTTCGGAACCAGGAAGATCCACTGTTCGATGATCTGGCCCCTCGTCCCCGAGATGACCTTTCCCTCAGGCTTGGACGCCATCAACTGGCTGACCTCGTCGGGTGTCTTGCCCCGCAAACCCTGAGACGAGGAGGGTTCGGGCCCCGACCCGGCGGCGGTGGGGCTGTTCGTCTCTCCGGCCGCGGTCGTCGGAGCGGCTTCGACCCATTGATCCTTGACCCGCCGGTAGCCCCGCGTCCGGAATGCCTCGGCCACTTCCTTGGAACCGGGGTCGATTTTCCAGGCCCTCTCGAGCAACTCCCTGGCCCCGGCCCGATCCTGGAGCAGGTCTTCATAGAGCGCCGCCAGCGCGACGGGGCCCTCGGCGTCGGTTTCGCTCAGCCTGTCACGCTGAATCTTCAACCAGTTGCGATACAGCTCCAGTGCGGCCTGGGGATCCTTGATCTGCTCTCGAATTGCCTGCGCCAGCGCCCTGACCTCGGCCAGCCGCAAAGAGCCCAGGTTTTGCCGCGCCTGGTCCAGTCCCGTGTTCAGAAGCCTTGTTGCAAGTTGCGGCCGGTCAGGAAGTTCCGTCTCCGCCCTCGAGGCCAGCTCGATTGCCGAGCGGGGGTCGAGGGCGGCCTGAACTTCCAGGAGCTTGGCAACGGCGTCGGCCCAGAGCCTGCGGTTGAGCGCCTTGCGGACGTCGGCGGGCGCGGCGCGGTACGCAGCCCCCGGGTCGTTCGCGTACGCCTCGTTCCAGCGGCCCAGGTCGATTTGACCGGACGCTCGGTCCCTGGCCGCTTCGGGAAAGAAGCGTTCGATGAGAAGAATGACCTCCTTGACCGAGTCGCTCTTGCTGGCGGCGGCGAGTTTGGCCTGCAAAGCCTTGTGTACCAGGGCGGAAGGCCCTGGCTCGGCGATGTTCCGCCGTCGTGCCTCCTCGGCCAGGGCGAGCCACTCCTTCGGGGCATCGACGGTCACCCGCTTTTGCTCGCTCTCCAGTCGCAGGGCCTCGGCCTCGAGCGACCGGGCCCGCTGGATCAGGGCATTTTCTTTGAACGCCTTGCCTCGGGCCTCGGCCCACGCCGCCCACGCCTGGCGATTCTCGAAGTCCCTGGCTGGCAGAGCACTGATGGCCTGGTCCAGGCGGTCCAGGTCATTGGGCAGGACCTTGAGCGTGACCACGTCGCAGACGAGCTGGTCCTGGTCCCGGGTCAGGCGTCCCTGAACGACGGCCGGCATGGGCCGCGGCGAACCCTCCGGCCGCAGCCTGGCAGGCAGCCGGAAAACCACGTTGGTGCGTTTCAGGTAAAGTTCGTCGTAGCCCCGGCCGGCATGGTACTGGTAGAACCGTACCCGGTCGTCAATGACCACCAGCTTGCCCACCAGGTCCGCCCGACGATCCAGGTCCGCGGCATCGACCGCGACCGGCACGGTCTGAGCCATGGCCGGCTGGCCAGGCGGCGACAGCAATGGCACGAGCAGGCCGGCCAGGATAGGGATCACGAATGTTCTCATGGTTGATCCGGTCCCTCCGGGCTGTCGTCGGGATAGGACGACCCGCTGGGCCAGCCCATGCTCTGGAGCGCCTTGTAGTACTTGATGGAGACGCCGCTCTTGGGCTCGAAGCGGATCATCCACTCCTGCGCCTCGGGATCGTACTGGAAGGCGGCCAGCCGGCCGCCGAAGACCACGTGATCGCCCTCCTTGTGCTGAACCAGGGTGATCGCCTCGAATCCGGTCAAATCGATCCGGGCATAGCGTTGTTCCCTTGCTCCCTGGCCGGCGGCGAGGACGAGATAATCCAGCTCGTAGCGGTGCGAGCCGGCGGTATCCGGCGTCGCCGTGATCGTGGCCTCGATGACCACCGTCCGCCCCTTGTAGATCGTGTTAAACCGGTCGGCCCAGGCCTGGGGGCTCGTCCTGGCGGCCTCGTCGAGCAGGCTCTCGAGCGAATCGGTGAGCAGGTTCACGAAGATCGCGGCCTCGTCGGCCGCGTGGCGAATCTTGTCGGCGTCCTCGACGGCGCCTCCCAGGGCATCAACGGCCTCCCTGGCCGCGGAGAGAAGTTGATTGGCGTGGTCAAACTTGCCTTCCTCCAGCGCGGCGATTCCCTCGGTTGCACCAATTCGGGCCACCTGGGGAAGGTTCTCCCAGCGCTGTCGCCAGGTCCGCCAGGCGAGAGTGCCAAGTGCGAGCACGGCGACGCACGCGAGGACCACAAGAGGACGGCGGCCGGGTCCGCGGGCTGTTCGCGGTTGTGCCAGATCGCTTGTCCCGGCCCTGGTTGCCGCCACCGGGACCCGAGCCCCCGGCCCCGGATCGAGCGTGGCCGGCTGGCGTCGGCGGGCGGCCTCCGGCCGGCCCGTGGTCGGAGTCGCCCCCGGGGACGGCTTCGCCGTCGCTGCCGCCGGGGCAGGCGAGGCCGGTACCCCTGAACCTGCCGGTCGTGGGGCGGGTCGCCTGGGGTGAGATCGAGGATTGACGTTTTGATCGGGTACGGCTGCGGGCTTCTGGGGCCCGGCGCGATCGACATCATCGCGATCACCGCCATCCGGCGCGGGGGACGCCTCGCCAGCCACCTCGTCGTCCCAGATGATCTCGGCCTCGACCGCCAAGTCGTCCGGCTCGACGATGTCGACCGTGACTTGAGCCGGGTCTTTGAGCTCGATCGGGCCCTCGTCCACGTCGGCTCTGGCGGCGATGGCCGTGCGCGCCCTGGCCGGCCGCTCCGGAGCCACCGGCTCCGGCAGGGGACTGGCGGGCAAGACGAAGATTCCCGCGCCGCAGGACGGGCAGCGCAAGGCCTGGCATCCGCCGGTCCTCCGGCCTCGCAACCGGTGGCCCAGCGGACAGACCACGCTGTAGTATTGAACCTTGGCGACGGGGGGTGTCCCCAGCCCTTTGAACAAGCTGCGAGCCCGGCCAAGCAAATCCAAGAACCACCTCTTCCGGCCAACCCCTGCGGTCTCCACACCGCACCAAGGATTTCCCAGGGGTGTTCGGTCGTGAGTTCGTTTCGCGAGGAAATGACAGTTGTCCAAATTATCGGAAATGGCATGCCGCACGTCAACGGCACTGGTGGGAGGCAGAGGCCAGTGGTGAAGTACGGATTAATTTTCCAGAAACCTCACCGCGCCTGCAACTCGGTAAGGTTCCAGACGACCCGAAAGCCGTCCTCGGTCAGGTGACGGACCACCTCCTCGGGGCTCCGCTGATCGACGACGGGGAACTGCTCGCGGCTGGCGCCGTCTCGATCGTGCTCCTGATATCCCCCGGGCGATGTGGAGCTGCCGGCGCTCATCTGAGTGATGCAGGTTCGGGCCAGGCGATTTCGCAGGTGGGCCGGCTCGCGGGTCGAGAGCACGAGGTTGGCGCACGGGATCGCCAGGCGGAGAGCGCAGTAGAGCCGGATGAACGTGTCGTCGTCCACGCGATGCGGCGCCGAGAAACCTGCGGGGGCGTCATGGATCCGGGGCAGACTGAGCGAGAGCCTGAGGTCGGGGAACCGCTCGAGCAGATACCGGCCGTGAGCAATCAGAGCGCCAAGCTCCTCGCGCGGGTCGCCCAGGCCGAGCAGGATGCCCAGGCCGATCCGCCGGATGCCCGCCTCGGCGGCGCGCTCCGGACCTTCCAGCCGCCAGTCGTACCAGGCCTTGGTCCCCTTGGGATGATAGATGCTGTAACGCTCGGGGTCGTAGGTTTCCTGGTAGAGCGTCACCCCGAGCGTCCCCGCCGCGCGGAGCTGGCTGTAGCCGAGCGTGCTCTGAGGGGCCACCTCGATCGCGACCGCGAAGCCTCGACCGGTCAGGGCCGAGACCACCCGCGCGAGGTAGTCGACTGTGATCAGTCGGGGATATTCGCCGGCCACCACGAGAACGTGCCTGAAACCGCGCCGGCCCAGCACGGCGGCCTCGGCGATTGCCTGGGCGACGTCGAGTTGCTCGCGCTCCATCGGGTTGGGATAGCGAAAGCCGCAGTACAGGCAATGGTTGATGCAGTGGTTCGACACGTACAAGGGCGCATACATCAGCATCGGGCGGCTTGCGGAAACGTCCCCCGCGGCGAAGTGCCGGTCCGTGACGGCCCGGGCCGCGTCTTCCACGGCTTGCAGCGGGCGGCCCGGATCGAGGCAGGCTTCGATCTCCTCGCTCAGAGGCTGGGACCGAGTGGTCGCGAGCATCGACAGCAACGAGCGCGGCGGGCGCGGCTCCGAGCCGCTCAACTGGTTCATCAGCAAGTCGAGCCGCTGCGTGAGCTCCAACTGATCGTCGCTCAGATGCCCCGCGTTGTGGTTGAGCAACTGGTACCTCCAGCGCTCGACTTTCTCCGCCAGCGTCTCTCGCTCCGCCGCCATCAGCCTCGAGCAGTCCTCCAGGGCCCGCGAAACCTCGGTCAGCAGCCTCAGACGCACCTCGGGGTGGTCATTCACACGGAGGACCAGCTCCTCGAGCTCGCAGTACACAGCCCCCGGCTCAATTCCTGCCATTGCCATCGTCGGCAAGATCCTGTGACCGATCGTTCGCGGGCCGAACTGGACATCATGACCGGGCCGCGTCTTGATCGTCGTGTTCCTACTGGATATCTACCTCCTTTATAGTCGGTCCGGGACGTTCCGGGCAAGAAGCTGGATCACCGCGCCGGCCGCGAGGGAGAGTGCGCTCAGGACGAGGGGAAGCGGGTACCAGCTCAAGAGCCTTGAGACTTCTTCGGGGTCTTGTTTCGGGCCGACGCGCTTTACCGGGGCCTCACCAAGCAGGCGCTCCTGGGTGAACTCGTCCTCGGGAATGGGCTCGAACCTGCGGTCAACGCCGATTATCGCGGAGGCGTAACTAGCCTCTATGACACCCAACTCCTGGGCGCTTGCTTGCACGCATCCGAGTGTGGTGGCCGCTATCGCCCTGAGGCCGTCAGGGGCATGCCAGAGGTACGAATCGCCCCCCCAGCCACCGGGCCCCCGGAGGGGTGGGCGGCTGTCGGCTTTGTCAGCAGTCGGTGCAATCCACGATTGCTGGCTCCCTCTTAATCGGGGTTAAGCGGGTTTCCTGGGCAGGGCGTGGGAAGTAATCGACCCGTCAAGCCGAAACCTCGTTTAAGGCTTGTCAGGCGACACTAAAACTGACCCCTGCTGGACACTTGTTAAGGCGGGAATATGGACAGCGTCGACCCCGATTTGGTTAACCTGCTTGACACGCAGGCGGACCAAACGGATGTAACACATGTCCACCTGCGATCGACGCAGGAGGACACCAGGATGCTGGGACCGGATATCGTGGATCGGATCCACGAACGTTCCGGCCAATGTCTCGGGAGCAAACGGATTGCTCGACGGTTGGGGATCTCCCGCAACTCCGTCCGCCGTATCTCGCTGGAGCCACGGTCGGCTTTCAAGAACGTCTTGCGGCGCGGCGCCTCGGCGGCCCCACGCTCAGTGAAGTTCACCAGCTCTTCGGTACCGTTGCCGAGGGAAACACCGTCGTCATTCAGCAGGAATTGGCCACCCGCGGGATCCAGATCGACTTGCGGACCCTGCAACGGGCCGTGGCGACCCTACGTCAGGAGGAACGGGCCAGGGCGCTGGGCACTGTCCGGTTCGAGACCCCACCGGGCCAACAGATCCAGATCGACTTCGGTGAAAAAGTCGTTCAGATTGCTGATCAGCCCGTCAAGATTTATCTGATGACCGCTGTGCTGGGACACTCGCGCCGGCTTTATTGCCGGGCCTTCCTCGCACAGCGACAAGACGACTGGCTCGAGGGCCTGGAAGGAGCCTTCCAACATTTCGGGGGCCTCACCGAGCAGGTCCTCTGTGACAACGCCTCGCCACTGGTGACCTCCCACGATCGCCAGTCCGGCCAGGTGGTCTGGAATCCGGGATTCGAGACCTTTTGCCGTGACCGTGGGCTGACAGCCAAGGGGGGTGAAAGGGGCCATTCTCGCTTCCTGGGCGCCAGAAAGTGGGTGGCCTCCGCTCGCTCTTCATTCGTAACCGGGCTTTTTGCGGAAGCCGTCCCCATCGGGTTCATAAACCTCCGCTGCTCTCTCCGCAAGCTCCTTGGCGATTCCGTAGGTATCTGCATGGCCTTTCGCGATTTGCCCGCCTGGCCACTCAACTCTCCAAATCCATTTGATGCCATTAATTCCATGCATGTTTATGCACTTTAAACTGACTGTCCCGTCTTCCACGGGATGTTCAGCCCAAAAGTCACCTTCTGTCCGGTGCCACTTCATGGCTCGTTATCCTCGCCATCAACAAACCAAGAACCAAGTCCGCCATCCTCTCCCGTAATCTGAAATCAATTATTCCTTCACGATGTAAGAAAGGTCACTCTTTCTCAAACCCTTGGTTGGTGAACTTGAGCGTTCGGCAGTTCTCGGTCACGGTGCGGACGATGTGATCTGACGCGCCGGAAGGGATCTGGGCTTCGATCTCGAGCGTAACTGATACGCTGGCGCCCACGAGGCCGGTAAGGTGCGCAATAACCTCTTCGGCGACGCGGCTGGCATCGCGGCCGACGCGGGCCGCTTCGAGTGTTACCGTGCCGTGGAACCGCTTGGGCGGTGTGACCACGAGTTTCGACGAACCTGTTTCGGTCGTTCCCTGAGTCGTGGTCGTTGTTCCACCCTCTCCCACGCCCTGTGGGCCGGTTTCTGCGCCTGTTTGTACTTTTCCTCGATCGGCGTCGAGCTGAGCCCGGGCAACGTCTCCCTTCACGATCAGGCAGGGCGAGTCGGCATCCGCCAGCGGGACGAGCTGTCCACCGCGTAATCCCCGGTAGCGGCCCGTGGTCTCGTCGAAGCTGTCGGCGAAGGCGAAGCTCTCCTCCTGCCAGGTCAACAGCGCCACGCCATCGCGGATGGCGCCGACCAGCACCGCGGAATCCTTGAGCCGAGGGAGATAGGGGTAGCGGGCGAAGTCCTCGGCTAGCTGCTTCACGGCGACGTGATTGCCCCGCCAGAGGGGAACCCGGTCGAGCTCCATCCTGAGCAGCGTGCCGGCGAAGCCTGTGAGCAGGAGTTCGTCGTTCTTCAGCTTTTTGCTCACGCGCACGGCCAGTGGGTCGTGCCCCGAGGCAAGCCGGATCGCGTGTAACTCGACGGAACCCGCCTGCGGCGACTTCTGCATGGGAACCAGCAGCCACTGGTAGACCTCGGGAATGCGTGCCGTGACGGTGCCGTCCGCGGCGGCGAGCTGGGTCTCGGCCTGCTTCACCTGCTGGGGCGTGAGGTTCAAGTGTCGATCGTCCTTCTCGGCCAGGATCGATTCCCAGGCGAGAAACTTCCGCGCCGCCTCGTCGAGGTCCTGAAGTCGGGTCTTGTCGGCCGCGAGGAAAACGAGCGTGTTGCGATAAAGCCGGGGCGTGTTCCCGCGCGATTCGAGGATCGCCCTGGCGGCGACGTCGGCCGCGCAGCCCGGTTCCTTGCTGTAGGGATGATCGACTCGCAGCACGACCAGCCGTGCGTCGAGGTCGTCGGGAACGTCCTGGCCCGACTGCGGCATCGGGTGGATGCGGCTGAGGTCGCCGGCATGGCGCAGGTCGGCCCGCAGGCGCCGGTCGAGCTCGAGCACCACCTTGTCGGGATCGCGCTTCAACTGCTCGGCGCGATCCTCGGCCAGCTTGGTTACCGTGGGCTGCGTCGAGTACCAGTAGCGCGGGCCGTCCTGGTAAAGGTAGGTCGCCGCTCCGGCCAGTCGTCGTAACGCATCGCCAAAGATCGCCGGCGACTCGCCCGGCAACACGCAGCCGAGCTTGACCCGCCGGTCCTCGAGGCCGCGGTGCGCGGCTGTCGTCGTGGGGGCCGAGCCGAGGTAGATCGTTCGTGCAACACGGCGGCACGCTGAAAACTTGCCAAGGTTGGGGATTTCGCCATCCAGCCGCAGGGGGAGTGAGTTGGGGCCGTCCACGTCTTTCTCAATCACCGGCGGCCAGTTGTCCGAGAGGTAGCGCGTCAGCTCGAACTGCACGCGGGGGGCGTCGATCGAGACGTTCGCCGGCAGGATCAGCGGGGTCTTGTCCCCCTTCTCCCAGAGGCTGTGGATCACCGCTGCCATCAGCCGCAGCACGCCGCGAGTGCGCTGGAACTTCACCAGCGTGGACCAGTCGGAATAGAGACGGTCGAAGACCTCCGGATGGATCGGGTAGGCCGACTTGATGCGCTTCTCGTAGTCGGCGTCCCGGCACTCGGGGGGGAACTCCTGGTGCTGCGTCCGGTAGAGGTCGGCGAAGGCGCGGGCCACTACATCGCGGTCGCGGAACTGGGTGGGGCTGGAGAGCGGCTCGAACAGTCGCCTGCGGACGATTTCGAAACCCTCCTCGGCGCTGGCGGGGCGGAACGAGGACTCGACCCGGCCCACCACGTTCCGCAGCCGATCGAGCGCCTCGCGGCCGCGCTGGCCACCCACCTCGACGTCATCGGCCTGGGAATGGGGCGACCCGTAGGTGTCGGAGGCAGGCAGGCTGATCACCAGCAGGCAGTTCTTGACCAGCTTGGCACTCTCGGTGAGCACCTGGGCGAAGGTGAACTGGGTCTCGAAGCCACCGGCCGGCAGGTCGCCCTGGTCATGGAGCTGGCGCGCGTATGCGACCCACTCGTCGATCAGGATCAGGCTCGGCCCGTACTCCTTGAACAGCTCGCGCAGGACGTCGCCGGGACTGGTCGCCTTCTCGTCGTCGGCCTTGATGCGGGCAAAGGCTTTCTTGCCGCCGAGCTGCCAGGCAAGCTCGCCCCAGAGCGTTCGCACCACGGTGCCGTCGGGCTTGGTGGAGGGGTTGCCGGGCGAAATCTTGTTGCCTACCAGGACGACGCGCCGGGCGGTCGGCAGCGACTTGGCCTCGGCCTCCGCCAGCACCGCGTCGATGCCCGCCAGCTCGGTGGGGGCGATGCCCGAGAACAGGTGGTAGAGCGCCAGCTCCGAGTGGGTCTTGCCGCCGCCGAAGTTAGTCTGGAGCTGCACCACCGGATCTCCGCCCCGGCCGGCGAGGCGGCGCACGGCGCCGACCAACATCCGCTTGAGGCTCTCGGTGAGATATGTGCGGCGGAAGAACTCGACGGGGTTCCTGTACTCGTCGGTCCCCTCGCCGAGATGGACTTGCCAGAGGTCCGCGGCAAACTCGGCCTGTTGATAGTGGCCGCTGGCCACGTCCGCATGCGGAGTCACCACCTCGCGCCAGGGCTTGAGTCCGCCCACCGCGGCGCCCTCGATTGCGGTGCCGGCGCTCTTTCGCTTCTCGCTCCGCGCCTGCTCATCAAAGCGGAGACGCAGGAGCTCCGTCTTCATCTTCTCGATCTCGTCGGCCTGCGGTGCCGAAACGGCGGTCAACAGGCGGCCGGACGAGTCGAGGGCGCGGTAGGTGTCGTCACTCGAGAAGGCCTCCTGGTGCGCCCACTTGTTGCGGTGGTCGCGGAGCTCGCTCACCAGGCTGCGCTCGGCCGGACCGAGGGTCAGGCGGAAGACATCATTCCAGGAGTCCCACATGATCTTGAGCAGCGCCGCCACGTCGAGCGCCGTGACCGTCCTCTTCGCGCTCGGCCTGTCCTCGCCCAGGAAACGCTGGAGCTCGGCCGCGGCTCGATCCTTGTAGGTGCTCTTGAACTCGCGCTCCACGAAGGGGCCAAGCCCCCCCTTGAGAAGTTCCATCGCCTTGCCGACGCGATCGTGATTGGTGATGGCCATCAAGCTTCTCCTCCGGTGGAGGGTGTTTCGCCGAGTACCGCGGCCTCCCTATCGATCCCTGTCAGGAAGGCCTGAAAGCTGCGCGACTTATTCCCCTTTCGTGAGAGCGCCCTTGCCATGCGCCGCGCACCCGACACCTTTTGGAACTCCGGAACCAGTTCCACGATCACCGCCGAAGGCCGATCCACCGCGTCGGGATCGCGGTAACGTGCTTCGGCGCCGATTTTTCTCAGTTTCTTGTTCTCAAAGGCGTTCGCCATCGCCGCCGGTTGTCCGAGATACCAGGCCTCGAGCTCCTGGCAGGCGATTCGCACCAGCGCGTTGGGGTGGCCGCCCGCTTCACACAGGGAAACCAGCTTGTGCTTCACCTCATGACAGTCTGCACCATCCTTGTCACGCAGAACCACGAACCGCACTCCCGGCTCGCGCCAGGCACGGAGCTTTCTAGGTACGCTCTTGTCGAGATCCTGCTTTCCTTCGTGGGGAACGCAGAGGAACTGCAGGCCCGGTACCAGCCGCGGCAAGAGCCCGTCGAGCAGGACCTTCATCGAGTACTCCTCGAGCAAGAATATGATGCGCCTCATCGGGGCCCCACTCCCTCGAAGAGACCTTGCTTCCAGAGTGCGCCGGGAAGGTCGCCCTCCTCGACGAGGTTCCGTAGCGTCTCGCTCTCCGACGCCCGGCGTGCAGTCGCGAAACCGCCCTCTTTGACTAGCCAGTAGATCTCTTCAAGCCGGGCACCGTTGAGAAACTCGGGGGAGTGGGTTGAAACAAACACCTGACCGCCGCGCCGGGCATAGTCACGGAACTCCTCGACGAGCTCATGGAGCAGCTCCGGATAGAGCTGATTCTCGGGCTCCTCCACTGCGAGCAGGGGATGCGGCTTCGGGTCGTAGAGCAGAACGAGGTAGGCGAACATCTTGATCGTTCCGTCCGAGACGTAGCGCGCGATGAAGGGATCCCCGAAACTGCCATCCTGAAAGCGCAGGACCAGCCGCCCGTCCACGGTTGGCTTCGCCTCGACACGGCTCACGCCGGGCACTCGCTCGCTCATCACTTGAAGCACACGGTCAAAGAGGTCGCGATGGTTCTCATAGAGGTACTGCGCAACTTGTGCGATATTGTCACCTCGGGTGGAGAGGTGCTCGGCGTAGCCGGCGTCGGAGCTTGGTCTGGCATCGCTGATGTGGAAATCGGAGATATGCCAGTTTTCGATCAGGCTGCGGAACTCCGCCACCACGCGGAATTCTTTGAACTGCCCCAGCCCTTTGATCGCGAGCACGCTGGGATCATCTAAAACATATTCCTTGCGCTCGGCCTCCACGCCCTCCTGACCGTATGCTGTTTCGTTCGTGATTGCGGTGCCGTGTCCGCGCGAGAAGTTAACGAAGTGCCAGGGCTGGCCTTTCTGGCCGCGCCGGAACTTGAGCACCTCTCGATGAACGACCGGACGGCCCGCATCCTCTGCGATCTCAAGTTGGTACGTGGCAAGGCGACCGCCACTTTCGCGAAACTTGACAGCAATGGAAATCGGTCCACTTTCTCCTCGGCTGACCAGTTCGCGGAATCCACCCCTACGAGACACTGCGGAGGCTACGTTTTGCGTCAGTGCTTCCTTGAGGAAACTGAACACATCGAACAAGGTGGATTTTCCAGAGCCATTCGTGCCAACCACGATCGTGAGTCGAGGCAGGTCCGTGAGCTTGGTGTCGCGGAACAGACGATAGTTGCCGATCTCCAGCGCCTCAATCTGCATGGCTTCTTCCTCTATTGCGGGGAACAACGTGGTCTTGTTGAAGCGCGGCTTCCCCTCCTGGACCAGGCAGGTTATTACGCCGACAAGGAAGTAGGTCAGGCTTTCCAGCCTGACAAGGTCCAGAGTCAGGCTGGAAAGCCTGACCTACTGTGCGTTTCGTTCGTGCCGGGGTAATATCTCGAGCCATTGCTGTAGGGGATCGGTGGGCGCTGCCCACCACACGAGCATAACATGAGAGCTCCTTTACCTTGCCAACGCGGTCTTGGTTGGTAACGGCCATAGGTTATTCGTACTCCCCTTCAAACATCGTAGTTTGTTCGGCACGTGGTTTTCCACTCTCCCTGGCCAGGCGCGTGATCTCCGGCCAGCTCTGGACGAGGCCGTTGTAGGACAGTGCCTCTGCGGCACGCTTCTTTCGCTCGCAGATGGTGTAGAGGCGGTAGCACAGTTCGCGGGCGGGCTCGGCCTTGCCGCCGAGCTTCGCAACCAGAGCGGCCGCGGCACCCTCGCCGCTTTTCTCCAGGGCGCGGATTAGCTGGTGTACCGTCTCCCAGGCCGTGAGCCGAGGGTCGGTGATCGGGTCCCAGTCGGCGGCCAATTCATCGGGTCGCAAGAGCCGAACCTTGCCGCGGCTAGACTTCACGATGCCGGCCTCGGCCAGCCCGGCAACGCTGGTGTTCTTGGCCGTCGAGAGCGTCTCGGCCACACCGTACTCGCCTTCGACGAAGCCTGCATGCTCGAACCAGGCGAGCGCCCAGCGGCTGTCGGAGTCGAAGTCGCCCTCCTGCTCGGCGAGCGCCTCGTCGAGGGTCTGGTTGATTAGCGCCAGTGCCTCGCGCACAGAAAGTGGCTTGCCTTGGGCGTCGAGCACCTTAGCGAAACGCGTGTAGACAGCCATGCCCGGGCCGATGGCTGCCTGAGCCAGATCGACCGGCGCGATGTTGCCGCGCTGGAGGTGAGTGAGCGCAATGGGTAATTCGGCCTTGAGCGCGGTGACGAACTCGCGGCGGGTGGCAGTAGTCGCGTCGTTGGCCCGTCGGCGGCAGACGAGGACGATGCTGGAGGCGAGGGCGTTGGAGTCCATCCCGCGCATTCGGTTGCCCAGTTCTGTTCGCATCGGCCAGGTACCACTCATAGCGAAGCCGGCACGGATCACCGCGTCGAGGAAGGTCTCCCAGCCAGTGCTTGCCGTGCCCCCGGTGACACTGCTTTCTGCCTGCTTAAAAGCGTAGTAGATAGTGACGGGGAAGCCTGGGTGCGCCTGGTCGACCAAACTGCGCATCGCTCGCGTCATACCCTCGAGGAAGAACGCTTCAGCGCTCGCTTTGCCGTCGTGTCGGTAAGTGAAGGCCACCAGCTCCTCGTTCTTGGGCACGGCGATCGTGGCGAATAGGTCTGGGAATACGTGCCGGAGAGACCGGCGCAGCCAGACATAGAAGAAGTCCGACAGGTCCGCGTAGGGGACGTTATCATAGTAGGGTGGATCCGTAGACACGATCTTGTCCTTGGATAGCGATTGATTCGCGGCATCGAGCCTGTTTGCTGTCCCGAAAGGCGACCCGTAGCCGGATGCAACTCCTTCGATACTCTCTGCAGTCCAGCCCGCCGCACCGACAAAGCTGCCTGTTCCTTCCAGGAGCGTGTTCAGCTCGCAGTAATCCCAAGCCATTGGAATCGCTTGCCGGGAAAACAGGTGATACGATGATTCGCGATCAGATCTCCACGTCACAATCGTGTTTGCCAGATCCGTCACCTTGCTGAGCGAGAACGCGAGATACACGGCCGCAGCCTCGCTGTAGGCTGTGGCTCCCGTGCCACCGTCTCGGAGGGGTTTGTCATCGTCGGGCTGGCCGGCGTCCATCGCGGCTCGCTTCACCTCTTCGCACGCCACTTGCACCAGATCCGAGAGGGTCGTCAGCGCCGCGAGCTGACGGGAAGTGAAGAGGTCAGACCACTCCGCGATTCCATAGATGGTCGGAGTGAATGCGCGCGCGTCTTCCGCCAGAGAGCCTTCTGGTTTCCACGAGGGTAGCGCCTGCCGAGGTAGGTCTTCCATCTCGCTAGTCGGCGGCAGATACACACGCCCGCGCTCTCCTTCAGCGACAATGGCCATTAGCCGCGACCCTAGTCGACAGGCCATACCCTCGGCCCTGATGTATGGGGGCGCGATCGGCGTCCCCGACATCACACAGCGGAAGTTTCCCCCCCGCGACAGCTTTGTGCCGTTCCTCGTATCCTCCGGGTTCCTGGGCTTGCCCACCTTGATCGTAAAGTAGTAGCCACCACTCTCCACGACCGGCTCGACGTATGCCTCCTTGCCCGGCTTGGCGGCGAGCATGAACGAGGAAACGAGTGGCACGTTGACGTGTGCAAACGCCGGGTTCGGGCTCTTGACTGTGCGTGCCCACAGCCACGCAATTACGGTAAGCTTACGGCCCACGTAGGACTTCAGATCCGGCCGCTCCTTCGCCATCTCGGCCGTGACCTCGGCCTTGGGGTAGAGGTGGCCGATGCACTTCTCCGCCTCGTCGCGCATCCACTTGCCGTAATAGCGAACGTCCTCGGCCAGCCCCTGCGCGCCCCTCCAGGATTTGCTGAAAAGCTGCCGATCGCGCCGCGTGTCCGGGTTCACGGGCGGCTTGCCGGCAAACCTCGGCGGGATCTCGATCATCGCCTTGTTGATCAGCACCGCCACGGGGTTCAGGTCGCTGGCGTAACTCTCCAGCCCGAGCCGTTGCGCCTCGAGCGGGATTGACCCGCCGCCAGCAAACGGGTCGTGGAAGGCAGGCAGCTTGTGGCGGTCGAACAGCTCCTTGGCGCGTGGGTGGCCTGCGTTCGCCGCGCAGGTGTAACGCCAGCTCTGCCAGATCTCGTCACGGGCTTGCTGCAGGACCTTCTCGTTGGTGGTGTTTTCCCACAGCACCAAGTCATCGATGATGCGGAATAGCCGCTGACGCTCCTTCTCCTGCGCCTTCTCGGTCGGGAAGAGGTCTGGATGCGCCGATGGGTCGTCCACCATCTGCGCGAAGATCACCGCCCGCGCCGCCGCCAAAGGCCGCCTCGCCCACCACAAATGCAGCGTGCTCGGGTGCCCGTGCCTGATCGACTTCTCGCGGGCCGACGCCTTGTTGATCGCATCCAAGGGCAGGGCGACTTCGATGAGCTTCTTGCGGTACGGTAGCGTCATGAACCAATCGCCGTTCAGGATGAGGGAAGGCCGAGATCGTGGAGTAGCGCGAGGGCCTTGGTATCGTTGCCGCTGTCACACTTGCTGCCTTTCTTGCGCCGCAATCGGGTCATTGCATCCCCGTGGTCCGATTTCATGGCGCGGAACATGTCGTAGGTCGCCGCGAGCTCGAGCACGACAGGGTCCGCCTCTTGCATCAGGTCGATCCAATGCTTGTAGCGGCCCACTTCTGGCATGATCGCGTCCGGAGATGCCGTGAGAACGAAGTATCTGTCGCCCTGCTGGGAGGACTTTTCTTCCTCGGTGACCAGGCCGAGGGCCTGGAGAAGCTTGACGTCGGCGTGCAGGCCCTCGCTGTAAGGGCCGTAGAAAAAAAGCGTGTAAGCATACTCGGTCGGGTAACCCAGCCGCTGGAGTAGCCTGACTTCCTTTTGCAGCCGGGTACGCCCCACGACCTTGCAATCCTTGTGAGCGGCGATTGCCGCCGCCAGCCAACGAAATCGCTCCTTCACGGGTTCTTTCCTTTCTTCAGGGTGGTGTTTGCGATGCCCTCGATCTTCGCTCGTTGTGAGTCCGGAAAGTAATACCGGAGCAAGACGTAGGGGTCTCCGAGTTGCTGCACGGTTCGCGATTCCTTGCTCAGTTCCTTGATCTCTCCGAGCGTCGTTTGAACGTAGATCTGAGTCGCCGGCTTGTCCGAGTCGGGATCATACGGCTTGTAGGGCGTATCGCCGGGGGTGTCGTCGACGAACACTTCTCGAACGTGTGGGAGAACGGACCGTGACCGATGTCATGGAGCAGGGAGGCAGTCAGGACGGCGATCTGTTGGTCTTCGGGCAATGTTCCGCACTCCCGCTCGAGGCTGCTCAGGAACCTTCGGGCCAAGCTCATGACACCCAGGGAGTGGGCGAAACGACTGTGATTGGCTCCCGGGAACACGAGCTCGCTCATCCCGAGCTGCTTGATGCGACGAAGCCGTTGAAACTCGGCCGTCTCGATCAGGCTCAATAGCAACTTGTCACACGGCGTTTCGTGAAATGGGATGATGTCGTGAACTGGGTCGCGCACGATCTTGGGCCACGATCCGCTCATCGAAGAGCCTCCCCGCGAGTGAGTGGCTCACTAAGGGGCAGAGCTGCGACTGGGCCGCCAGGGTTTTCGATCCTCCAGGATGGGGATGGCTCGAATACTGAACCTACGATCATTGTACAAAAGATCCCATTGCTTGCAATAGGTTGATCGTCCAGGGAATGGGCCGACCCCATCTTTTCTTGCCAAGTCTGTCCGTTTCTTGGGCTCTCCGTAAGAAAGCATTGCGATACGGCCTGTCCTTGGCAACGCTGGCAACGTTGATCGAATAGCGCAGTGATGCTCCAGTAAAGCTCGATCAGGGCCATGTTCAGGGCGGCGACGGCCTGCGCTTTCGCGGCATCGATGAGGCTCAGCACCTCAGCGAATCCGGAGTTCGGCATAGGATCCGCTGGGGAACGGTTGATGGAGGCTTTCCGGCGACTTTCCTTGGGTATTTGGCTCATGCCGGCTCCTGGGACTGGGCCAGCAGGGCGGCCAGCTCGTAGTTCACGCTCGTCACCCCGAAGTCCGGCTCGCGCTGGAAGGGCTGGCGGACGTAGTGGACGCGGTGCGTGTCGCCGTCGAGAAACTCCACGATGGCGAGGATGAAGTCGTCGGGCTTGTTGAAGGAGTAAAGGATCTCGTTGCGGGTCACGGTGATCGTGTCCGCGCCGGCGACACGCCCCTTCACCTCGATGAAGCGCAGCTTGCCGGTTCCGGGGACGCGGCTCTCGACGTCGTAGCCGAGCTTCTCGGGCTCGCGATCGGTCGGCTCGAAGCCGAGACCGCGTTCGATCCCCATGACGATGGCTCGTGCCCGTGCGGCGCTGGCTTGCGTGTCCACGGGGGACGTTGGCGGGGCAGTCTTGCCCGCCATGGCCGCGAGCAGGCCCGACGGCACCACCAGCAGCCCGCCGAGTACAACCGGCGGCAGCGGCGAGATCTGGGCTTCGAGCTTCAGGTCCTCGAGACGCTTCTGGAGCCGGCCCTGGAGGTTATCGGCTCGCTTGCGTGCCTCGGCCGAGTTGAGCTTCGCGTTGGGATGGCCGGCGCGCTCCTGGAGCTTGAGCTGCTCGGCGCGGTGGTCCCAGTAGGTGATCTCCTTGGTCAGGCGGTCCTTCACCGCCACCTCGGTCTTGGCAATGAGCGTGAGCCTGCCGTCGCGCACCTCCCTGAGGTGCTCCGGCACGACCTGGGCGACAGCGTAGCCCTGCGCCTTCTGCTCGATCTCGCGCGTGATCCATGCGCACTCGGGCCGATCGAGGATCGCCTCCACGCCCGGTTCGCCCTTGGCCAGCGGCCGGTAGTCGAGGTAGGGCGCATAGTGGATATGGCGGGTCGTCCCGTCGGCGTCGAGCTCGACGTAGAGCATCCGTTTCGAGATGACGCGACGCTCGCCCGAGCGAGTGAGACTTGCGTCCTGGATCGCATGCTCGATGTAGAACAGCACGCGCGGCCGAGTCCCTGGGTCGCGTTCGTCAACCAGCACCGTACCACGCTTGAGCAGGTCGCGGTGACGTTCGAGAGTGAGGTCGATGACCGAGTCGAGCAGCGGATGGCCTGGGCAGACGAAGGCAGCCAGGGGCTGGCCATGCGGCGCCACCAGGTCCTTCTCGAAGGCAATGCGCTCGTAGCGGGGGAGCACCGGCTCACCGATACCGATCAGACGGTCGCGGTTGCGCACCGGGGCCGGGACGTGGGTGACCTCGTAGCGGCGCGGCTCCCGCTGCTTGGCCGAGCCGCCCAGAAGTCGGAACGCCTCGTGGAAGAAGGACTCGATATAGTGCGGCTGGAGGCGGCGGGCCTCGGCCCGCTCCATGTCTTCCCGAATGCGCTGGACACGGCTGGCGTCCATGGCGTCGTGGGCGAGCGCCCGTTCTTCCAGCAGGTCCCGCAGCCGGTCGCGGTCGAGCGCGAGATCGAGCACCGTCTTCAGGCGGGCCCGCACCTCGGGCTGATCGCCGTAGCGGATCGCCTCGATGAGCAACTCCCGCAGGGATCGCCCCTCGAACTGGAGCTTACCGAGCACGTCGAACACCTGGCCGCCGAGCGCCTTGCGCGACTCCTCGAGCTTGTCCAGCAGCTTGTGATACACGTCGCCCTCGCGCGTTTCTTCCGCCACCAAGTTCCACAGGTGGCACACCTCGGTCTGGCCGATGCGGTGGATGCGGCCGAACCGCTGCTCGAGGCGGTTGGGGTTCCACGGCAGGTCGTAATTGACCATCAGGTGGGCCCGCTGGAGGTTGATGCCCTCGCCCGCGGCGTCCGTGGCGAGCAGCACCTGCACCTCGGGGTCGTGCTTGAACGATTCCTGTGCCTTCAACCGCTCCTCGCGGCCCATGGCGCCGTGGATTATCACCACGGCCTCTGTGCGGCCCAGCAGCGTGGTGACGCGGCCCTGCAGGTAGTTCAGGGTGTCCCGGTGCTCGGTGAACACGACGAGCTTCTGGTGCGGCGAGGGCGTCGGCGGGGGGACCTCGCCCTTGTGTTTCGGCAGGGCCGCTGTTGCTGTGCGATCCTCCACGACGGCTGTGGTGAAGATCGCGCCGAGGAGGCTCGCCAGCTCTCGCCACTTGGTGTCCGTGCCGCTGTGTCGGACAGCCAGGGCGAGCGATCCCAGACCTTTCAACGTTGCGATTTCGATCTTGAGCTCGGCCATGGATCGCGCCGCGGTCGCCTGGTCGAGGATTTCTTCTTCAGCGGCCTCGACTTCATTGTCCGGCGCGTCTTCAAGATCCTCGACGTCCTCGGCGTCGAGGGCGGGGAGGGCGGGCGCGAAGACCGGTGCGGCCTGGCCCCCACGCTGGAGCACCTCCAGCTCGCGTAGCCGGCTCTCGAGCCGCTCGCGACGGCGGCGCAACGACTGGAAGATCGCCTCGGGCGAGGAGGCGAGGCGCCGTTGCAGGATGGTGAGCGCAAAGCCCACGGTTCCCGCCCGCTTGTCGTTCTCGAGAGCCTCGGCGCGGTTGAACTCCTCGCGAACGTACTCGGTGACCGCCTTGTAGAGGTGGGCCTCGGCCTCCGAGAGCTTGTAGGGGACGGTGTAGGCAATCCGCTCCGGGAACAACGGAGTGCCGTCGAACTTGAGCAGATTCTCCTTCACCATGCGGCGCATGAGGTCCGAGACGTCGACCACGTGGACGCCGTCGCGGAAGCGGCCCTCGAAACGGTCACCGTCGAGCAGCGCCATGAAGAGCTGAAAGTCCGCCTCCTTGCCGTTGTGCGGCGTCGCCGTCATCAGCAGGAAATGCCGCGTCAGAGTCGAGAGGAGCTGCCCGAGCCGGTAACGCTTGGTGTACTTGATCTCGCCGCCGAACAGGGTGGCCGACATCTTGTGGGCCTCGTCACAGACCACCAGGTCCCAGCGGCCATCGGGCGCCTGGAGTTTCTGCTGCACATCCTCGTTGCGCGAGAGCTTGTCGAGACGGGCGATGACCAGGTTGGTTTCCAGGAACCAGTTGCCTGTGCGGGCGGCCTCGAGCTTGTCGTTGGTGAGGATCTCGAACGGCAGGTGGAAGCGGCGGTAGAGCTCGTCCTGCCACTGCTCAGCCAGGCTCCCCGGGCAGACGATCAGGCACCGTTGCAGGTCGCCACGAACGATCAGCTCCTTGATGAACAGGCCTGCCATAATTGTCTTGCCGGATCCCGGGTCGTCAGCGAGCAGGAAGCGTAGCGGCTGCCGGGGCAGCATGGACTCGTAGACGGCTGTGATCTGGTGCGGCAACGGGTCCACGACGGAGGTGTGGACCGCCAGCACGGGGTCAAAGAGGTGCGCGAAGCGAATGCGCTGCGCCTCGGAGACAAGGCGGAATAGCGCTCCGTCGCCGTCGAAACCCCACGGCCGGCCTTGCTCCACTAGCTCGAGCCGAGGCTCATCGTGGCGATAGAGGAGCTCGTTCGCGACCTTGCCGCTGGGCGTTTTGTAGGTGAGTTCGAGGGCCTCGGAGCCGAACCACTGCACGCTCACGACGACCACCATCGCGTCGGGAATGATCCCCCGTAACGCTGCACCAGGCTGAAGTTGTTCGAGAGTGATCATGCTTCCAGACCTTCGGCGGTCAACCAAAGTTGTAGGTTCCGGTTGGGACGATCAAGCGGCCCAGTGAACCGGGTGCCAGCGAAATCAAGGTTGCCGCGCTTGTTCCATCCGGAAACGTCTGCGGCTTGCCCGACTGCCCGAACAGGTTCCTGCACAATCAGGTGGGCATACTCGGGAATGGCGGTCGCCTTCGACGCGTCCACGTGAACCTCCTGACCGGGCGGGCTTACCAGCCACGGCGCCGGGATCATCGCGCCCTGCGATCGCGCACCTCCCCCCGGTAATCAGCACCGGGCCGAGTTGGGTCAGGGCAGCCCTGATCGCCGATCGCACTCCTGTAGCAGGGTCACGAGCTAGCTCACTTCGCCGAGGCCCTTGGGTTTGGAGGCATCCATGACCTGATCTCTCAGTGTACAACAATAGGGAGGGTCGAGCCATAGGTGGGAAAGCCAAGCACGTAATTAAGGGGCGAAAGCGGCCACCCACGTTTCCTTGCTACCAGAAAGTAGGTGGCTCTTTCCGCGCCCCGATCTCCGTGGCCGATTTCGCCGTCCGAGAAAGACGTCTTGTCAACTACATCGGCGGAGCCGCCTTCCATACCGGGGAAGGATATCGACGAGGCTGCTTCATCCGTCGTCGGTTGAGAGAGGCCGAGCCGCCTTGGACGATCGAGGAATTAAGAGCGACGGGTTTTGGGCAATGGGCTTAACTTGTGGAACGATGGAGAGAACTCTAAGTGGTGCAAGGCAAGGGGCGCGGGGATTCCAGCCGCTGGCCATCCGGCAGGCTGGAATGGAGCCATTGGCGTTGAGCGTCTCCGGCCACGAGAGAATGGTCAACGGTTGGGCAGCGGTGAGCGGCGAGGAAAAGTTTGATTCGCCCGAAGCGATCGCCCGGTTCGGTGACATAATGAATAGAAAGGGGCCGGCCGTCGAGATCGGACCTCGTTCGGTCTTTGCCAATTCGGGTGTCGGTGGATGGCAGCAGCCAGCGGGGAAGAGTCCGCGCACGACCTGACCCCGCTGGCGTGGCGCGTGAGGCGGGGAGCTAGAGAATAGCGGTCAGTGGCACGAGAACAGTGGCCAGTGGCCAGTAGTCAGTGGCCAGTGAATGCCAAGAGAGGGAACTGGCGGTGAGAGAAAAGCGCCAAAACGAAGCCAATTTGCCCGCGATGTTAATCATTGGCATGTTGTGACTTAGGACCAACCAGGGCGGAATCGAGCCGGAAAAACGAAGCCAATTTCCGGCCGGCGGCATGGGGCGTGGGGCGTGGGGCGTGGGGCGTGAGGCGTGAGGCGTGGGGCGAGAGAATAGCGGTCAGTGGCACGAGAACAGTGGCCAGTGGCCAGTAGTCAGTGGCCAGTGAATGCCAAGAGAGGGAACTGGCGGTGAGAGAAAAGCGCCAAAACGAAGCCAATTTGCTCATAGTGTTAGTCATTGCCACATTGAGACTTAGCACGAATAAATGCGGAATCGAGCCGGAAAAACGAAGCCAATTTCCGGCCGGCGGCACGGGGCGTGGGTGAGAAGATGACTGGTCGGTGGAGCTGGTGGCGAGTGGCGAGTTGGCGGCTCGTCACATGGCGACCTGCCGTCGGCCGAACGGCGGGGTCGGGAGTCGCTACCGTTTCCGGTTTTGCCGGGGTATAGGCCGATGCATTGCCTCGAGGGTTTACTGAGCGGTGGGCGCACAGCAAACCGAACGAGAGTGCATATACATACACTTGCATCGCCTGCTGCTCGAGCGTTCCGAGTTCCGGGCCGTCTGGAACCAGGATGCGGATTCGAGCCAAACTTCAGTGGAGATCGACGCCCACGCCGTACTGATTAAGCCACTAGGCTGTGTTGTACCTTCCCGCCGAAAGAGGGGGCGGTCAACAACGCCGATTATCGCGGAGGCGTAACTTGCCTCTATGACACCCAACTTCCCGGTGCCTGCTTGCATGCATCCGAGTCCGGTGGCCGCTCTCGCCCTGAGGCCGTCAGGGGCATGCCAGACGTACCAATCGCCCCCCCAGCCACCGGGCCCCGAGGGGTGGGCGGCTATCGGCTTTGTCAGCCCAGCCTCTTTCAACAGGGGCTTGTGGGCGCGTTTGCTTAGGGTTTTGGGTTCTTAACCTCTGATTTTGGGGTCGGAAAGGGTCAGGATCTGGGTTGTTGACCGTTTCTGACCCTGGCTTGATTTTTCCAGAAGCGGCTTGCCGATGGCCACAAGTCTTTCATACCCAAGCGATTAGGTTGCGTCCCATGACCTTGTTCAATCCCGTTTTTAATAGCCTGACGCCTAAAGGCATAGATCGATGAAAAACCCAGGCTGATGAGGGACTGACTACATCTCCCTGGAGCAAACGAAGCCCATCGAACCCACTGCAGCCGACCGGAAGCCACGAGGCAGACGGCGAGGTCGATCGGCTGGGATTGGAGGTTGAATGTGCGGGATGCGCAGATCCCTCTGGCCCTGCCGGCCTTTTTTTGACAGGTTCTTCTCGTGGGCTGTATATTGAGGTGGGCACTTGAGAGCCCTTTCCTCAACGATCGTTCGGTGACCGAAATCGTTACTGCGCCTCTCCTCTTCGGCGTGGAGTCGATTCATGATGTTGCGTTCCTCGTCGGTCATACTGGTGGTGACTTCTCTGGCGGCTGGCCTGGTTCTGGGGTTCTCGCTGGGCCGGGGTGGTCCGGTGGTCTCTGCGCAGGTCGGGGGCAGCGCGCGGGGGGAGGCTGGCTCCGTGACACCCGAGCATGCCGCCCCACGAGCGGCCGAGGTCAGCCGGCAAGACAGCCAGATCTATGATCAGCTTGCCAAGGAATACGAGCGATTCGCGCATGTCGACCGGATGTTCGAGCTGGTCTCCAAGGCTGTCTCGCCGACGGTCGTGCACATCGTGGCCCAGAAGACGGTTCGCCACGAGGAGAGCCAGCGGGTCAAGAAGTTCGAGGAGACCGGCTCGGGCGTGATCGTCCGCAACGACAAGAACCCCGGCCTTTACGTCCTGACGAATCACCACGTCGTCGAAGGCGGCAAGATCGCCAAGATCCGGATCTTCCTGCATGACGGCCGCACCTTGACACCCGAGCGCATCTGGAGCGACGCCAAGGCCGATATTGCCGTGCTCAAGCTCGACCGCGACGACCTGCCGGCGGCCCGGCTGGGCAACAGCGACAGCGCGCTCGTGGGGAGCTGGGTCGTGGCCATGGGCAGTCCGTTCGGCCTGATGCACTCGGTGAGCCAGGGGATCATCAGCGCCCGGGGCCGCCACATGGACGAGCTTCAGGATGTCGAAAACCAGGACTTCCTCCAGACCGATGCGGCGATCAATCCGGGCAATTCGGGCGGCCCGCTGGTCAATTTGAAGGGCGAGGTGATCGGCATCAACAACTCGATCGCCTCCAATGGCGGGGGCAACGAGGGCGTCGGTTTCAGCATCCCGATCAACCTGGCCCGGTGGATCATGAACGAGCTGCTCTCCAACGGTCACGTGACTCGGGGTGCTTTGGGGGTCGAGCTTCAACCTAGCTTCCGCCAGGAAGACGCCACCACTCTGGGGCTCGACCGGCCGCAGGGCGCCTGGATCAGCAAGGTGCATCCCGAGTCTCCCGCTGCGCGTGGTGGACTGCATGACGGCGATGTGATCCTCAAGTTTGGCGGGGTGGAGATTCACGACCTCAATCACCTGATCAACGCGGTCTCGATGACTCCCGTGGGCGTTCCCGCCGATGTGCTCATCTGGCGGGACCGCAAGGAAGCCATGATCCGGATCACCGTGGCAGACCGCGAGCGGACGCTGGCGGGAACCCAGGGGCCGCAGCCCAACCGGGCCGCCGAGCCCGCCGACCTGATCCGCCGCCCCGACCGGCCGGGCGCGACCTCGTCGTTCGCGCTGGGGCTGGAGCTGATGACCCTCAATCCCCAGCTTGCCTTGCGGCATCGGCTTCCGGCCTCGGTGCAAGGGGCGATGATCGTCGGCATCGACCCGGAAAGTCCGCTCGCAACGTTCTGCCAGCTCCACGACGTGATCGCCAAGATCAACGAGCAGTCGATCCAGTCGGCCGAGGAAGCGGTGAAGCTGATCAACGAGCGGCCGGAGCACGATCCGATGATCGTCAGTCTCGATCGCCGCGGCAGCAGCGATGGGATGGAACGCTATACGATCCGGGTGCCTTGATGAGTTCGGCTCCTCTCTTCCTGGCCGTCCAGCGGCTGGCGGCCGGGGAATCGCTGTCGGCGACAGAGTGCCAGGAGGCGGTCGCCGCGATCCTGGACAATCAGGCGCCGGAGGCTCAGACCAAGGCGTTCCTGACCGCCCTGCACCAGAAGGGCGAGTCGGCCGACGAGTTGCTGGGGGCCGTGAGGGCGATCCGCCAGCGGATGATCGCGTTTGTTTCCGGTCCCGCGGACGGCGACTGCCTGGACACCTGCGGCACAGGCGGCGACGGCGCCGAGACGGTCAATGTCTCGACAGCGGCGGCGATCGTGCTGGCCGCCTGCGGCGTCCGCGTCGTCAAGCACGGCAATCGGGCGGCCACCGGACGGTCGGGAAGCTCCGACGTTCTCGACCGGCTGGGGGTGGCCGTGGATGTCGAAACTGCGGTGCTCCGACAGTGTCTCGACGAGCTGGGCATCACCTTCCTGTTCGCGCCCAGGTTTCATCCGGGGCTGCGCGGCGTGGCGGCCGTGCGGCGGCAACTTCCGTTCCGGACGATCTTCAACCTGGTGGGCCCGCTCTGCAACCCGGCCAGCCCCACGCATCAGCTCGTCGGTGTACCCGGCGATGACCAGGCCCGGCTGATGGCCGAGGTCCTGGCGCGAGCCGAGTCGATCCGCCGGGCCGTTGTGGTCACCGGCGGCGACGGTCTCGACGAGGTGACGCTCGACGGTCCAACGCGGGTGCGCGTCGTCGAGCCGGGGACGATCCGCGAACTGGTCTGGAGTCCCGACGATTTCGGTCTGCCACGGATACACGCCAGCGAGCTGAGGATCTCTGGACCCGAGGCAAGTGCCGATTGCCTGCGACGGATGCTCGCGGGCGACCCGGGGCCAGTCCGGGCGATCGTGCTGGCCAACGCGGCGGCGGCCCTCTGGGCGATCAGTCCCGGTCCCCTGCCCGCACTGGTGAACCGCGCGGCCCGGGCCATCGACTCGAAAGCGGCGGCACGGCTGGTCGAGCGCTGGTCCGAGCTGACCCTGAAGGGATGTTGAAGCCCGCCGCGCCAGAGGTTCGTTCGTCTACTTCAGTGCCTCGAGCGATGTCCGCTGGTCGCGGTCAATTGCGAACAGGCGGTCGAGGTTGGAGGTACGGAAAACTTGCTGGAGGATCGGCGAGAGCTCGCACAACCGGAGCTTGCCCCGGGTGGCATCGATCCGGCGCTGGATCAGGATCAGCTTGGAAAGCATGCTGCTGGAGATCAGGTTGACCTCGGAGAAATCGAGGACCAGGCGGATCGGAGTTCCGTCGCTGGGCAAGCTGATCGCGATCTGTTCCGAGACCTCGCGCACAGTACGCTCATCGAAAAGCAACTGATCATTGAAGCGAACGATCTTGATGCCGTTGGCGTCGTTGACCTGGATCCGGACAGGGGCGGGCATGTTGAGAACCCTGGAAAAGACACGAAGGTTGCATCTGGAAGAAATCAAATCGGCGTCAGAGCGACAGGTTCACGAGGGATCGGGATTGGTTTTCCTGCGACGCAGCCGGGTCGACCCGGCCAGACCGCCGGGCTTCGGGCGTGCCTGGTCTGGCCTTGCTCCCGGGTCCGTCAGCTTGCCGTTGTCGGCCGGGCCAGTTGTCGGGCCCCGGGCGACCGAGTCCAGGGCGGCAGCTCGATCAGCGGCAAACTCGAACAAAGGGGCGAGCTGGCTGGCTCGAAACACCCCGCTGACGGTCGGCTCGACGTTGCAGAAGATCAATCTGCCGCCGTTTTGCCGCGCTTCGCGGTGCAAGGCGACAAAAACCCCCAGCGACGCCGATCCCGCGAAACCGACGCCGCCGAGATCGATCACGAGCTCCGGACGGCCCTGCTTGCGGCGCTGGGCTTCATATCGAGATCGCAAGTCCTGTACCGGGGCCGGGTCGAGTCTCCAGCAATCCCAGAACTCCGCGATCAGGATCCCTTCATGCTCATGGACCTGAACCGAGGGCTTCAACATGAATCACCTGTCCAGAAGAGATCGAGGTGCTCGAGTTCGTGCTGGCGGAGTCGATCAGGACGCTTCGAAAACACTTATGAGTGACTATCCTAACAGAGCGAGTTGCACTCGCACCAGTACCGTATTTCCGCTCGGCCGATCGGCGACCCGAATCACCCGCGGAGCCGTTAGTCTCTGCCTGAGAGGTCAGAGGGTTTCCTGAAGATCCCGCCTCCGATGGCCGATCTGCCAACTGGGTGCATGATCCAGAAACGGCGAGCCCATGAAGCATCGGGGTTTTGCAATCGTCGGGCTGGCTGCCGAAATCCTGGCCGCCGAGCCAGGGACCGGCTTGGTGCCCTCCTTTTCACCATTTACCCGTCGGCAGTTTGTGGTAGGGTGAACGAATAAGAACGGATGGTTCCAATCGGCCTTGGTTTTGCTAGAATGAAGCCGGACGGGATATTGGGGCGACGTGCAAGCCTTTGGGTTACCCGGCCGGAGGAAGCCGGCAGTCGATCAGCCAGCGTGAGGTCGAAACATAGCTCTGGAAGGGAGACAGGCTGATGCGTCGGACGATGTTGATGGGGCTCTTGGGGATGGTCATCTCGAGCCCGGTGGTGCGGGCCCAGGGCCTCGATTGGGTGGCCTCGGCGCTTCCCGAACGAGCCTATGATTTTGGCACAGTGGCCCGCGGCTCGCAGATTCGCCACGCCTTCCCGCTGATCAATCGGTCCGACCAGGAGATCCGCATCGCCGACTGGCGGACCAAGTGCGGCTGCACGAACGTTCGGGTCGGGGCGAAGGTCATTCCTCCGGGAACCCAGACCACGATCGAGGCCACGATCGACACCACGAAGTTTCTGGGCTACAAACCGTCAGGGCTCACGCTCATCTTCGACCGCCCCGCATTCGTCGAGGTCGATCTCAACCTGACCTGCTTCATCCGGGGCGACATTGTGATGACCCCGGGCCAGATGGATTTCGGCATCGTCCGGCGGTCCGACAAGATGCCCCCGGCCTCGCTGACCCTGACCTACGCCGGAGGACGCTCGGACTGGGAGGTCACGAAGATGAAGACCCAGAGCCCGAAGCTGAAGGCCGAGCTGCGCGAGCTGTCACGCACGGCGGACGGCCAGATCAACTATTCGCTCACCGCGACGCTTCAGCCCGGAGTTTCCAACGGCTATTTCAAGGATGAGATCACGCTCTTGACCAACGACCAGAGCAGCCCCTCGATTCCAATCTCGGTCGTGGCCAACATCCAGAGCGCGGTGGCTGTCACCCCGTCGATCATCAACTTCGGCGGCGTGCGGCCGGGTCAGTCCGTGTCCAAGACGGTCGTGGTTCGTTCCGCGCAGCCGTTCTCGATCACCAGGCTTTCACCCAGCCAGGAAGATCTCCAGCCCGGCGAGGACGAGAAAGGACCACGAGCCGCTCACCAGTTGAAGCTGACTTTCAAGGCCCCGGAGCAGACCGGTCCCTATCACGCCACGTTGACCATCGAGACCGATATCAAGGATGAGCCGCCGGCCTTGCTCAAGACCTTCGCCACGGTCGTGCCCTGATCGGTACGTGACAGTACGTTGACCGCATCGTGGTGTTGCGCGTATCCTCCTGCTGCTGGAGCTCTCTTGCCCTGCTGGCCGAGGATGCGAGGATGCCGGAAACAAGCTGCGAGACAGGCGAAGCCGCGTACAACCACCTGGCACTGGCCGTCGCGGATATCAACTGGTTCACCACCGAGAGCCTGTTCCGGGAAATCGATCAGCGGTCGGTTTCGATCCTCGCCCTGCGTTGCATGGATTACGTTAACGGTTGGCGGCGGGGAATCTATCCCTGGTCGAGATCCAATCGTCCGCGCCCCTGGGGCGACAACTCCCTCACCCGGGACATGGTCTTGCCCAGCGGCTGGATGAAGCGCTTCCCCAGGCTGGGAATGCGTGCCATCGCCAGGGCGATTCAAGCATTTTGGAATCATGGTGATCCCCGGGCCAGGCGCGGGCTGGTGCTGACGTATCCCCACTACCTGTATCTGCGCGATCAGCTCGGTCCCGATGTCACGCTGTATTACAACATCGACGACTACACGCTGTACTGGCCGAGGCATGCCGCCCAGGTTCGTTGCCTGGAACGCCAGATGGTGCTGCGTGCCGACGCGACAATCTGCGTGGCGCGGTATCGGGCCGATGAGCTCCGCGCGGCCGTTCCGGAAGCGGCAGAGAAGATCCATCATCTTCCGCACGGCACGCCGCCTGCGTTCCTGGCAGACGAGCCCAACCACCGACCCGCTCTGGCTCCCGAGGACATCGCCCATCTGCCTCGACCCCTGCTGGGTTACGTCGGTTCGATCGGGCCACGGCTTGACTGGCCCTTGATGAAGCGGCTGAGCGAGGCGTTCCCCCAGGCCTCGGTTGTCGTCGTGGGCGAGGAGCCGCACGAGAGCCGCCATCGCGAACCGTGGTTCAGGGACTGGGCGGCCGAATTCTCCATGCAGCCCAACGTGCACACGATCGGCTGGCGGCCGCAGGCGGAGCTCCCTCGGTATTACCAGGCGTTTGACGTGATCCTGATTCCCTATGCCCAGGACAATCGTTTCAACCGCGCCTGCTCGCCGACCAAGATCATGGACGGCCTGGGATCGGGCCGGCCGATCGTGGCAACCGCCATCCCGGAGTGCCGGCTCTATTCCCATCTCTTCGACGTTGCCGAGGACGCCGGAGAGTTTGTTGACGCCGTGCGGTCGATCGTCGCCGCCGGCTCCGACGACGGGCGGGCTTGCCTGCGGCACGCCCATGCCCGAGAACATACGTGCCGCATTGTCGCTGATCAGGTGCTCCGATTGCTGCAATGCGGCCATCCCGCGTCCGACCTCCTGGGAAAATGGATACCAGGCTGAGCTCGACATGGCGTGGGGCGTGGAGCGTGGAGCGTGGGGCGTAAGGCGTGGGGGAGAGCGGAAGGGGCCATCCACGATTCCCGGGTGTCAGAAAGTGGGTGGCCCCTTTCCGTTCTTTGTCCTGTCGAACCCGGGCATTCTGGCTGGGCCGCGACTGGTAGCGCGGAAGGGGCCACCCACTTTGTGGCACCAACGTCAGTTTGTACAAGATCCACTTTCACCGGTACTGGACGGGCGTTTGGTAGTCAAAAGTAGTGGTTTCTGAAGTTTCGGCAGCCATCAATGCCCGCGTGGGACTCCCCGCTCTTTCGTCATAAGTTCTAATCTGGCAACAACAAAAACCCGAGCAGCCGGCTTTGTTCTGACACTTCTCCATTCGACCAGCTCTCTCCCTTGGGTCCACTGGCTCGGAAGCGCGGAGGTAGCGCGGAAGGGGCCCATTTGCTTTGTGGCACAAAGGAAATGCAGTTGGCCCATTTCGCCCAAGCGGTTCTTGGCGGAGGCACCACTCGGGCGTGGGGGCGTGCTGCCGTGATGCCGGACCCGGTTCGAAGGCAAAGACACCGGCGCGCCGTAGTGCCGTCACACGGACTGGTCGCCTGACATGGGGTGTCAGAAAGTGGGTGGCCCCTTTCGCTTCCCGCAGCGGCGGCATGTTGTAGCCTGGCGGCGTCAGCCCCAGGTCTTGAGCCGGGTGCCAGAAAGTGGGCGGCCCCTTTCGCCCCCGTGGTCGAGGAAGCCTCGGGAGTCGAGGATTACGTCTTCGATGCGATCGACTCTCCGGGCTATGAGCGTCTGGTGTGCATCGGCAATCCGATCCGGGCGGAAGGCAAGTTCGTTGACCTGATCCGCCAGGGCCGCCCGCGACCGGGCAGACGATGTGCCCCCCCGCCTGGCCGTCAACGCCATCCGGATTCCGAGCACGGAATCACCGCACGCGCACCAGGAGAAGAGCGAATTCGGGCTGGCCGATCGAACCTGGCTCGAGAGCATGTACCGCAAGTACGGCAGGCGCTCGCTCTAGGTGGGCTCGCACATCGACGCCCGCATACCCGATGTGGACGCCGAACAACTGATCGATCCCCGGTGGCTTGATGACCACAGCTCACAGCAACGGCCGCAAGTCCCGCCGACTCATTCCGTCAACTTCACCAGGCGGATCGCCTGCGATCTGGCCGAGGGAGTCGGCCGCGACAGCACCTGCATCCTGGTCGCCGACGACTGGGGCGTGCTCGAGGTTGAGGTGGCCAACAACATGGGCTTGCCGGAAGCCGCCGCGGCGATCCATCGGCTGGTAACCAGGTGGAACGTACCGCACGACAAGATCACTTTCGACAAGCTGGGGATCGGCCGCAACTTCCCGAACCATCTGGCGCGTTATGGAATCACGACGGCGATCCCCTACGCCGGGGAGGGCAGGCCGCAAGACCCAAACTCATACGTCAACCTGCGCACCGAGGCCGGCTGGAAGCTGCGCAATCGGCTGGATACGACCCACCCGGTCTATGCGCCGCCGGCCCCGTCCCCAGCATCCTGCTGTGGGCCCTGCCCACTCCGATCGATGCCACAGCGGCCTTTCTACTTTTGCTCTGGCGAGTACTATGTCCGGCTGGTCGATGAGCTGAAGCCCTTGACCTACGGCCTGGTCGGCAGGAAGTGCAAGCTCATGCCGAAGGACGAGTGGGCGACCATCCTGGGACATTCGCCCGATGTCGCGGACGCTTTGATCCAGAGCATGATCCTGACTCCTTGAAAGATAACCCGACCAATGAGAAACAAAAAAGCGATCGAGGATTTCATGGACGCCTGTCTGGAGACAGCATCCAAGATGGGATTCCAGCGGTCAGAGCTTGACAAACTCCTCCATGTTCTGGTGGTGACTCGGGCAGATCTCTCGGCGAGAAGCAGCATGAGAATCACTCCGATGCAGTGCCCGATCCACGATTCTTCCAAGAGTTCCGAGGCCTCAGAGAACGTTCTCGGATAGGCTCAAAGAGCTGGCCGCGATTTTCGTAATCAAACGGGATTCATTCCGTTTTTCCCGTTCCTGCATCCCGTCGTATCGAGCCAGAATCGCATTTCTCTATGTGGTTCATCGATCCGGCGACCCTCAAAGAGCATGGGTCGGCAAGAGACCAAGTACGCTGCGCGTTTGCGGCCCGACAGCGCATGAAAATGCCGGCAGTCTATCTTGTCGGTCGGGGTGACAGGAGAATGGCTTCGGTCGATGTGACCGACGCGCGCAACTTCGCTCTTGACCGCCATCGACGCGAAGTACACCTCGTGTCTGCCTCCGATTCCGAGGTGGCGGTCTTCACTGACGGCTACCGCAGAACATTCGAGACGCCGCGCCCCGTCCGGATCCTTCGCGAATTTGGAATGCAGGGGGATCCTCGGTAGAATAAGGCCAGTATCGGCAAGGCCGCAGCGTTCGCAACAATCAACCGGGCTCAACGGAGCCGCGCTGACGGTTAACCGATTCGTCCGCACTCGCAGTGCCTTGACGCGAGAGCGCTCGCTCCAGTTCCAATCGGAGTTCCGCGACCAGCATTGCAGCAGGCATCTTGCGAGCAAGAGGTGCACCTTGCCCGGCCCACTGAGCGCCGAATCCCGCCTCACCCGCGGTCTTCGCGGCAGCGTTCAGCGCCTTGCCTGCATCGTATGCGAGTGGATAGTCCGGAATCGCTCCGCCTTCGACTTCAGCCCCAAGGGCCGTGAACTTGTTTGCGAGGCAGCGAGCGGGCCGACCTGAAATCGCTCTTGTCATGGCCGTATGCTCTGAAGCGGCGCTAAACAGGGCCACCCGATATCCCGCGTCCGCTTCGGACTCCAGACATCCGACGAACGCCGTGCCGAGTTGGGCAGCGCTCGCGCCCAGAAGAAGACAGGCGGCGATGCCGGCTCCGTCCATGATGCCGCCCGCTGCGATCACCGGGATATCGAGAGCCCTTATCAGCAGGCGCGTGAGGGCCAAGGTTCCAAGACAATCGTCGAGTGCCTCGGGATCGAACAGGCCGCGATGACCTCCCGCTTCGAAGCCTTGCGCGACGACGCCGTCGATGCCGGCGCTGGCGATGATTCTCGCCTCACTGAGATTGGTGGCCGTGGCAAGCAGGACAATGCCGGCTTCGCGCAGTGCCGCGATTCGCTGTGCGGCTGGGATGCCGAAATGGAAACTGACGACCATCGGCCGTTCTTCCAGCAGCATGGCGAGCATCGCGTCGTCCTCGACGAAGCTTGTGTAAATCTCGCGCAGCCCACTCGGTGGAACCGCACCATACTGGGAGAAGATCGGAGAGAGTCGGCTCAGCCAGACGGCCTCTCGGGTGCTGTCGCGGACGGCAGGACGATGACAGAACACGTTCACGTTGAAAGGACGGTCTGACGCCGTTCGAACCGCACGGATCATTTGCCTCGCTGTTTCAGCGTCAGTAGCACCGACACCGATCGCTCCCAGTCCCCCTGCGTTCGAGACCGCCGCTGCCATTGCCGGGGTGGAAACGCCTGCCATGGGGGCTTGAAGAATCGGCAAACGAATGTCGAGCAGCTTGAGCAAAGTGCTCACCTACTACCCTCCTGCGAGTGCGATCAGCCAAGCAGAGTCGCATCGAGCGTGATCTTGGCCTTGAGGAGCTTGGAAACGGGACAACCGGCCTTGGCCAGGGTGATGAGTTTCTCGAAGGCAGCCTGGTCCGCGCCTGGGATCTTCGCCTTCAGGGTCAAATGAACGGCGGTGATGGCGTAGCCCCCCTCAACCTGCTCCAAAGTGACTTCCGCGGAAGTCTCCATCTGCTCGGCCGTGAGCTTGGCCTCGCCCAGGATCAAGGACAGGGCCATTGTGAAACAACTCGCATGGGCGGCGGCGATCAACTCCTCCGGATTGCTGCCCCGTTGCCCTTCGAAGCGACTGGCAAAGCCATAGGGATAAGCTTTCAGCGCTCCGCTCTCCGTCGAAATGGTCCCCTTGCCGTCTTTGATTCCGCCTTGCCAAGCTGCCGACCCTTTTCTCTTGATCTTCATCGCTGGTTCTCCCCGGTTGGAATGTGATCTGTTGCCTGTCTGGCCTGTTATCGCTTCCATGGCCTACCAACGGCCCGCGTGGGCGCCGCCATCGACATGCAGGATCTCTCCGGTCACGAAGGCGGCTGTCTCAAGATAGAGTACGGCATCGACGACTTCCTGAATCTCGCCCATGCGATGCATGGGATGCAGGCTGGCGAGAAAAGCGTGCGTCTCAGTCGCGTGCATGGGGGTCTTGATAACTCCCGGCGACACCGCGTTCACCCGCACGCCCTTGTCAGCGTATTCAATCGCCAAGGAGCGGGTGACGGCATTGAGCCCACCCTTGGTCAATGCGGCGAGGGCGGCCGGTACGACCTTGAGCGGTTGCTCGGCCAGAGTGGCCGTGATGTTGACGATGTGGCCGCTCTCCTGGTGCAGCATCCGAGATGCCGCTTTTTGGGAGATGTAAAAGAAACCTGCCAGGTTCAGGGACAGCGTTGCCGCAAAGTCGTCGCTTGTGTAATCGACAAACGGCTTCGGGATGAAAACGCCGGCGTTGTTGACGAGGGTGTCGATGCGACCGAAGTGGTCGAATGCGGCGCCGACGAGGCGCTCGGCGGTCTGTGGATCGGCGACATCACCGGCAATTGCGATCACGTTTGGAAAGCCGCTTGGCTCGATCGTCCGCGAGTTGGCCACGACGCGATAGCCGCGCTCAGCGAACGCTTTGACCAACGCAGCACCGATGCCTTGCGATGCGCCGGTGATGATGGCGGTTTTCTGTTGTTCGCTCATGTTGTCTCCCAACCCTAGAAAGCCGAAGATCGGGGCCGCGAACAAGACGCCGTGTTGGCGTCCTGGGCGAAATTCCAGCGAGTTGCAAAGACCGCCGCAGAGACGACCATGCCTGAACCCGCAACGTGGGATGCCTGATTCAGGCAAATTATCCTCGATACGGACCGTGACGCCAACGGGCACGCGTCCGAGTTTTCTTCTCGCTCCGCGGACCGGACGCGAAACAAAAGCATGACGCGTAGAGCGATGCCACCGGCTGAGAGGATCGGGCATTGGAGCAAGAACCGGCGGCGCTGGAGCTCATCAGATGCCAACGACTCTCAAGGCTGCAGTAGCGAAGTATCTCAGCGCCGGAAGCCCGGCGCGCGGAACTCAGGACGAGTACCACACGACTCTCAAGAAGTGGAAGAGTTGGGGCGATGGAGTGCCAATCGAGAAACTCGGGCGCAAAGAGATTCGCGAGTTTCTGGATTGGGTCTATGAGCAGGCGGTTGCTGACGGAGGGACGAATCCCGGCCGCACCGCGAACAAGGCTCGCGAGCACCTGCGTGCCGTCATTTCGTGGGCTTGAGAGCAGGATCTCATCGACTCACCACCGCGATTCCCGAAGCCCAGGCCACAACGCGATGTCGTAGGCCGCCATTATCTGACCAAGCCAGAGATCAATGCCCTCTATTTCGCGACGCACAAGGTGGAGAGGCCGCGAGGCTGGAGTGGCACAATCCCTGTGGGGCGGTACTGGCGCAGCGCGCTTGTCGTGTTCTTCAACTACGGCGTTGACACAGGAACCGTGTGGAAGTCGGCGCCGTTCCACGAGCCGATCCTCTGGCGGCATGTCTCGTGGAGTCGGCAATCGCCAGACCGCGAAGTCAAGGAGCAGTCACCGTGGGGATGGCTCTTCTACCGCAGGGTGAAGACGGGCGAGGCTTTTTACCGGCCGATGAATCGCATCGTCCACGCCCACATCAAGAGCATCATGCCAGAGAATCCGCGCCCCGACGATCCTGTTTTCCTTGGCGGAGGATCTCGCCCGAACGCTCGATTTCGGGAGCTCTGCAATCTGGCCGGCATCATGCCCAAGACAAACGTGGAGAATGGTGAAGACCAGCCCTGGGTGCTCAAGGACCTCCGCAAGACTTGTGCCACGTACTACGATGAGCACCTTCCTGAGTCGTCGATTGAGATCCTCGGCCATTCGGTTGGCGGAATCACCTATCGCCCCTACGCACATCGCGCCCCATTGGCATTCAAGGCGATCATGACTCTTCCGCAGCCGACCGCGTTCTTGGCTCTGGTGAAAGGGAGCGACGGCGAATGCCCGTGCTGCCGGAGGCGATTCGCCGACGCCGGCTGATGAGGCCGATCAGACCGACGCGTGCTGTCCCAAAGGCGAGGGAATAGTCGGTGTTCGGCCGCCCGCCTGTCGAGCAGCGCAAAAATGCCGGCCAACTAAGCCGGGGCGGAACGGTCGGCGGGAATTGCATGAGAGTCCCGTGAGACGCAGATTTCGATTTGGGAATTACTCGCGGAAAGATGTCTGCTGGCGGGTCGGGAATGGGTCGGGTGGATGCCGATCTCCGCGAGTTGGTCGCAAGCTGGCATCGGCTGACGCCTTCGGTCAGGGCTCGGATCATGGCGCTGGTTAGGGGCGGCTGAGTCTCGGGACGCGGGTTGGAGGCACGGCGAATTGAACCCGCGTGGTGAGACAAAGGTTTCGGACCAAGCGCAATGCAATCACGCAATTCTCCTGCCTTCTGCGGCGTGGGGTAAGCTTCAGGTGGAATACCGTCCGGATCGCGGACGTCGTAACGACAGGCTCGCCTATAGCCGGGTCGTTCGACTGTATTTGCGAATGGCTGCTGCCGATCCCATTCCGGTAGTCCCACGCCATACGGTATCGCGCGGCAAGTCATGGACAAGGGCAGTCCGACTGCGAATAATGGTACAGTGACCAAGGACCGCCTACCTGTGTCGTAAGCTCTTGGAGTGGAGGGCTTTAGCTATCAAGTGGGATGCCCATGGCGACTTCTCACGAAAACTGGCGAGAACAGCTAGGGCTGACCGGCCGGCGACCCTCCGAATTTTTTTCCAGTCACGAAGAGATCGATCGCGACGATGATCCGCCGCCGCAGGCGCATGTCATGCGCCGGGCCTGGGTGGACATGGGGCTCGACGGCATCCTCTGCTTCGACGGCATCCCCGTCGTCTACTTCAAGGAAGTCGAGGAGATCGACGACGACGAGGCAAGGGAACTCCAGAGGAAGCTCTGGAATCAAGGGATCGCCCCTCTGCTCCTCCTCATCACCCCGTGGCACGTGCACGTTTACTCCGGCCTGGCTCTCCCCGCTAAGGAGGGCGAGCCGGTCTCGGGGAAGAAGCGGCTGGTCGATACCATCGACCGCGTGTCCGACGCCCTGGAGTTGAGGGACCTGGCCCGGTCGGTCGAATTCGGCGACTTCTTCAAGAAGCACGCCGACAGCTTCAACCCGAAGCATCGCGTCGATCGCCACCTGCTATCGAATCTCGATGCTGCCCGCGGCAAGCTCCAGGCTGAGGGCGAGTTGAAGGAATCCGTTGTCCACGCGCTTCTCGGTAGGATCGTTTTCACCTGCTACCTGATCGATCGGGAAATCGTCAACGAAGAGTACCTCGGGTCCGTTACCGGCTGGGAGGCGAAGCGGCTCCTGGATCTGCTCGAAGGACGGCCCGCACGTGATGCCCGGGATTCTCTCTACGAACTTTTCGCCCAGCTTCGCGACGATTTCAACGGCGACCTATTCGAGGGTGCCCTGGAAGCCGAGAAGCTCCTGATCGAAGAGCCCCACATCGACATCATCCGTCGGTTCTTGAGGGGAGACGATCTGGTCCGAGGCCAGATGTCGCTCGGATTCTGGGCTTACGATTTCAGCGTCATCCCGATCGAGACGATCAGCGGAATCTACGAGCTGTTCCTCGGCGCCGAGGATGAGGACGCGAGACGGAAATCGGGCGCTTACTACACGCCCAGGTTCTTGGCTGAAGTGGTCATCGACCTCGCCCTTCTCGGGTGGAAGACGTTCCTCGACAAGCGGTTCCTCGACCCTGCCTGCGGCTCGGGCATTTTCCTGGTCGGAATCTTCAACCGGCTCGCCGAGGAATGGCGCAGGAAGAATCGGAAGGCCGAGAACGACGAACGTGCCGCCAGCCTCATCCAGGGCTTACGCACCACTTTTCCCTGGGTTTTCTGGGGTTTTCATGGAAGCTGTATTGGTCACAACACTATTGAAAAGTCGCAAAACTGAAGGGCAAAAGTCTGGGTTTGCTCAGTATATGAAACTTTCCATATGACCCAGGTTCGCTATTGTGATGCGTAAGCCCTGCCTCATCGAGATCCTGAAGACCAATATCTTCGGGATCGACGTCAATGAGACGGCCTGCCGGATTGCAGCATTCAGTCTCTATTTGGCCCTCCTGGACCAGCTATCCCCGAGAGACATCCGAAATCTCCAGGCGAGGGGAAAGGCACTCCCTAAGCTCGTGTTGGCCGATGGAGAGCAGGCCGACGATCCACAAAGCAGGACCATCTTTCAGAAGAGCTTCTTCTCTCGAGAAATCCCGCTTCCATTAGGTGGCTTTGACCTTATTGTCGGCAATCCTCCCTGGGCGAAGGAGAATAGCGACGACCCTCGCATGTCGGCTTGGTGCAAGGAAGAAAAGCTCCCGATCGCGCAGAAGCAGGTTGCTTATGGGTTCGCCTGGAAGGCCCCCTACCACCTGCGAGAAGGCGGCAGGGTCTGCTTCCTGCTGCCGGCGGCCCTGATCCTGAACCACCAGAAGAAGTCGTTGCAGTTCCAGGAGAAGTTTTTTCAAAGCCACCAAGTTGCCCAGATCGTGAATCTGGGCGACATGAGCTTCTATCTATTCGACAAAGCCGATCGTCCGGCGATCATCATGCGATACCGGGGTGGGGAGGCGGATAGCAAGAGCCGTATTGAATACCTTACGCCCAAAACGACATATGAAACGTTACAAGCAGAAATCTTGGCCTTCCATCCCGAAGATCGCTCCTCCATCTCATTGAGCGAGTTGCTGGGCGATTTGACCCACCACCATGCGCCCCTCGCGTGGAAGAAGCATCTCTGGGGCACCCCGCGAGATCGCAAGTTTCTCGACAGGCTCGAGTGCTTTCCGTCCCTCGGCGTCCGAACCGAAGACGGGAGCGCCTGGGGATGGGTATTCGGGGAAGGGTTCAACACTGGAGGCGACGGCCCTCCGGTCGACAGGCCCATCCTTCACCAACTCCCGTTTCTGCCTACCGATGCTGTAGCTGAGTACGTTATTTCTGAATCCTCATTGCAACCAAAACCGCCTGTCTATAACCCTAGGCGGCTTGGGAAGGAGGAGATTTTCCGGAGCCCCCACGTCCTCCTGAAGCACGGAGTCTCTAGGAAGGGTCACCGGCTTCGTGTGGGATTCAGTGGCTTTGATTGCAGCTTTGAGCATTCCGTGAGGGGGATTCACGCTCCGAGCCATTATGAGGACATGCTACGGCTCTTGACTTGCGCCCTGTCTTCGCGGCTTGCCCTCTACTTCTTCTTCCACACGGCCGCAAACTGGGGGACCGAGCGAGCCAAGATTCATGTAGACGAATACAATCGATTCCCCATCCCCGAACCTGATACGCCCGAGAGAAGGAGCATCCTTGCCGAGGTCGCCTCGCTCCATCGGGAGATGGAGGCCGATGTCGACGAGTTCCCGCTTTTCTCCGGATCTCGTCTGGAAGATCGGATCAGCAGAATCGATCAGCTTGTTTGCACATAGTATAATATTGCCGCATGTGAAAACTGTCTCGTCGAGGATACGGTCAAGATCTGGATCCCGAGCGCTACGCCGACGCGGGGGAAGCCCGATATACCCAGCCTAGCGGGGAGCAATCCTACGCATCGGGACGAATACCTCTCGCTGCTGCAGCAAATCTTGACATCCTGGACGATCCGCAGCGGAAGGCATATGCACGGTTGGGTGACGGCGTCATCCAAAACGGGCATCGGCGTGGTGACGTTGCAAAACGGACTTGCACCCCAGACGGGGCTCAAGGAGTCCACGAGCGAAGAGCAGCTTGATCATGTCTTGAAGAGGCTTCGGCACTCGCTGCCGAAAGACGCGGGGTCGCTCCGCTTCATGCGGGACATGAAGGTCTTCGACGGGGACAAGATTTACATCCTTAAGCCCCTGTCGCGTCGCTACTGGACGAAGACTTCGGCGATGAATGACGCTGATGAGATCGCGGGATCGATCCTCGGGAGTATCACTCGGAGGAATCGATGGGCGTAATCGGCGATCCCAGCGGGTGGGAGGACACGTTCCCCGACCGCCTCATCCCAGACATCATCGATATGGTGATCGGCGCCTGGGAGCACTTCGACAAGCCTTCCCACGACGAGCAAGAAGTGTCTATCACGAGGCGATTCAAGATACTCCTGGTGCAAGACAAGAAGCTGAGGCGGCTGCCGGTTTTGATCGACAGAGAGATCTGGGAAGACGACCCTGTCACGGCCGAACAGATCGGCAGGATAGATATTCGCTTGGTCCACGGCTATCGCGAGGATGTCTACTTCGCCTTCGAGTGCAAGAGGCTCAACGTAACCTACAAAGGACGGCTATATACACAGGCGGGCGACTACGTTACCGATGGAATGGCTCGCTTCGTTGACGAGCAATATGCCACTGGGTTGCCAACCGGAGGCATGATCGGTTATGTCGTCGACGGCCTATGCGACAATGCGATTCGAGCCGTGGCTCGAGCCATGTCACGCCATCGAGAGCTGCTTCATCTTGAGCCGGCAGCAACCCTGAAGTGCTCCAACCTCCGACCCAAAGATAAGCTTGTGAAGGAGAGCGAGCACTCTCCTCCTGGGCGTCCAATCTGCCTCTATCATGTATTCGTATCCTGCATTCCAGCACAGACGTCTCAATCGAACTGACTGCTCACAACAGCCTCAACTGCGCCGCATCCTCCTTCCGCCTGCGGGTGACCGACTGCCGGTGCGACACCGGCTTCGGGAACACGCACGGCGATCTGCTCACCGGGGATGCCGTGGTCCACCTCAGTCTGCGCCCGCAGACGACGTAGATGCATGAAGTTGCTGAAAGAACAGGGCGCCCTTCTTGGAGGAATCATATAGGACGCCACGGGCCTGATACCGGGCCAGTCGCGTTTGACTTCGCTGCGATTCAGGGCGTCGTGTCTGGCGCTGGGCACGATCTTGCGCGCTTCGGTCCGACACACCGACGCGCGTTCGGGATACAGGCACCTGAGAACACAAAAGCGTCGAGACTCGTAGGCTTTGATGACACAAGAATAATCTCCGCGTCTTCGGGCCAGCCACATTTTTGATGAAGGAGCCCGGCGAGATTGGGAATGGGTTGAGACTGCAGGTCAATGCTTGCCCGGAACCGGTGTGCTTGGTTGTAGCCGAATTGATAAGTAGTGATCGATTTTCGCTCAGTTGGTTCCGGACGAAAGAGGACATCCGATTCGCCGGGCCCTGGACTCAGTCCTCGACGACTGGGGCGTTCTCGAGGTCGTGCTGAGCAACGACGCGGGCCTGCCGGAAGCCGCCGCGACGATCCAGCGGCTGGTCACCAGGTGGAACGTACCGCACGAGCAGATCACTTTCGACAAGCTGGGGATCGGCCGCAACTTCCCGAACCATCTGGCGCGTTATGGAATCACGACGGCGATCCCCTACGCCGGGGAGGGCAGGCCGCAGGACCCAAACTCCTACGTCAACCTGCGCACCGAGGCCGGCTGGAAGCTGCACAATCGGCTGGATACGAGACACCCGGTCTATGCGCCCACCCCTCCTGGGGGCCCGCCATGCCTCCCCAGCCCTCCAGGCTGTGGGCCCGCACCCCGAGTGATTCCCCAGCGGGATTTCTACTTTTGCTCCGGCGACTACTATGTCCGGCTGGTCGAAGAGCTGCGGCCCTTGACCTACAGCCTGGTCGGCAGAAAAACCAAGCTCATGCCGAAGGACGAGTGGGCGACCATCCTGGGCCATTCGCCCGACGTCGCGGACGCGTTGATCCAGAGCATGATCCTGACTCCATGAAAGTAAACCTCATGATCATTGATTTCGATGAACTGATGAAGCAAGAAGAGATGTACATCGAGAACCACCGCAAGGCAGACGACCGGTACATGGAGACCCTGCGTCAGAGGGCCTTCCCCACCCCGTCACCATTCGGAGTCGAGTGGGAGAAGCAGCGGGTAACCGAGGCATACAGTATGATCGCCCGCTGGTCGCAAGGCAGGAAACGGAATGGAGCCGATCTCAGTGACTTCAGAGACGAGTCACTGTGGATCATGATGGTTGTGCTCAAGAGCATGTGACCGCGGGCCGCTAGTCCAGGGGTTTTCCGGTTACATTGGCTGGGCTCGGATAGACGGAACCCGCTACCACTCTGGGGGGCGCGAGACAACCCACGCAGCTATTCTAGTAAAATGGGAAGGCTAGAGAACATGCTGCTCGCTCTCATTTGCGTGGACTACCTATGCTAAGTGCGTGACCATTTCACCCTGGTCCTTACCGTCGTCCATGCATTAAGGTGGGGAAAAGGCTCTCTCGACAGGAGAAACACGTTTTAACTTGAAATGGGCTCCAGTTTATTTTAACGCGAAGAAAGAGGTTGCAATTTGACTATACAAATCCGTCAGCCATCTTTGAGTGACGGGTTGAGATAACCGGCTGCCGATTCGGTTGCTACGAGCTTAATTAGGTATCACATAAGGAGAAGCGACTTGACTACCGTGCTTCCTTCAGCGATGATACATGGTCATAAAAATAGTGGTCTGGAGAAAGGTACGCGCGTAATGGCGTTTCCGGAAGTTCGACGGGTCGTCTACGAGATCAATCCTCTTGAAGAGGTCATTTGTCAATTGCGTTTCCCCCCGATCCTAAAGATCGATGCCGCCCCCCCAGTTGACTTCCAGGAGAGGATTCGCCCTACCTATCCTTTCTATAACACTAGACCCAACATGCAGTTAGGGTTAGGTGTTTCCCCTGACGTTGCTCGCCTACTCAGCAAAGAGTTTCCATTTATGCCCGGACAACTAACCCACGAGTTTGGATCAACTGATGAACAGTGGACATTAACGCTTACGAGAGAATTTCTTGGCCTAACATGCAAAAGATACGATCGTTGGGAAGGTTTTAGGGCGCGCCTTCACGAAGCCCTCAAGCCGCTTCTCGATTTCTATACCCCTAATTTCTTCGTTCGGATCGGACTTCGATACAGGAACGTGATCCGACGATCGAAGTTGGGTTTGGATCAAGCGGATTGGTCTGAATTGCTCAACGATTGGATCGTCGGGGCATATTCATCGCGCGATATAAGAAATTAAATTGAATTGCACATGCTACAGATGCAAATACGATTGCAAGATGGTTTGGGGCGAGTCTTGGTTAGTTGCGGTGTTCTTAGGGATGGGCGAACGAATGAAGAGTGTTATCTGATCGATGCTGATTTCTTTATTGATACAAAGGTGGAGCCCTCTCATGCCCTCGAACGACTCGACTTCCTCAATATTCAATCTGACCGTTTCTTCCGCTGGTGCATCCGGGACCGTCTCCACTCCGCACTCCTTGCCCACCCTCGCGTTTCATGAGCCGGAAACCTCGATCTACTTTCCAGGGTTCAGGCTCTTCATGGAGGCGCAGTCTCCCGCCGGGCAAGTCGACTATTGGGTTAGCCTGAAGATCCCTGGCACATCGGGTGGTACGGAAGTCCCCGCGGACTTCAGGTATAGACTCCTTTGTTTTTACTTCCTTACAAATCTTCCACCGGAGGGATTGCAGGAAGCCGCCGAATCCCTTGGTAAGATGTGGGAGTTCTATCGCGTCCCATTCGTTCCCGTTCCAGCCCTTCCGGCCCCACCGACGCAAGTCGTTGAACTTGGCCACACCTATGTAAGGCCAACGTTCTATGTGAACGAGGACGACTAAATTGGATCGTCCCCAAGCGATCTATGCCATATCAACTGCGGAAACTGAATGCTTCCTCGTTCAAGGAGAAATCATCTCCGGCCTGATCCATGTTCATATCGATCTAAGCAGTCTTGAGACGCCCCCGCTTCGCGTGGAAAGGAAGATACATCCTTTCGCCGTGATCCTGACCCAAGGCTGTGACCTTGAGCAGGATTTTCGTGCAAGACGACGAGAAGCTAACCAGGACAAAGACATTCCTGCCGTCTTGTTTTGTGAGGCCATGCTTGCAAGTGATTTGAAGAGCACGGTCAAGAAGTCAGATCACTGGAATCGCTTAAGTAATAACAAGGATGAACGTTATCACTTCTTTCAGGCAGTTGAGAGAGAGCTTGATCTGGGCGATGAGGGTTTGCCCGAATTGGGGGTCGACTTCAAGAGGATCTTCACCATTCCCACAGACGAAGTCTACCACCGCATTCGTGCCGGCGAAGCAAAACGCCGCTGCAGTCTCCGGAGCCCCTACCTGAAACACTTTTGCCAACGGTTCGCGAATTTTCTCAGCCGGGTAGCACTACCTGAACCGCATTCGAGCACTTGAATGCGCGATGATTTGGTGTCGGAAACCGATATGGGGCAAATTGGTCGATGGAAGCCGTTTTCGCTTCTGACACCTTTTCGGCGGCCGGCATCGCGGCGACGGTCTCGCAACGTCCAAGCCGGTTGAAGGCGGCCCAATCAACCTACAGGCGACTGATCGCGTGCTTTTCCACACTTCCAGCCTGACCAATAGAGCAAGCCGCCTCGACAATCCCATTGACCTCCGTTGTCCCCTTCGCGATCGCATACGCCCATCGCCCATACGTCCCATCCGCATTGACGGCCGCAACCCAGCGTTCAGCCGCAGCCCGCTTGACTTCCTCGAGAGGGTCAAAGCCCTTCGTCTCGAGGATCAGGTGAATCGGCGGGGTCGTCTTGAGGCGGACGATGAAGTCGGGGACGTAGTCGTGCGCCTGGCCGTTGTGTAGGTAGGGGATGGTGAAGTTGAGCCCCTGGTTCTTCACGAAGGCCTCGACCTTGTCGTTCGTGTCGAGGTAGTAGGCGGCTTGCTCCTCCCAGCGGCGGGTGTCGGCGACCACGTAGTTCAGGTGGGACCTGCGGACTTCGCGGACCTCCTTCGAGGTCCAAAGGTCCACGTCAGCCGTGCTGCCTGGGCCGCGGCCTTCCTCATACTTCGGCACCTCGGGGGCTTCGCCTTGGGACGTGTCCGGCCGGATCGCCTCGACGAGACGCTCGACAAGCCATCCGTAGTAGGGACTGCAAAACAAGTCTTTCCGATCGGCGGGCCTGAGGACCTTCACGAAATCGCGGACGTACCGCTCACAGATCGCCAGGAGCTGCGGGAAGAGCACGTGGTCGGGAACGTCGCAACGGGCCTGGGCAAGGTAGTCGCGCGTCAGTGACCGTGATAAGTCGAACGTCAGTTCCTGGAGACGGCGCTTGCTCCGGAACTCGGCCAGTGACACGTCGTCGGCCCTCCCCGGACCGGTCAGGGAGAGTCGGCCCAGGTTATTGACGCTCAGGGCCTTCATCTCGACCTCGGGCGGGATGTGGCCGGGATCGATGATGAGGTTGGGGACGTTCGGCCAGTCCACCGCAACCCGGTTGCGGATCGCCGTCGTGTATCGCTCGACCCGCGGGAACTATGGTCGCTAACCCGTGGCTACTTCGGAAGGCTCTTCACAACCAGCAACTCGTTGCCTCGGTCGTCGATCACCTTCACTGCAACCTGAAGGTGTTCGCCCGGCTCGAACGGAGTGCTTGTGGTTCCCGCGAGGTGATCCCAGACCGAGTCGTCGTAGATCCCCTTCAGAGCCCTCTTGAGGTTGTCCCAGGCCGAAGTACGGGGGAAGAATGCCTGGCAGACGTGGAAGCAGAGGTTGTTGTAATCGGTGTCGAGGAGCCACCCGGGCACGTCATCGCCCCGCCGGTGCTCTACCTCCATCGTCACCGGGTCGAACACGTCGAGGCCGAGCAATTCGACCTCATACTGTTCATCCCCCGCCGGACGGACCTCTACCTCGGGAAGGCCACAGACACTGAAGATCTGACTTGACCGCAGGCTCTTGAGCAGGTCGCCCATCATCAGGTCGGGCGTGGCCTGCACGTAGGTCGCCGGTACGCCCCAGACCCCCGCATCGTCGATCAGCTTGCGGGCGTTGGGCTGGATTGCGAAGCCGATGACGTAGAGGTGAGCGTACCCCTTCATGCTGGCCTCGCGGAGCGATTGGTGCACCAAGGTCTCGGTCGCCGCCCCGTTCTCCGGGCCAAAGGCGAACGCGACGGCCTTGTCCTCCTCACCGGATTGGAGCGCCTCGGCCGAGAGCGATAGCGACTTAGCAGGGGGCCGAATGTTCTTGAGTGTGACGGACCGGTTCCCCTCCAGCCGCAGCACTGGGCTCTTGCGGAGTACTTCGAGCATCCGGTCGGTGAATTTGCCATTGGACTCGGTGCCGACCTCCGCCGAACCATCGGAATCGCCAGGCGTATCGACGGGTGGCGGGATCGTCCCCTCGACAGTGAACGGCCCCGAGACCCGTGTGATGTTCGACTCGACCTCGGGCCGGTCGACAAGCACCTCCTCGGCCGGGGGTTCGTTATTGGCGATCGACTTGAGGGTCACGTGCGGGACGATTCCACCGACCTCCTCGCCTCGGTTGTTCTGCTTCCGTTTGTAGACGAACCCTCCAACGGGACCGCGCGTCTCGTCCTTGAGCTGGAAGTAGGGATAGATAGCCGTAAGCAGACGTTGGCGGGCAAGGGCGAGTGGAACACGGCTCGTGTCGATCGTGATCCAGCGCCGGCCCCATTGCTCGGCAACGTACGCCGTTGTTCCGCTTCCGCACGTAGGGTCGAGGACGAGGTCCCCAGGATCGGTGGTCATCAGCATACATCGCTGTATTGTTCGGATCGATATGTGAACTACGTATATCTTCTGTTCTGTGTATGTGCCCGTTGTCGTGTCAGTCCATAGGTTCGAAATCGGCGAATAGGGAAAATCCGAAAAATACCTTCGATATCGGAATTTGCCATTCACGTCCACGACACGATCAGCCTCAATTAGAGCCGCGAACCCAGATTCACCGGTCTTCCAGTAACCCGAACTTGGACGATATGTTTTCCCTCGGAACCGTACCGGGAAATCTCCGGGCGGCCGAGACGAGGTGATTGCCCCAGCCATGAAAACCTTGTGCGCAGAGGAAATCTTAGAGATATCCGCTTTCTCTGAGGCAGTCATTCTGCGCCATGAGCCATCGGGCAACTCAACGCAGTCATAGTTCCCTTCTGTTAGTTCGCTGAGGTCTTTCTTGCTATACAGTTGCCTATACTTGACGCGACTTTTATCCTTTGCGTACCAGAGGAGGAAGTCACTCACGTTACCTAGCTCGTCCGAGGTCGCGCCGCTAGTCTTGGCAAAGGTTATAATTGAGATAAAATTATCTGCTCCAAATACCTCGTCGAGAATTTCTCGAAGATGATGAAGGTTCTCGTCGCATTTCTGGACGAATATGGAACCAGAGTCGCAGAGAAGGTCTCGGGCAACCAATAACCGGTCCCGAATAACAGTCAAATAGGAATGCAGACCATAAGCCCATGTATCACGGTAAGCCTGCACCATTTCTGGTTCGCGAGTCATGTTATCGTCGTCACCATGCGCGACGTCCCTCTGTCGCACAAACGGCTGAAAATTCGACCCGTATCGAATCCCGTAGGGCGGGTCTACGTAGACCAACTGCACCTGCCCGCCCAAGCTTTCGAAGCGCAGCAATGAGTTCATCACCACGAGCGAGTCGCCTAGGATCATCCGATTGACCCAGCGATCTGGGTACTCGTAGGCGCGGGTGATCTGGTCGGCGATCGGGTGGTGGGGATCGCCAAAGAGGTCGAACATCGTGCCCTGGGTAAGCTGTTCGCGCCTGTGGCCGCGCAGAGTCTGGACGATGGCTTTGGTCGACAGCCGCTCGTGGACGAAGAGGGGGAGCGTGGGCACATCGAACGAAAGCCGCTCAGCCTTGCCCGCCCAGTTGAGGAACGGTCTAGATATGGCCTTGAGGTGATCGATCAACCCAATGCATTCCGACGCGGCGCCGGCCAAACGGTCGCGGCGGGCCGGCTCCAGTCCGGGGTCGTCAACCGCGGTGCGAACCTCGGCTAGTTGTTCACCGAGCTTAGCCAAGATCGACTCGCCCTGCTCCCGCGTCGGGTTCTGCCCGTCCCAGTCGAGCGCTGGGGAGAACGAGGAATCATAGCGATAGGTCACCGGCTTCTTCTTCTTGAAGGCCGCTTGCGTCCCCACGTCGGGACGCATTGGGCTCGTTGCCTCGGGATGCTTGAACGCATCATACTTCGGGGTCGTTGAGGCCTTCTTCTTCGCCATCGTGCATTCCACCTCAACATTCAAAGGGCCGGTGTCTCTGTCTGAATTCCGTGAAACCTGGCGCAACGAAGTTCGGCTTATTCTGCGGTAACGATTACGCGACCAATTCCTCTTCGGGTTCGCCCTCGTCCTGGTAGTCCCCCGACTCGTCGGCCTCGGGCTGTACGAGGTCGCGAGCGATCGGCTTGCCCATCGCAGCCTCCACCCTGTCGAGCAGGGCTTTTTCTCGTGCCTTGAAGAAGGCCAGGAAGTCATCGGAACGAAGCGCGCCCGGTTCGATCACGTGCGATTTCAGGATTAAGTCCATTCTCGTCGGCGTGACCTCTGCGCTCTTTTGAATCCGGCCGAGGTAATTGCTCGGCGCGTTGCCACCGATCATGCGATTCGTCTTGGCTGATATCGCGGTCTTGTTCACGATGCAGTCGCAGCGATTGGGTTCGATCCCGTTAGTCTGGCACCACTTCAGGCGGATTTGCCTGTCTTCGGGAATGCCGACGATCGCGTCCTCGCGGTCGCCGTTGGGGCTCAGCGCCTTGGCGATGTCCAGGTAGTACCAGCGATTAATCGGTTTGTCCCTTCGATCACGCGTGCTCACCGCGACCCCCGACATGAGTGCGAGGAACAAGGAGGTGAGTCGCTGCTGTCCGTCCAGGATAAGTCGTTCGGGCTCTGGAGAATTTGCCAGAGTCAAGCCTTCGACGAGTCGTGGCTTGAACCGGACGTCGGGATTGCCGGTCTGGAGCATCATCACCGCCCCGATCGGGAAAGACAGTGAAACGCTCGCCAGCAGGCTCCGAATATGGTCATCGTCCCAGACCCACCCACGTTGAAAGTCGGGAAGCTGGGTTTTCCC
>JBEKTN010000011.1:0-46520 GCA_049516015.1 Isosphaeraceae bacterium | reverse complement strand
TTCATTGTAGGGCTCCGGGTCTGGGTAAACGGGCGATTGGGCAAAACTCCTCAAGTCTTCCCCAGGATCAGAGGTTCTGCAAACCGTCGCGTCGACCTTCACCTCCCTCTCATAGCTTCAATCTTTGACGTTACCGACAAAAGTCCCGGGTAGTAGCCTGGGGAAGAGAGGATGCTTGGGAAAGATGAGAAGCAAACCTTTGTCTCTAATGACTTTATGACGTAGAAATCTTCGAAACATCCATCAACTTCGCTCGATCAAAATGAACACGCGTTCAGTTTTGTCGGTGATGTCAATCCTGGGACGAGTCGGAGATCCAGCGTCGAGAGGAGCGGCCAGCCGCCTTCCGGAAGAAAAAAAAAGAAGGCCACAAAACAAAGCTCAGCCGGAAGGAAACCGCCCTGATGCAAAAGTCCAGGGCGGTTTCCTTTCGTCTTGGTGGCCTGTCAATCTTCGGATGCCGGACGGATCAGGAAAGGGTCGGGGCCGCAGGTGATGGCCTTCCTGAGGAACATCGCCATATTCGAGTTCAAGGGCTTCAAACACAAGAGCGCGGCGAGCGCGACGCGGCACTACGTGTGCCATGCCGAGGAGTCGCTGAAGATCCTGCCCATCTCAATCTGAAAAGAAACGGCCCTGATTCCTTTGCCATGTTCTGGTTCCTGCCGGCATGGCTGGTTAGAATAAAGTGTTCTCCTTCCTTCGAGGCGAAGAGTCGATGTTTCGATGTGAACGCGGGCAGGCGCCGCAGAGTGCAGGACATGGAACTGACGTATGAATGCGCTGGTTGTGATGCAGTCAACCATGTTTCGTCGCTTGAATCGGCGGAACAAGTGACTTGTCAGCGATGCGGGGCGGGGCATTCTTTTCATCGTGACACGATCGAGGACGGTGAGTTGCATGCCTGTCCGTCATGTGCGACTACCGACCTCTACATCCAGAAGGATTTTCCTCAGGGGTTGGGGCTGTTCATCGTGATCGTCGGTTTCGTGATCAGTACCGTCTTTTGGTACCTGGAAAAGCCTCTATTCACCTATCTGATTCTGCTGGCGTCGGCTTTGCTGGACATGGTCTTGTACTATCGGGTTCCCGACGTCACTATTTGCTACCGGTGCCTTAGCCAGGTGCGCGGTGCGGGTGCCAATCCGGGTGGCGCGATCCGCCCGTTCGACCTGGCCATCGGAGAGCGCTACCGCCAGGAGCGATTCCGGATTGAAGAATTGCGCAAGCGGGCCGCAAGCGTTGAGCCGTCATCGACCCCTCTATCCAGTCCCCCCTTGAAAAACGTCTGATCGCCCTGGACCGACCAACGGTGATCAACCCAAGAAACGCTAGTTTCGCTGCCTTGCTCTTGAGGTCCATCCCCTACCGTGGATGAGCGTCGCGCCCGTATTAATGACGATCTGCGAGGACTCGTTGCCGGCGAGCTCTACTTCGAGCCGCTGGACCGTGCGCCGTATGCGCATGATGCGAGTCTCTACGAGATCGATCCGCTGGGGGTGGTCGTTCCACGAACCGAGGACGACGTCGCGACGGTCGTGCGGTATGCCGCCGAGCATCAGATCCCGATCCATGCTCGCGGGGCGGGGACCGACACGGGAGGTGGCACCCTCGGCGACGGCATCGTCATCGACTTCAGCCGCCATCTCCGAAAGATCGTCAAGATCGCGGCGGACCGCGTCGTCGTCGAGCCAGGAGTCGTGCTCGAGACGCTGAACGCCGAGCTGGCTCCCCTGGGTCGCCGGCTGGAGCCGGTTCCGGTCAACGCCAGGATCGGCACTGTGGGGGGGATGATCAGCGTCGATGCGGCCGGGGTCAGATCGCTCCGGTTCGGTTCCATGGGCGACCAGGTCGAACAGCTTCGCGTGATCATGGCGCAAGGAGAGATCGCCGATCTTGGGTTCAAGCCGTGGCCCGCCTATGACGAGGAGCCGGCCACGTTCACGGACCTGATTGTTCGCAAGCTCCAGAACGTTTATCGGCAGAGCCAGAAGCGGCTGACCCAGATGATGCCCGCCATACCCCGCAACCGTGCCGGCTATGCGCTCGGTCGGGCCGCGAGTGCGGAGGGAATCAACCTGGCCCGGCTGGTGAGCGGTTCTGAGGGTACTCTGGCACTCGTCTTGCAGGCGGTTCTGAGGACCGTCCCCCTGCCGGCGGCTCAAGGGGTTGTGGTGCTCCCTTTCGCCCGGCTGGCGGATGCCGCCATCAGCGCCCAGCATTGCCTGGGATCGGAGCTGGAGCCCTCGGGCTGCGACCTTTACGACTGGCGGTTGCTCAGCCTGGCACGTGACGCCGATCCTCGGTTCCATGCCTGGATCGACGAGGCGGCCGAGTCGGTTCTCATCGTCGAGTTCGAGAGCGACCGACACGAGGAGGTCGCAGGCAAGGTGCGCCTGCTCATCGAACGGGTGACTCGCGAGGGACTTCTGAAGGCCGATCCGGTGGCGGTCTTCCGCCGTGCCGAGTGTGAGCAACTGGTCGCGCTGCGCCGGCTGACCGAGCCGCTGCTCATGAAGTCGCGCAGCAGGTCGCGGCCGCTGGCCATCGTTGACGATCTGGCGGTTCCCCCGGACCGTTTGGCCTCGGTGCTGCGCCAGCTTCAGGATCGTCTCAAGCGTCATGGGGTGATGTGGACCATGAACGCCTACGCGGGGGACGGTCGAATTCGCCTTCGCCCCTTCCTCGACCTGGCCGATCCCGGCGACCGAGCCCGGCTCGAGCCGCTGGCCAAGGAGATTTATGACCTGGTGATGGAGGCCGGTGGGACGATCTCGGCGTCGCAGGGCTGCGGCCTGGCGCGGACCCAGTTCCTTCCCAGGCAGTACGGCGAGCTCGTCCAGGTCTTTCGCGAAATCAAGGACGCCTTCGACCCATCGAACCTGCTCAATCCCGGCAAGGTCGTCGGCGATGATCCTCACCTGATGGTACGAGACCTGAAGCGCTTTCCCACGCTCTCGCTGTCGCTGGAGAACGATTCGGGACCGGTCAAGATCCCTGGCACGGCGACGGGCTCGGGTTCTTTTCGTGTCATGGAAGCCGAGTCGCGGGCGGAGCCGGGCGGGGAATCGGGCTCGGCGGCACGGGAGCACGAGGTGCCGGCCGGCGACTGCTCGGTGATCTTGCCGGTTCTGCGCTGGCCGGAGCCCGGCGCACTGGCGATGGCATCGGCCTGCCACGGCTGCGGCGAATGCCGGACCCTGGATCCCACCCTGCGCATGTGCCCGAGCTATCGCGCTCACCGACGTGAGGCGGCGACGCCCCGTTCCCAGGCCAATCTGGTCCGGCAGATCGCCACCGGGCAGGTCGATCCCAAGCTCTGGGGCCGCGAGGAATTCAAAGCGCACGCCGGCCTCTGTATCCATTGCAAGCTCTGCCAGCCCGAATGTCCGGCGGGGGTGGATGTCTCGAGCCTGATGCTCGAGGCCAAGGCAGCCTTCGTCGAGAATCACGGCCTGCCGCCTGGTGACTGGGTCTTTTCCCGCCTCGAGATGTGGGCACGGCTGGCCAGCCGGTTTCCCATCATCTCCAACTTCCTGATGTCCCGGCGCAGTGCTCGCTGGTTGATCGAGCGGGTGTTGGGGGTCTCCCGGCATCGCGTTCTGCCTCGGGTCCGGCGCACTCCGTTCACTCGCAGGGCGCAGCGGCTGGGGCTCGCCCGACCGCGGCCTCACCAGTCTGGCCCGCGCGTGGTCTACTTCGTCGACGTTTACGCCAATTATTATGATCATGAGCTTGCCGAGTCGGTCGCGGCCGTCCTGCACCATGCCGAGGTCAACGTGTTCGTGCCCCCCCGCCAGCGCAGCTCTGGCATGGCTTCGCTGATCGTCGGCGACATCGATTACGCCCGTGACCTCGCTCTGAGCAACCTCCGGGTTCTGGGCAACGCCGTCCGCGACGGTTACACGGTGGTCTGCTCCGAGCCGACCGCGGCGCTCATGCTTCGTCAGGAATACGTCAAGTTGACCGACGACCTGGATGCCGAGCTCGTGGCCCAGAACACGATGGACCTGGGCCAGTATCTCGCCGGCCTGGATGCGCGCGGCCAGTTGCCCCGGCCTCACGAGCCGTTGCACGCGCGCGTTGGTTACCATCAACCCTGCCATCTCAGGGCTCTCGACGTCGGTATGCCCGGCCTGGATCTGATTCGCAGGATCCCCGAGCTGGATGTCGAGTTCATCAATCGGGGCTGCTCCGGCATGGGCGGAACCTACGGCCTGAGGCGCGATCAGTTCCGCACCTCGCTTCGCGCCGGGCGATTGTTGCTCCGGAGGCTCAAGGACGACGACATCGAGATCGGTTCCACCGAGTGCGGCGCCTGCCGGATTCAGATGGAACAAGGGTTGACCAAGCGGACCCTGCACCCGATCAAGGTTCTGAGCCTGGGCTATGGTCTGAACCCGTCGCTCCGGCAACACTTCAAGGAGCCCAAGCCACGGCATGTGATGTCGTGATGCCGACGGATCCCTTTCCGCGGAGACAACGCCTACCCTCCTCGCGTTCGAATTCGTTCTTGCGCTCTTGCGTCATTCGAGGATCTGCGGTAAAAGTCCCGAGCCTGTCATGTCTTTGATCAGCGACGCCAGGGCCGAGGCCGGACCGTGACCAGGGATGGATGCGGTGCGTGCCGGGTCGATGAATGGCCCCGAGGCTCAGATCTTGTCGCTGTGGCTAGCTCAGGGGGTGCGATCGTCGCTCCCTCGATTCCGACTGGGATGATCGGCCAATCCTGAACGCCGCCTCGACACGCCCGCGACCGCGGGCCAGCGGACGCGTGAAGATGGCTCTCCTGCCCGTGGCGGCCGGCGGTCCATCGAGCGCGACGCGACGCGAGGTGAGGCGGCTCTTGATCGGTTCGCTTCAGGAACGATCGCTCATGGGAAGATTCGGAAAACAACACTCCTCGGCGCCAGGGACGGTTTCCGAGGGGCGCGTGATCATCGGGCGGCGTGCACCAACCTCGGACGCCGATCCGGTTCCAAGCCCGGGTTCGCCGGTCGTCTCATCATGGGGCGGTCCGGCGCCTTGCTCGACCTGGGTCCGGGTGTGGATTGCGCTGGCTGCGCTCGCACTGGTTGCCAGTGATCCGTCCGGAATCCTGGTAGCTCGCAGCCGTGCTCAGCAAGGGGACAGGCTTCCCGAAGGAACCATCACGGAATTGCGCATCGAAGGTAACGCCACGATCCCCATGGAGAAGGTCCGAGCGAAGCTCCTCAGCCGGGCCGGGCAGCCGCTCGACCAGCAGAAGGTTGAGGCCGACATCAAGAGCCTGATCGGCACCAAGTGGTTCTCCGACGTTCAGTCGCGGTACCAGGAAACCGCGCCCAAGAGCGGCAAGTATATTCTGGTCTTCCGCGTTCGCGAGATGCCCGTGCTCAAGCACGTCGAGTTCCGGGGGCGGAAAGGGCTGCCGCTCAAGGAGATCGAGGATAACACCGACCTCAAGGTCGGCAACCGCGCCGACCCCACCAAGACCCGGCTGGCCCTGGGGCAGATCCAGCGGCTCTATCAGGAGAAGGGCTACGAGCTTGCCGAGGTGAAGCTGGTCGAGGGGGGCAATGTCGGCGACCTCAAGGTCGTGTTTCAGATCTTCGAGGGACCCAAGTTCAAGATCGCCAGCATCGATTTCAAGGGTAACGTCTTTGCTTCCGACGCCCAGCTCTGGACCAAGATCACCAGCCGCAAGCCGATTCTGGGCCTGGTGGGCGGAAAGTACCACCGGGACATGCTCGATGAAGACAAGCGCAAGCTCACGGATTACTACCAGTCACAAGGCTTCTTTGAGGTCAAGGTCACGCCCGTGACCCGCCCGGGCGCGAGTCTGGGCGATGTCAACTTGACTTTCGTGATCTCCGAGGGAACCCGTTACAAGGTGCGCAACCTGATCTTCGAGGGCAACCAGAAGATCAAGACGGCCGAGCTCCGCGAGGGGTTGCAGCTCCACTCCGGCAAACCGTTCCTCGACGGTGTGCGCGAGGGCGATCTCAAACTGATGGCATCCCGGTACAACGCGCTGGGGTGCATTGACACCCAGATCAATTTCGAGCCGCGGTTCACCAACGAGCTTGGGGTCGTGGACCTGGTTTACAAGATTGAAGAAGGTGAGCCTTATCTGATCGGCGAGCTCAAGATCATCGGCAATACGCGGACCAAGGACAAGGTCATCCGCCGCGAAGCCGTCATGGCGGGGCTCTTGCCCGGCGAGATTCTGGACAAGAACCGGCTCGATATTTTCCAAAGGCGTATCCAGGCGCTCGGCTATTTCCATTCGACTCCCGACATGGGCAAGCCGCTCGAGGTCAAGATCGTCAACAAGCGGCCCAAGAACAAACCCTACGGCGACCTGATGATGCCGCTCCTGGGCGAGGGAGTGACGCAGGCTCGCATGCAGGATCCGGGCTCAAGTGTGGAGCTGGTACCGGCCCCCGAGCCGATCACCGCGCCGAACGATGTGCCACGGCTGGAACCGGGGACCGGAGCGTCTGCCACGACCCCGTTCGGCTCGAACAACCTGTTCAGTCCGCCACCGGACTCGACGCCTCCCCTGGTCGTGCCGTCCCCGGGAACTGCCCGCCCGGCGCCAGCCGCGCCGCCGGCCCGGCCTGCCGGCGCGCCTCCCGTGGGCGCTGGAGAATTGCCCGGTACGTTCCCCAGCATGCCCGGGTTGAACATGACCGACGTCGGGCCCGACCGGAACGATCCCTTTCCCAATCGGTCGTTCGCCGACATCGTGACTGCCGTCGATGAAGCGCCCACGGGCCGATTCATGGTCGGCGTGGCCGCCAGCAGCTTTCAGGGCCTGTTCGGTAACTTCACCGTCTACGAGAAGAATTTTGACATCTGGAACTTCCCGCGCTCGTTCAATGACATCTTCAACGGCACGGCCTTTCGGGGCGCCGGCCAGGAGTTTCGCATCGACATCCAACCGGGCACCAACATCAACCGGTTCCAGGTCAGCCTGCGCGAGCCTTACCTCTTCGACCTGCCCATCGGTGCGGGCGTGGCGGCCTACTGGTTCAACCGTTTTTATCCCGACTGGGACGAGCGTCGCGGCGGTGCCCGGTTCTCGCTGGGACGCCAGTTTGGCACGAGCATCTACGCCGATACGGCCCTGCGCGTCGAGGACATCAACTTCTACGGCTTCAGGACTCCGGCGCCGGCGCCGTACCTGGCGGCTGCTGGAGAGTCGTTCCTGGCCTCGCTTCGTCCCAGCATACGGTTCGACAACCGGAACAACCCGTTCATGGCCACCAAGGGTCAGTACGCCGAGTTCTCATTCGAGCAGGGCTGGGGCACATTCACCTGGTCCAAGTTCGACGCCGAGGGGCGAACGTACTTCACTACCGGCAGCCGCCCGGACGGGACCGGAAAGCGGTTCTTCACCCTGCGGAGCCACTTCGGTATCGCGACCCAGGGAATTCCGGTGTACGAAAGCTACTTCGCCGGCAACTTCGGTAGCCTTCGCGGCTTCCAGTACCGCACCGTCAGCCCGCATGCCTTGGGCGTACCGGTCGGCGGCGTCATGATGGCGCTGGGCTCGGTCGAGTACCAGTTTCCCCTCAGCGCCAGCGATGCCTTCCAGCAGGTCGTCTTCACCGATTTCGGCACGGTCGAAGGCGATTACAGTTTCCACAAAATCCGTGCCTCGGTCGGCACCGGCGTGCGCATGAAAATTCCCCAGATGGGACCCGTTCCCCTCGGTTTCGACCTTGCCTTCCCGATCGCTTACGCCGAAGGTGACCGACTTCGTTATTTCAACTTCAGCATGAGCGCGATGTATTGACCTCCGTTTGTGGATGCATCGATCAGGGTTATCGAAGTACGGATTCCTCGACTTTCTGCCCCAACGGATTGCGAGGCCTGCGGTCTGAGTTGCAAGTTGCCAGACAAGGGCCAAAGAACTTACTGTATCAGGATGATGACCATGGGAGCTGCCGAGCGATCCGGCTCCGAATCTGCCTGCCGGATGCTCGGGCCTTCCGCCCTTTTCCTGTTCGCTGTCGGACTTCTCGATGATTCGCTATTTTCTGGTTCTGGCCGTCACGGGGGGCTCGCTGCTGCTGGCTGATTTCGTGCTCGGGCTGTTCGCCGCCGGCGAGGCCCGCGGACCGCACGCAATCTGGCATGCTGTGCACCTCGTGTTCTCTCTCCTGACCGTGGTGATGCTCCTGGGAATCCACTCGATCGTCTACACCTACTTCATGGCCACCGGCAAATGGGCCAAGGAAGTGGTTCGCGTTTATCAATTGCCGGAGTGGTTCGTCGCCCAGGCGACGCGCAACAAGCGGCGTGCGTTTCGGTTCATCATGGGATCCATGACCGCGATCGCCATCACCGCCTGGTTGGGCGCGGCAGCCGATACGCGGGGGCAGGCTTACACGCCCTGGCACCTGGGTGCCGCGGCGTTGACGATTGCCTTCAATCTGGGGTCGTTCGTTGTGGAATACGGGGGGATCTTCGCTCACGCCCGGCTGCTGCTGGAATTGAAATCTCAGGCTGACCAGCTTCGAGAAGCCCGTTATGGCACCGCGGATGCAGCCGGCGCCTCCGCGAAAGCCTGATTCAGGAGATCGCCCCGCCCTGGTCCGGGAAGCTCGAGGAGATCTGCGTCGCCGATGTCGCCGCTTGGGATTGTAGTTCTGATCGTGCTGATCGATCTGCTGGGCTTCTCGGTGGTCATGCCGCTGCTGGCCCCGTTCGCCGAGCAGTACGGCTTTCGTGAGTGGCAGATCGGTCTGCTCTTCTCCGCTTACCCGTTCTGTCAGCTCATCGCCGGTCCGATCCTGGGCCGGATGAGCGACCGTTATGGCCGCCGGCCGATCTTGATCTTCAGCCAGGCGGGCACGGCTCTGTCCTTCTTGATTCTGGGGCTTTCCCGCAACTTCACGGTCATGCTGCTGGCCCGGATGCTCGACGGCGCCTCGGGCGGGAACATCCTGGTTGCCCAAGCGTACGTGGCCGACGTCACGACGCCTGAGAACCGGTCGCGTGGCATGGGGCTGATCGGAATGGCCTTCGGGCTGGGCTTTGTGCTGGGGCCGCTGCTGGGTGGAGTCCTGATCAGCCTGCCGATTACCGGGGATTGGCGGCTGCGGCTTCCCTTTCTGGTGGCCGCGGGGTTTTCCACACTGGCCTGGATAATGGTGCTGACCCGCCTTCCCGAGTCGCGACCCGCGGGAGCCAGGAATCGCGAAGCCGCGCGCGTCTTGAGCTGGCGAGGTCTGGCCGACACAATGACCCTGCCGGGGATCGGCCAGTTGATGTTGCTTGGCTTTCTCTCTGTTCTGGCGTTTGCCGCACTCGAGGGAACCCTGTCTCTCTATTTGCGCCGGCGCATGGACTGGAATGCGCGTTCGGCCGCGTTCGTGTTCGCCGGCCTCGGTTTGCTCAGCGCGCTGGTGCAGGGCGGCTTGATTCGCCGGCTGGTTCCCAGGTTCGGCGAGCCTCGACTGATCGGCGCGGGCATTGCCATCGTCGCCCTGGGTTTCGCCGGGCTAGCCCTCGCCTCCGATGCTCTGGAGTTGGCGGGGGCCATGGTCTTGGTGGGTGTCGGTCAAGGGCTGGTCGGGCCTTCAGTCAGCGGCCTGCTGTCGCGGCTCACTCCCGCAAGCGAGCAGGGGGCCGTTTTCGGCACGCTTTCCTCGGCCCAGACCCTCGCGCGGATGATCAGCTACTCGATCGCCAACCTGCTTCTGGGCCGATCGACCGCAGCCCCGTACTGGTTCGGGTTTGGGGTCTACCTCGCGGCCGGCCTGGCGGCGATGCGGTTCATGACTCACCTCCGTCTCCGTCTCGAAAAGAGCCAACCGGCAGGGGCGACCCATGGGGGACAAGACTCCCATCTTTCCACGATAGAATAATCATCTCTAATATACAATGGAAATCGATTCATGCCGGGGATACGAACGCCTGGATTGGAATTTGTTCGCCACGAAGGTCTCATGGCTGTCGCTTCCAAGGCGCGATCGCTTTGGGCTGATCGGGTAGATTGCGGTCCAGGCAACCACCGATCAGTCGAGGATCGGTGTAGCCGTGACGAGTCATCACCGCGACCACCTCAGCGGGGTGATCGAGCAAGATCTGAACTCCCTCGACCAGTCCCTCGGGGCGCGCCTTGAGCAGTCTGTCCAGGAAGAACTGGCGAATCTCGAGGGTCTTCGGAACAGGGTCGTACGCGATCAGCTTGACCAGGCGTCCGGCGGCGGGATCATTTCCCGGGCCTCCGTGAGCTGCCAGGTACCGGGCGGCCTCGAGCAAGCCATGGGGATCACCGCGCGCCCACTCGAGAACGCCCTGGTTGAGCGTCAGCCGATGTACCTTCTTCAGTCCGTCTCCCCATAACCGGCTCAGGATGGGTGCATAAGCGCGGACCCATCCGGGGGCGGAGGGCGGATCGGAACGGCTTCGGTCGGCGGCGTCGAGCAGGACCTCCAGGCCCCAGGCGCGTGCAACGGCCACCGGGTCAGCCACGGTCGCCAGTCGCAGCCCGTCAACCTGGGCCGGTTCGCGCGCATACCAGGGACGCATTGCAAAGAGCAGCCGGGAAAAGGCCGTCGCCTTGGAATCCTGCGTTTGCAACCAGACGTAGGCGAGCTCTTCATACCGTCGGCCATGGGATTTGATTTCGCCGCCGAGCTTGAGATCGCCTCGCAACGCCCCGAGAATCTGCAATTCCTGAAAAGTCATGGGGTTGGTCAAGTCGTTGGGGAAATCCAGCTCGGCGCCGGGAGGTAGCTTTTGATTGAGCTCCTCAAGCGTCTGGCCGTTGAAGGCGTCGAACCAGTAAGTCAGCTCGAAGCCACGGTGCCATGCTCCCCGTGGGCCACCGATGAGGGCGTTGTAATAGGAGAGCTCGAACGGGTGAATGCGCGCCAGATCCAGGGCCGCGGGTCCGAGCACGAGGGCGGCGAGGACCGAAACGGCGATCGGCGCAGGCATTCGAGTTCGCCGGCAGATATCTCTGGCCAGGGCGACCGTTCCCCATCCGGCGAGGGCTGCCAGGAAGAAGAAGGTGGGCAGGAAAAGCCGGATGCCGTCGTGGGCGGGAGTCGGCAGCATCCGGAGCACCGGGAAGGTCAGGAAATGGACCAAGAAGTAGAGAGGCAGCCGGTCGCGGCGAATCTGACCAAGGGCCCACACGATGCCGATCGCAGCTGCAATCAAGATGGTCACCGGCACCGTGATCCCCAGGAGCACCCAGGCATTGTGCCAGGGGAGCGTGTACTCGTAAGTCTGGCCGAAGTAGATGATCTGGATGTTGGGAAGGGCACGCTGGCGATCATTGCTCAGCGTGTAGTAATGGGCCAGCCGGGGCAGTGTTTCGCGCCACCAGGCCGGGTTGCCAAGCCAGCCCACCACCGGCGCGAAAGCGAGGATGGCCGTCCAGGTCTCGATCGCTGGCCGCTCAACACCCCAGAGCTTGCTCCCGGGAAAGATCCGGCCCAGCAACCGCCTGAGAAACCAGATTGCAAGCGGCGCGGCCAGAATGACGCCCGGCAGGTCGCTTGAGGGCCGATGGACAAAAAGGTTCGTCTGCGCGGGAGGGGGTAGTTGTCGCTGCAAGCCCTCGATCTCCTGAAACGCCAGAATGAGCGGCAGCAGCATGAGCCCCGATGTGACCAACCCGTCGATCCAGTCGGCCCGGGACCCGGGACGTGCCAGAGTGCGAGTCAGGTGTCCGGCAGCGAGCCAGAGCAAGAGCGGCAGCACAACCCCGACCGCGGCCATCTTCTCGACGAACGACAGACCGAGCAAGACGCCGACCAGTACGCGCCAGCGCCTTCCTTTTTCTTCGTGCAAGCCGTTCCAGAACGCCAGCGCGGTCGCCGCCCAGAGGAAGAGCCCGGGGATATCGGTATCGATCAGGTGGGCCTGACCATAGAGCCGCGGCATGAGCAGGAGTGAGCCGGCCATGACCAGGCCGACGGCCGTACCATACCGGCGCGCCAGGAACCCGAAACCGATGGCAATGGTCAGGGCGAACTCAATGACCGACGCCATCCGCCGCGCGGGGATGTCCTTCATCCACGAGCCGAAGAGCGCATGAGTGGCCAGGTTCAACTGGCCGGCCAGGGGCGGGTGAAAATTGATGCCGTACCTGGCATACGGCCAGTAGTAAAGGAGCGTTTCCGGATCGAGCAGGCTGCGGACCTCTCCCCATGACCGGGCATGAGCGAGCTGGTCCCACCACTGGGCCGACATGACCTGGCTGTAGCGATAGGCGGGCTCGTCCCAGGTCATGCCAATGTCGCCCGTGGTGGGTACCAGGGCGACGAGAGCAACCGCAAAGACCAGTAGTGTTCTCAGCCTCCATCTTCCAGATGCCGATCGATCGGCAGCCGTGGCAGCAGCGGGATCACACCGCTGGGGAGTCTCCTCGCGCTGCGGTCGGGTCGCTGGCTTCGTTTCGTCGGGCAACTCTAGCGCATCCATCATCCTCGGTCCCGCCACCCGGATATCAAGGCCACCGAACCCCGCAAGTCATCATAGATCCAGTCTTCGCGGCCAGAAACCCGTCATCGGTTTGAGCTCCGATGATCCGGGCACCCGGCCCTTATTGTTTCAAGGTCCGCCACCTGGCTCCTGGATTTGCTCCTGGTGCATCAGAAACATTCTGATATGTAAGAACATTCAATCCCTTCTGATGAGCTTGACTGCTTTCCCCTTTGCATTAGTGCGTGGATTTGGAGCTTGGAGTTTTTGCGACCCGGGAAGACTTTGGGTTGCAATCGTGGGACGGATTATTTACCCTACCTTACGGGCACACACGTGATTTACCACAAATGATTGTCGGAGAGTGAGCCTGCGTACGCTCGTCTCCCGCAGTCGGGTTCCAGGAGATGCATCGATGAAGAGACACCTATTGACTTTGGTCCTGAGCGGACTGGTCGGGTCGTTGGTTCTGGCTGGCAATGCTGAGGCTTGCCACAAGAAGAGGTGTACCTGTGCACCAGCCCCCTGCGCTGTGGCTGCGCCCTGCCCCGCTCCGGCCCCGGTTTGCCAGCCCACCTGCGCGGTTGTTGTACCTGCGCCGTGTCCCCCTCCGGCCCCGGTTTGTGAGCCCACCTGCGCTCCCAAGAAGCATTGCGGTTTGTTCGGAGGCTTCAAGGGATTCAAGCTTGGCTGCCACAAGAAGGCCGTTTGCGCCGAGCCTGTCGTTCCTTGTGAGACGGTCGCTTACTCGGCTCCGGTCTACTACTCAGCACCCGCCGTTTACTCGTCCCCCCAAGTTTCGGCTCAGCACTGAACCGGTCCTCTCGGATCTGCCTTCCTTGATGATTACTAGCTCCGGCCATGCGTGGTCGTGACAGCATGCATTGAGTAATGCTGGTCGGACGTGAGTGACACGACTCTCGCGTCCGACCGCATTGCCTGAGTCCTTCAGCAGCCGGCTTCAAGAGTTCCTTCTCCACATCGGCGTAGGCTGCGTAGGGAAAAACCCAGATCAGCGGCACCCCGAACTTGCTGACCACGAGCGCGGGGGTCGACCGCTCTGCAAGCTGCCGGTCGATTCGCGACCAGGCGCCCGGGCGATTCTGCATCACATACCAGGCAGGTTGGCCGCGATCGATCGGGTCCAGCCGGCGCGGCAGCTCCCCGGTCTGGCGAAGGTAGAGCCAGGATGTAGGGAAGCTCGCGAAGTGAATGGTCTGGCCGGGCAGGGTATTGTTCCGAAGCCATTGCCGAGCCTCTGAACTCAGGCCGTCCCAGTAGTAAGTTGGCTCCATGCCCAGCCGGGTCGCACCCGGAAGCCCACCCACGAGCGGACTGTAGTAGGACAGAGGCACGGGCAAGAGCAGCAAGACGCTGCCGATTGCTTCCAGGACGGCGGCCGCAACCGCGATCCTGGCCCAAGGGCCAAACCAGTCGAGGACTTGTCTTGCCCCGATTCCGACCAGCAGAGCCATCACCCCGAACGCTGGCAGGAACAATCGGGCTCCATCATGGCCGGGAGTGTGCGGCAAGGCCCGCAGCGCGACCAGCAGGCCCCAGTTTCCCAGGATCAACAGGCCCAGCGGCTCCGCTCTGTGCCGGCGGATCGACCGGATCATGCCGGCCAGGCCAAGCAGCAGGAGGCCCACCGGTGTGACCAGGACGGTCCACACGAGGGTGTTGTACCAGGGGAGCGACTGATTGGGTGTCTGGTAGACGATGCCCAGGAATTGCACCGGGATGGGAATGGTCCGGCCGCGTGTCAGGTTGGACTGGAAGAACCGGACAATACCCGTGATCGGCTCGGTCCACCAGGGGGGATTGAGCAGAAAGAGAACGGCACAAGCCAGCGGCAGGCCGATCATCTGAACTCGCAACCCGCGGCGATCGCGGGTCCACCCGGCCCACACAAGAAACGGCAGCGGGAGGAACCAGCCGGTCAGCTTGGTCGCCAGGGCGCAGCCGACGACCAGCCCGAAGGCCACTGTCGCAAGACGGCCAATGGTGTCTCGACGCCCCGGCTCGGGCACGGCTTCGGCGCGTGCGAAGGCGAGGATCGCCAGCACCCAGAGTGACGTCAGAACGGCGTCGTAGGTCGCATAATGGCCGTGGCCGAACAGGTTGGGCTGGAACGTCCATGCCGCGACTGCCACGAGCGCCGGCCCAACCCCCCATCGCCGGGCGCTGAACTGAAACAAGAAACCGGCGGTGTAACTGAAGAGCAGAATCGGACCCAAACGGGCACGTGGCAGATCTTTCCAGGTGGGCGCCAGAAGATCGCCGAGAAGGCCGAGCAATGCATAAAAGGGAGGATGCCCGTGAGGTTCCGCACGGGCGAACGGCCAGAAATAGGCCAGGACCAGGGGGTTGAAGAGCAACTTGGCGCGGGTATCGATCTGATCGGGGCGAGGAGGCGTTGCTCCGACCTGCTGCACCAGTTCGAGAGTGGGTGGTACCCATCCGGCGGCGAACCCCGACGGATCGCGAAGGGCGCGAAACCACTCCCGCAGGCGGGCCTCGCGGCCGAGCGTGTAACCCTCGTCCCAGACAATCGCCAGGCGCGGCTCAGTGGCCAGCATGAGCGCCAGGGTTGTTAACCCCACGACCATGCTTGAGATCACCAGGCGGCCAGGTTGGCGGATCATGGACGGGGCAGAGTTGCTCCCCGAGTTGGGGGACCACGCTGGCTAGCGCGATGCCTCGGCTGGCTCGAGCCTAAGCAGGGAGGCGGTCAGTCGCTCAGGCTCATGCGAACGGATCAACGCCACTTCCTGGCAGTTGGGAAAGAGCGGACAGCGCACACATTCCTTCCAGATCTTGTGCGGCAGTTCCGCTTTGTCGATCTGGTGATAACCGCTGCGCTCGAAAAACCCGATGGCATACGTCAGGGCGAACACCGAGTCGAGTTCGAGCTCGCGGGCCGCTGCCCAGCAGGCGTCGACGAGTTGCCGGCCGACTCCCTGTCCCTGAGCTTCCTCGGCCACCGCGAGGCACTTCAGCTCGGCCAGATCTTCCCAGAACACGTGCAAAGCCACACACCCGATGACCCGATTCTCGTCGTCGACGGCCACGAGAAACTCGCGGATCGACTCGTACAACTCGCCCATTGACCTCCGGATCATCAATTTCCGGTCGGCGAAGGTCCGAATCAGCTCATAGATCGCAGGTACGTCGCCAACACGAGCGGGACGGATGTTCAATCGAGGAACCTCCCAGGCCGGCATCAGAGCCGAGTTATCGCATGAAGTATTTGCCTCAAACCCCGTGACCACAGGACGAGCCCGTCGTTCTTGATTGTACGATATTCTAGGAGAACTGGACCTGGAATCAAGAAACGATTGGAAATCGACGAAATGGGGTGGGACATCCGTCGCCGTGGCCTGGCCTTTGATCGAGGCGGCCTCACCGGAAACGGAGTTTGCAGGTGGTTATCGCACGACGGACGAGGATGAGACGGTTGGAGCAGCGGCCTGGACTGCAACCTCTCCCGGGGTCCCATAGCCGATCTGCAAATTCGAGTTGTTGTTTCGGAACGGGAGCACGCGGCTATTGTAGTAATCGACCATGTGGCGATAGTCGGGGCCATGCGTTACCTTGACCAGCCCGACAGTTTTCGCGACCTCGTCGGTGGCCTGATCGAGTGTCCATCCACAATACTTGGTGCGGTAGGCAATCTGGACCATCGAGGTCCGATTCAGGCCGTGATGGCAATGGAAGAAGACAGGGTAATTCTTGGGGTCGGCGAGAACTCCTGCCGCTTCATCCAGCAGATCGCTCAAGGTCTTGGGATTGGCCGCGCTGCGCTGGTCGACGATTGGAATGTGAATCCAGCGAATGCCCAGCTCCTCGGCGAGTGCGCGCTCGCTCACAGGGAGAGGATTGTCATCGGGATGAGCCAGCGCGAGGATCGTCCGGATCTTGCATTCGCTGACGATCCGCCGCATCGGCCAGTCTTTCTGCCAGGCTCCGCGATAGATCTTGCCAGGCTCCACGACCGCGAACTCCCGGGCGAAAACGTAGTCGTGACCGTGTCTCCAGGTCTGCTCGGCCCCCAGAAGAAGCAGGCAGATTACTAATCCTCGGCGAACCCAGGTATATCGGGTGGTCATCCGGCCGATCTCCCCACAGACCAAAGCCAAGGCCGTCGGCTTCGCCCTTATTCTGGAAGGCGTGAATCAAGGCAATCACGGCGAAGGCGGCGAATCCTAACAAGTGTTGACAGTGGCAACAAGCCGGACCTTACTGTCCGTCTTTGTCTGTCGACAGAGCTTGACTTACATCGACCTGGAGCTGCCGGTTTCTGCACCAAAACCGGAAAACCCGGATTGATCGTCTTTCGCGATCGCCAAATTCGTGACGCCTGATAATCTCGAGTCCCGATAACCCAACGTGAGGATGCAGGCGGGAGCCGGTACTCAGAGGCGTCAGGCAAGACAGAAAAGGGTCCGTGGATTATGATAAGAACCCAGACCAGGCCCTTGCGCTTCGACCATGCCGCGGAGACACCGGAGCAATCCTTGCAGGCCCGTACCGAGCGACTGAGCGGCCCGATCTCACGAGTCGTCGGACTTTACCAGACGCTCTTGAGGAAGACGCTGGAGCATTTCTTCCCGAACGCCATTCTGGAAGTTCAGGGCGATCGCAGCGTCATCGACTGGGACGGCTCGCCCAATGAGACCCATTATCGATTCACCGACGATCTTGATGGTGTGGGCCTCGAAATCGAATGGCTGGGAACGCACTTGAGCTTCCGGCCCGAGAGCCCCGTGCCGCTCTTGCCGCTGGAGCGGCGGATGGTCGAGGTTGTTGTTCAGGCCCTTGACCGACGATTTCGCGGACTCTTCGACCAGGATTTCGCCGATCGCCTGGAGCGTTTTCAGTATCTGACTGAAGACCTGATCATCACCGACTTTCTCCAGCCGGTCAGCCCTTATCGCGTTCCCGCCGCGCTCGAGGCATTGCGGGTGGCCGCGCTATCGACTTACGAGAACCGGCGCCTCTCGACGGGGGCGCTCTTGCTGGGAACCGACCGCGACCCGGCGAACCCCGAGCGAACCAATACCGAGGGGGCCCCTCGGTTCAACGCCCGGCTCACGGCTATCAGGGGTTTCCATCGGCTCTGCGACGGTGTGCAAACCCTGTTCATCGTCGATGCTCAGGGCAACCTTTTCCGGATGGCCGACATCCAGCACTGGGCTGACCAAGTACAGGGAGCCGCGCCGCCCGACCATCCCTGCCCGCGCCAGTATCAGAGCCACGCCAAGGCGACTCGCCAGGGCGGCCATGTCTGCCTGATACTGACTCCGAGCCAGGAGATCAAGGTCTTCGCCGGGGGGACGATGGCGTTCAGCTTGGGTGATGCGCGGTGGCGCTTGCTCGACATTCCCAGCAAGTTTGCGAGCTGGCGCGAGGCGGTGGGGCGCGCCTCGCCGCCCGACCTGGCCCTCTGGCTGTTCCAGGCCGCGCTCAATCTGAGCGAGGCGCGAACCGGGGCCCTGTTCGTCGTGGTTCGCGACCCCGCTCGCTCGGTCCGTGAGCTGATCGCTCCGGATGACCGGATCACCGAGGAGATTGCCGCCGACGATCCGCAGGATCCCGAAAACCTCTCACCCAGGCACGCCAAGCGGGCCCTCCATCACGCCGTCCGCGGCGCCACGCTGTCCGATCTCGAGCCGACCGTGCTCGAGTCGATCGCCGGCCTCGACGGGGCCGTGGTCATCGACACGGACGGACGCCTGCTCACCTTCGGCGCGATCTTGCGGATCGCGCCTGAGACGCTTGAGTTGGTGCGCTCGGTCCAGGGTGCGCGGACCCTGGCCGCCCTCGCTGCGTCCCAGCATGGACCGGTGCTCAAGGTCAGTGAGGACGGTTACCTGACCATGTTCCTCAAGGGGCGCCGGGTCTGGGAATTGTAGCCTCGCACAAAGAATCCCATGTTCGGGTCCAGGACCAACGTCTGTCTTGCCGTCGCCGGCTCAGATCGTCTCCATGATCTTCGCCAGCACCTCCGGCCGCGGCCGCAGCGACTCTTCTTTCAGGAGGGCCAATGGGGTGTCAGTCACGTTCAGATTGGTTATGAAATCGGGGCGTTTGGCGTCGAGGTAGATCAAACCGGTGAGCAGCTCGTCGCTGTGACGGCTCTTCTCCAGGAGCTGAAGGGCCGAGCCGCGGTCGGTCACGTTGTGCTCATCATGGTGCAGAGCACGAAGCGTGATCCAGGAGCCGTCGTGAAGCTGCACGCGGGTGGACTGACCGGCCTTCTGCTCGACCTCGATCTCCGGCAGCCGGGGTACGAAGCCGACTTCCTGGAGCGGTTCTTCGTGCTCCTTGGCCCAGTCCCAGCTCTTGGTCGAGCCGTCGAAGTCGTTGAACGTGACGCACGGGCTGACGATGTCGAGAAGTGCCGTGCCCTTGTGCGCGAGCGCAGCCTTGAGCAAGGGCACAAGCTGCTTCTTGTCGCCGGCGAATGACCTCGCCACGAAGGAGGCCCCGCCCACGAGCGCTTCCATGCAGAGATCGAACGGGGGCACGGTGTTTGCCTCACCGGTGGCCCGGCGGAGGTGGCTGTTCAGGTCGGCCGTGGCCGAAAACTGACCCTTGGTCAGCCCGTAGCAGCCGTTGTCCTCGACGATGTAGACCATCGGCACGTTCCGCCGGCACGCGTGCTTGAACTGCCCCATGCCGATGTTGGCCGTGTCGCCGTCGCCGCTGATGCCGATGCAGACGAGCTTGTGGTTGGCCAGAAGCGCGCCGGTCGCCACCGACGGCATCCGCCCGTGCAGGGCGTTGAAGCCGTGGCTGGCCCCGAGGAAATAGGCCGGGGTCTTGCTCGAGCAGCCGATGCCACTGAGCTTGACCGTGTAATAGGGATTGACCGCGATCGACTTGCACGCCTCGATCAGGTAGCTGGTGATGCTGTTGTGGCCGCAGCCCTTGCACAAGGTGGATGGCAGGCCCTGAAAGGCCACCGTCGGCAATGCGAAGGATTGACCGTTGAACTGAACCGTTATCGTCGCTTCGCTGGCCATGGATCGTTCGCCTCGAAATTCGTAAATGAGCTGTGGTATACGTGTAAGAATCTCTTGTGCGGCCGGGCTCACTCGGAAGATGGGTGCTCTTCGTAAGGGACCGGAGGGTTGTCGCGCTCCACGTTGCCGGACGGCCAGCCGGGCCCCGAAGGGTGTTTCTCCCAGCTCAGGATGGGCCGGATGATGTTCTCGGCGGCGATCGGGACGCCGTTGTAATGAGTGATGGGAACGAGGCGGTCGGCCAGCGCGCCGCGCACTCGCGCGTGGAGCAGCGCGGTGATCTGGGCGTCGCGGTTCTGCTCGATCACGTAGACCCGCTGGTGCCGCTCCATGAAGCCGGCCGCATCATCGGACAGCGGGAGGGCGCGGATCCGGCAGTACTCGGTGGCGATTCCCTCCTCCCTGAGCAGGTCGCGGGCCTCGGTCACGGCGCAATGCGTGCTGCCGTAGGCGATCAGGCCCACCCGGGCGGAGAAGTCTCCCTCGATGACGGGGCGAGGGGCGGTCCTGCGCGCCGTCTCCAGCTTGAGGGCCAGCCGGTCGAGGTTCTTCTTCCAATCCTCGGGCCGCTCGCTGTATCCCGATTTCTCGTTGTGGCCGGTCCCGCGCGTGAAGTAGGCTGCCAGGGGGTTCTCGGTGCCAGGGATGGTCCGGTAGCAGACGCCGTCGCCGTCCACGTCCTTGTACCGCTCGAAGCGGCCCAGCCGCTCGAGATCTGCCGCGGTGCGTACCTTCCCTCGCTGGATCGGCTTCGCCGGATAGGCGAACGGGCTGCTCAGCCAGAGGTTCATGCCCAGGTCCAGGTCCATGGCGATGAAGACGGGGGTCTGGAACTGCTGGGCGAGGTCGAGGGCCTCGATGGTCATTTCGTAGCATTCCTCGACGGAGCCGGGAATCAGGACGATGTGGCGGCAGTCGCCGTGGCCGAGCAGGTGCATCTTCAGGACGTCGCCCTGGCTGGTCCGGGTGGGCAGGCCGGTGCTGGGCCCCATCCGCTGGACGTCGATGATCACGACCGGGACCTCGGCGAAGTAGGCCAGGCCGACGAACTCGCTCATGAGCGAGATGCCCGGCCCGGAGGTCGCCGTCAGCGCGCGGGCGCCGCCCCAGCCAGCCCCGACAGCCATGCCGATGGCGGCCAGCTCGTCCTCGGCCTGAACGATGGCGAACGAGTGCTTGCCGTCAGGCTCGATCCTGTGCTTCTTGAGGAACTCCTCGGCATATTCGGCCAGGCTGCTCGACGGAGTGATGGGGTACCAGGTCAGCACATTGGCGCCGCCGAACAGCACTCCCAGGGCGGCCGCCTTGTTCCCCTCGATCAGGATCTTGTCCTGGATCGATTCGATCGGCTCGACGCGGTAAGGCAGGTCGGCGGGCAAGTGCTCCTGCGCCCACTCGTACGCCGTCCGCGCCGCGCTGATGTTGATCTCGGCGGCCTTGGCCTTGCGGCCGGGGAACTCGCGGTGGATGGCCGTCTCGACCGCGTCGATCGTGATGCCGCAAACCGAGGCCAGGACACCGACGTACCCCATGTTGACGACCTTGCGGAGCTTGTCCCGATATCCCTTGTCGGTCTTGTCCGGGGGATAGGCCCGCTCCGCCAGCTTCTGGAATGGCACCGCAAAAAACACGACGTCGTCGCGAAGCCCTTGCAGCTCCACGTCGATATCGTCCCGGTAGAGACAGATCGTGCCCGGCTTGAGCTGGAGCACGTCGTCCTTGGCCGTCTGCTCGTTCATGCAGACCAGGATCTGCGGGTCAGCGCGATGCCCGACGTAGCCCTTGGCACTGGCGCGGATGTGGAACCACGTGGGCAAGCCCTCGATGTTCGAGGGAAACACGTTCTTGCCGCTGCATGGGGCACCCATGGTGTAAAGGGCGCGAAGCATGACCAGGTTGGCGGACAGACTGCCCGAGCCGTTGACAGTTCCAATCCTGATCGACAGGTCATTGATCAGGGGGGTGACTGGTAACTTCGCGGCAAGGGCAGGGGACGTCTCGGCCAGGGAGAGAGTGACAGACATAAATACCTCGAGAAGAGGGAGCCATGGCCATCGCCCCGCGCGCCGTTACGATCAAACGGAAGGCAGACCCACGCGGAGCATACGACGAGAAGAAATACGAACCGTGTCGAACTTTCCCCGTATCAAGTCCAACACAACGGCCATGCAATGGCAAGAGCCAGGTGCCTGAATCGACCCGGCTCGACTCTCTACCTTGCCCACATTAAATTCTTTTAATGCCATGGCGTTACGCCGGATTGCACAGGCAATCGCAGTCGGCCGACGGAGGTGGCGAGGAACCGATCCAGTCCTTTTCCGGGAACCCGGAAGTCCTGCTCAATCGGGTTGCTCGCTGCTCGGCGACAGCCAACATACTGAGGCAACATCCCGCCAGTTAAGCAAATCGAAGAATCCCATCATGCGACCGCCAAGCTACCGGCAGAGATTGTTCGTTGAGTACTACCTCGGTGGAGGTGAAAAGGTGATAACACTACCGAGGCGACATTCTCCGGGGGGGATGGTTTTCCACGTGCTCAACCGAGGCGTGGGCCGGAGACTGCTTTTCACCAAAGACGAGGACTTTTTGGCGTTCGAGCGGGTCGTTGAGGAAACGCTAGGAACTCGCCGGATGCGGTTGTGCGCTTACTGTTTGATGCCCAACCATTGGCATTTCGTCGTTTGGCCCAGCGGAATGGCGATCTCGTCAAGGACCTGGCACAGGCTCGCTACGGTCATGGCAAGACGGTTGACGCCGCCGGACACGATTAGCGGACCGCGGCGACCTGCTTGCGACGCCAACAGGAGTAGCCGAGCAGTGCGGCCAAGCCAAAGCCCATCACTATAAAAGTGTTCGGTTCGGGGACGATGGTGATGCCGGTGCCGTTGTAGAAGTTCGTGTCGGCGGGGTTGCCGTCTCCGGCAACAAAGGAAAACGTTCCATTCGTATTTTGGGGGGGGAGCGGGCTGTAATTATTGAAGTTGACGACACCGGTGCTCGCAGGTTGCCCGGTACCGAGTGGCAAAAGGAACTCCATGTGACCACCGCCGCTCAGGTCGTCATAGAAGTAGAGGTTGCCGGTGATCGTCTCAGGAAATGGACTCAGAATGTTCAGGCCACCCGTCCCGACTGTTTCCGGCAGGTCGTACGTCAGCACTTTCGTCCCAATGGGAAAATAACCGGACTGATCCGGCGCCAGGTAACCAATTTCGGTATACGTCGCGCCTAGATACACACTTACCGTAGCCTTCTCACCGTACCCATCAAAGGTGTTACCGTACCCATCAAAGGTGATGGAGAACGGGTCCGTCCCCATCGGCGCGCCGACCGAAAGATCGGCCCGCACATAGCACGGGCAGCAGGCGAGAAAGAGAACAAGGCTGAGCCCTAACATGAACCGCATCATTATCATTCTCCCGCAAACATGGGTCTTTGGCATGCGTCGGCAGTATTCACCGCAAAGCCTAAACCCCGCCCGGCGCGGACAACGAGTAAACACAAGAGCATGTAATTTAGTCGGGACCTACGACGGCCACTGAACCCTTGCACCCTCGAACCGGGGAAGAGCGAAGTCATCTCACATCATGGTCCCTTCCTCCAGACGGACGCTCTCTCGGGCCTCAGCCACGCCTCAAGCAACTACGACTTAATCCATGGGATCATAACAGGCTGGAGGAACAATTACAAGCAACGTGTTTCGAAACTTTTTACGCTGTCGAAAAAATTCAACAAAGTGGTTCTCTGGGACCGATCGGGAATTCAGCGCACTTTTGATCACGGGGAGAGAGCCACCAACGACCTCTCTATTCCTTGCCTCGATCCCCCAGATTCGCGCAGAGGATGTCTCGTTCTTTGTCTCATTCCTCGAGAACGCGCTGCGAATCTGGATCTCCTTCCTCGGTTCGATTGAGAAGTTACTCGTCTTCAAGACCGCCGTCCGCCGTCATGCCCTGGACTGCCAGGTCAGGCACAGGAATCAACTGCCCAAGAAACGACAGTGGCGGGACTGAGGGTAAAGTCTAGACTATGAGGTTGGCCACCGACTTCTAACCGTGAAAGCCTGAGGCGGCAAGCCAAACCCAGGCGGAAATGGCCTGCCGCGGTCAATGCATGGCCCCACCTTCCCGAGGCGATTTGCGGCGAAGGCTTTCGCTCAGGCCAATGTCCCTGGTGCATCCGGCCCCAGCCACCCGTCCGAACCTCCTCGAAGGGGCTCACGAGCCTCCGGGAAGAAGCGGCCCGCCCGGAAAGCGCACGGAGAAGTTTGCCGGGGTGTAGACCTGGTAGAACATGGTGTTGTTGAGGGCGTTGACCGCGTCGGCCAGGTAGTTCTCCGGGTAGCCATTCTGGTTGAGCTGGACGAGCTGGCCGTTCCACCAGACCACGGGGAAGGCGGCGTGACTCATGACGTTGTCGCCGAAGAATTTGGCCAGGGCGTTGCGGCCGTTGTTCAGGCCGCCGCCCAAGAAGACCGTGGTGTAGTCGACGTGGTTCTGGAAGTCGTTCGTGTAGCCGGAGTATCGCGGGGCCGGAGGCGTGTTCAGGCCCTGCCCCTGGATGGCCAGCTCCTCGAGGGTCGGGTCGTTCTGGAGCGTCTGCTCCATCTCGAGGTAGGTTGTCTCGGTGAACGGCTTGGTGGGGTCGATTCCCAGGGTCTTCTGGTTGATCTGCATCGCGGCGGCGATGGCGTCGAACTCGCGCTGGGCGTCCTCCCGGTCGACGGCCTGCTGGGCGGCGCTGAGGTTCTTCAGCCCAGTGTGCTCGAAGACGGCCTCGGCGTTCCCTTCCAGCCGCGCGAGCGGAGTCATACTGCCAGAGTTGCCGTTGAGCATCTGCTGGTAATTGTTCTGCCACTCGGTCGCGAGGGCGGCCGCGGTCGTGGTGGTCTGGTACAGGCCAGTGGAGGGGTCGGCGATCCAGACGTGGGCCGTCTGCGTGATGGTCGTGGCCGCGGGGCCGAAGAGAGTCGTGATCTCTCCGCCCGAGGGGGCCTGGTTCACGTTGATCGCGGTGCTCTGGACGAGGTTGGTGAACGGCGAGACGTAGCCGTTGTTCGCTGATGACGGTTGCGTGGAGAAGTCGGCGCTCGTGAGAACGCGCCCGTACCAGATGTCGTCCATGCCGATGACCGCCTGGTCGAGCGGATCCTCCGCGTCGCCATTCTGATTTAGTTGCCAGGGCGTGCCTCCGTACCAGACCGTCGCGAAGGGCATGTGGGTCATGACCACGTCGTCGAACAGGTTCGGCACAGCGGTCTCGTTATTGTCCAATCCGCCGCCGACGAAGAGCGTGCTGTTGTCAGTGTTGTTCTGGAAATCCTCTGTGTAGCCGTAATAACGGCTCGCCGGTGGATCGTTGAGACCGTGTCCCTGGACGGCCAGCTCGAGCAGCACGGGATCGTTCTGGAGAGTCTTCTCGACGGCGAGGTAGGACGTCTCGGTCAGGCGCTGCGCAGGATCGACGCCCGGCGTTTCCTGCATCGCAACAGTGATTGCATCGGCCTCACGTTGAAAATCTTCAGCAAAGACTTCCTGCTGGGCCACCGGATAGGTATGGAGTGACGTTGCCTGGAAGACTTCCCAGGCGTTGCCCTCGGCCCGTTGCTCCGCAGTCAGACTGCCAAGCTTGTAGCTGGGCATCTGCATCTGCTGGTAATAGCCCTGCCACTCGGCCAGAAGGTTTGTGGTCGTATGGTAAAGACCAGTCGCGTCCGGAGTCCAGACGTGCGGCGTGATGGTGATGGGAAGAGTCGGGACGATGGCCGGGTTGACCACGGCGGGCACCCAGCGGGCGTCGAGAGTCTCGAGGGTCGGACGTAACCCTAGCCTTCGCCGCTGGTGTCCGAACACTGACCTGCAAAGTCGCCTCATCGTGTTGGTTTCAAACCGCATCCGACTTCTCCTTCGACAAGGTGAGGATCAAGTAGAGGCAGAGTGCGCGTCTTTTGCACGCGCCATGAAGAAACTGCCAATCGCGGGCGAGTCCGTCTCGCCGACCAGCCATACGGAAAGGGATGCATCCTCGCGAAAACCCTACGTGATGAAACCCGGGCGCGTCCCGGTCGGGCCTTCACACTCCGGGAATTCTCGCCGGAATACCTTCGGGACAGTCAACCTTGTTGAGATTCGGCAACCCGTCCTCGGTCGGGGCTCAGCCAAGAGTGGACAAGATGTAGCGCTGTAAGTCAAGTGCCTTCTTTGGCGATGACGGCCAGCGGCCAAGGTTGCCTCGGCGCACGGAAGGGGCTGTGGGTCGACCGTCTGGCTGGAGGCCACGTCACTGGCACGCGCTCCCCGGAAACGGTCACACATCTATTTAGTCAGAAGTTTCCCCAAATAACTGCACATCTTGCGAGCCGCCGCGCAGCGTCTCCGTGGCCACGACGCCGCAGGACTTGTGGCGAAAGGAAGGCTAAAGGGGACATTGCTATTCACGGCGGACCTCTGGAGAATTTAGGAAAGCATCGATTCCTGGCCGTTGGGCCTGTTCACATGGGAGGTCTGCCATGCCCCGATGTGCCCGAGCGTCGGCCGGAGGGTAGTTCCATCAGATGATCAACCGAGGCAATGCGAGGGCATGCCTGGAATACAGCCTTGGACCGCGAGCACTGCAACCCCCGTCCTTCGGCCACACCGGACGCCCCGCTCAAGGCCGCTGCCCAGGCGCTCGGCGTTCCGATCTACCAGCCGTAGCCTGGCCGATCGCCACGGCGACTTCCCTCATGCATTGTGGTGGTTGACGTCCGCGCCAAGGATCATTGCAAAGGTGGGTGTGTTGTGCTCGAGCCGTTACATCGTGCGATCTATCTGACCGGTCCAACGGCTTCGGGGAAGACGGCGATCGGTGTCGAGCTGGCTCGCCGGCTGGACGCGGAGATTGTCGCGGTGGATTCGATGACACTTTACCGCGGCATGGACATTGGCACGGCCAAGCCGACGGACGCCGAGCGCGGGGGAATTCCCCATCACTTGATTGATGTGCTCGACCCATGGCAGGCGGCCAGCGTCGCCGAGTATCGACGGTGGGCCCTGGCGGCCGTGGAGGAGATTGAAAGGCGAGGCAAGCGGGTTCTCTTCGTGGGCGGCACGCCGTTGTACCTGAAGGCCCTGCTGCGAGGGCTGTTTCAGGGTCCAGGGGCGGACTGCGCACTGCGACTTCGCCTGGAACGCGAGGCCGGGGAGGCCGGCACGGAGGCGTTGCATCGACGGCTCGCCGCCCTTGATCCTCCGACCGCCGCGCGGCTTCATCCCAACGACCGGCGGCGAGTCATCCGGGCGCTGGAGTTGATCGAGTTGACCGGTCAAGCGCTCGGCCGGCTCCAGGTCGAGCATGAGCATTCCGCTCCCGCGGGGACCCTGGTCTTCGCGCTCGACCGGCCCCGCGCCGAACTTCACGACCGGATCAATCGCCGCGTCACGACGATGTTCGACGCGGGGCTCGTCGAGGAAGTTCGCGCCTTGTGGGCTTCGCCTCGCCCCCTCAGTGCAGTGGCCGCGCAAGGCGTGGGATATCGCGAGGTCATCGAGATGCTGGAAGGCAAGGCCGGCTTGACGGTGACGATGGAGCGGGTGCGCGCGCGGTCGCGCCAGTTCGCCAAGCGACAGTGCACCTGGTTTCGCGGTCTGGTCGAGGTGCGTCTCTGGCCGGTCTTGCTTGACGATCCCGCGGAGAGGGTCGCCGACCGGCTCGCCGACGAGATCAATGCCGACCGAGCGCGGAGGGGAATCTGCTAAGTTGCTCTTCCCCGGATGGTTGCCATCTGCTATCAAGCGAGCCGTCTGAAGAGCCGACGTCCGGCCTGCGCCGCACGTGCGCACGCGGGCTGGGTTGCATTCCTTCTCCCTGTCTTGACGCAGATCTCGCAAGCACATTGCATTGTCAGCGCGTGGCGTCGACCGGGGCCGTTCCCAAGGAGGGGGCCGTTTCCATGGGCCGGCGACTTCTCATCGTGATGGGTTTGGTGCTGATCCCGGCCGGGCACGATGCGCGTGGCCAGGACCAGAAAGCATCTGGGACCTCGGTGCAGGACTCCGCGGCTGGCCTGCTCCCGCAGATCCCTCCCGCCGAAGGGGTCGAAAAAGGGTTTGATGCCACGCTCACGCCGGCCGCGGCCCCGGCTCCAACAGGCAGCCTTCCGCCACTCAGCGAGACTGCAACTGCGGAAGGTCAGCTTCCGGCGACCACCGACCCGGAGCCAAAGCAATCACCCACGGCGCCGGCCGGCAAGAAAACGAAGCGCTTGGTCCCTGGCTCGCTCGACACCGAGGTGATGCAGGCCCAGGGCGCGCCTCCGGCGCCTACACCCGTCACCGCGTCCCCGGCCCAGGAAAGCCCGACGCCCGCGGAAGGATCGTCCGAGGGGCCCAGTTTTGTGCTTCCCTCGGACCGGCTCCCGCTGGGCAAGCAAGAGGTCGTGCTCAGCGTGGACGTGCAGGCGCCGGCGAACTTCATTTTCAACCGCGAGACGACCGTCAAGATCATCGTCAAGAACAGCGGCTCGACCGATGCCCAGGGAGTCATGGTCCGTGACGAATTGCCCGCGGGGCTGACCTTCGTCAGCAGCCAGCCGGAGGCTCAGCGGGTCGGTGATACGCTCCTGAGCTGGCGGATCAGTACCCTGCCCGCGGGATCCGACCGGGTGATCTTGCTGAAGGTCAAGCCGAGCAAGACCGACGGGGCCCTCGACCACGCGGCGACCGTGACCTTCCAGGCCGGCAGCAAGGCCACCAGCCGGGTGCTGCGGCCTCGGCTCAAGCTCGAAGTCGTGCAGACCCCGACCGAGGGCAAGGTGCTCAAGAACAAGACGGCCGAGTTCCGGATCGCCGTCACCAACTCCGGAAACGGCCCGGCGCGGAACGTGACCGTGCAGGCCAAGCTCAGCCCCGGCTTGCGCCACGATACCGGCGAACGTAATGAGGACAACAGTTTTGAGCTGCCGATCCAGGAGCTGGGCCCGGGCCAGCGCGAAGACCTCGACCCGCTGACCGTCGAGGCCGTTCAAGGCGGCGAACAATGGTGCCGGGTCACGGCGACCAGCACCGACGTCGATTTCGATAAGGAGTCGGCCCAGGTCATTCGGAACCTGAACATCGTCGAGCCCAAGCTGAAGATGACGTTGACCGGGCCCGACAAGCGGTTCACCGACACGGTCGCCCCATACGCGATCACCCTGGAGAACCCGGGCACCGCCGCGGCCAGGAACGTCAAGGTCCTGGCGACGCTGGGCGTCAGCGGCCGTCTCGTCGCCATTCCGCCAGGCGCCAAGTACGATACGGCCTCGCGCCGGCTGCAATGGACCATTTCCCAGATCGATCCTGGCGAGAAGCCACGGACCCTTGCCTTCGAGGTCCGCATGGGAGGGATCAGCGCCTACGAGATCAACGTCGAGTCGCGGGGTGATAACGCGCTCTACCTGAAGGATCGCAAGATCACCGACGTCCAGGGCATGCCGGATGTCGATCTCGTCGTCCGCGAGCGTCGCCGCGTGGTCGATGTGGATGGAACGACAAGCTTCCAGATTCGCCTCAGAAATTACGGAACCAAGGAAGCGACCAAGCTGCAGGTTACCGCCAAGCTGTCCAAGAATCTGACCGTGGAGGCCACCGGTGGCGGACCGTCCGAGCAGGCCATGGCCTCACCGCGTCTCGACGAAGTGAAATTCCCGATCATCGAACGCCTCGGGCCGGGCAAGGAGATGGAGCTCTTCATCAAGGTGAAGGTCACCAAGCCCGACCCCAAGCTCGGAACCTGCCGGATTTTCCTCCTGCACGACGATCTCACCGAGCCCCTGGAAGATATGGCCGGTGTGAAGGTCACCGAGTCCCACCGCGCCGTCAGCACCGGGCCGTGAGCAAGGCATCTGCCATCTGCCATCTGCCATCTGCCATCTGCCATCTGCCATCTGCCATCTGCCATCTGCCATCTGCCATCTGCCATCTGCCATCTGCCATCTGCCATCTGCCATCTGCCATCTGCCATCCACCATCCACCATCCGTATTTCATATATTCAGCTCCACGTCCATGTTCATGGGCCGGCCGAGGTTGGTTCGCTGACGGTTTCCGCGTACAATCGGGTCGTTGATCAGGGACCCGGGGTGGACGGACTCTCGCTCGGGGCTGAACCCGGACCCGCGCCCTGACGGAGTCTCATCTTGCGCAGGACAAGAGATGCAGCATACGACACCCGCACGGTTCTCGAACAGCCGCGGGGCTGCCGCCGCCACCTGGTTACTGATCACTCTGGCCGGACTGCTCGCGACTGACATCCCCTCGATCGCTCAGGAACCGGCGGGGGGAAATCCTCGCCCGGCCAACCGGCTGGCGAAGGAAACCAGTCCCTACCTGCTGCTCCACGCCCACAATCCGGTGGACTGGTACCCCTGGGGGCCCGAGGCGTTTGCCAGGGCGAAGGCTGAGCAGAAGCCCATCTTTCTCTCGATCGGCTATAGCTCATGCTACTGGTGCCACGTGATGGAGCGCGAGAGCTTCATGGACCCGGAGATCGCCAGGTTCCTCAACGAGCACTTCGTGTGTATCAAGGTCGATCGCGAGGAACGCCCGGACGTTGATCAGGTTTACATGGCCGCTCTCCAGGCGTTCAGCACGGGAGGGTGGCCGATGTCGATGTTCCTGTTGCCCGATGGCCGTCCGTTTTACGGAGAGACCTATCTTCCTGCCCGCGACCGCCAGGGGATCTCGGGTTTCCTGACCGTACTGAACGGGATCGTCAAGGCCTGGAGCGAGGAGCGCGGCGACATCGAGCGGGCCGCCGACGGCCTGACCGAAATCGTGCGCCGCAAGCTGGGAAGTTCGGGCAGCCGCCGCAAGCCGGCGCTCACTCTCGCGTTCGCCGCCGCCGGCCGCGCTGCGCTGGCCGAACAGTTCGATCCCGAATTTGGAGGTTTCGGCTTCAACGAGCAGAACCCGCGCCGGCCCAAGTTCCCGGAGCCCGTCAACCTGGTCTTTCTGCTGGATCAGGAGCGCCGCGACCGTCGCAAGAAAGAAGTCATCAGGGACAGCGCGGGTTCGCCGGCTGCGGCGTCGGGTGGCGCGGTCAAGCCGGGGCGAGCTGACCCGCTCTTCATGGTGTTGTTCACGCTCGACAGGATGGCGCGGGGGGGCATTCGCGATCAGCTCGGCGGGGGTTATCACCGCTATGCGACCAGCCGCTACTGGATCGTTCCGCATTTCGAGAAAATGCTCTATGACAACGCCCAGCTCGCCTCGGTCCACCTGATGGCGTTCGAGTTGACCGGCGACGCCCGCTGGCGCAACGAGGCCGAGGCCACGTTTGCTTTCGTCGCGCGCACGATGACCGCCGCGGAGGGGGGCTTTTACTCGTCGCTCGACGCCGAGACCGGAAGCGGGGAGGGCGCCTACTACGTCTGGTCTCGCGACGAGGTCCAGGATGTGTTGGGCGCGGGTCCCGACGTCGAGGCTTTTTCCCAGGTCTACGGACTGAAGCGCGAATCGAACTTCGAGGGCGGTCGCTACGTCTTGCTCCAGCCCCGGCCGCTTGAAGAGCAAGCCGATAAGCTCCAGACAACTCCCGAAAAGCTGGAGGGGGTGCTGAGGCCGCTCCGCACGCGGATGCTGGCCGCGCGCGAGAATCGCCCTGGCCCGTTGCGCGACGACAAGATCATCACCGCCTGGAACGGCCTGATGATTGCCGCCTACGCCGACGCCTATCGGATCCTCAAGAACGACGCCTATCGCCGTGCCGCCGAGAAGTGCGCCGAGTTCCTCCTGAGGAGGCTGCGCGAGCCTGGCGGACGCTTGCTCAGGACGTATCGCGCGGGGCAGGCCAAGCTGCCCGCCTATCTCGAGGATTATGCGTTCCTGGTGCACGGGTTGTTGCGGCTCCATGCCGCCACCGGGGAATCCCGGTGGCTGGACCAAGCTCGCGGTCTGACCGATCGAATGATCGCCGACTTCTCCGACACGCAGGAGGGAGGCTTCTTCTTCACGGCCCGCGACCATGAGAGCCTGCTTACTCGTTCCAAGGACCCTTACGACGGTGCGCTGCCAGGCGCCAGCAGCGTTGCGGTTCTTGACCTCCTGGCCATCTCCCGCGCCACCGGCGAGAAAAGCTACCTGGAGCCGGCGCGAAAAACTCTTGAGTCGCTCAGCACGGCTCTCTCGCAGAATCCCGCTGCGATGCCGTTCCTGCTTGTCGGTTTGCAGGAGTATCTCGATGCTCGCCCCGACCACGTTCTTCCCGGTTCCTCAGGCGAGGCTGCTCTCGCCCCGGGTCCGATCCGCCCGGTGATCGCCAGCGCGAGGGTCGCGGACGCCCAGGAACCCGCTCCCGGTCGAGTTCTGGAGGCGACCGTTTCCATCGCCATCAAGGAGGGCTGGCACATCTCTGCCAATCCGACCGCCGTGGACGTTCTGAAGCCGACGACCCTGGTTCTCGATCCCGGCCAGGCTGCCGCCGACCTCCTCGTCAATTATCCCCCCGGCCAGACCAAGGTCCTTGGCTCGCTGGGCACGGAGAAGGTCGCTCTCTACGAGGGCAATCTCAACCTCCCCTTTCGCGTCACCCTGCCTCGGGACGCCCGGGCCGGGAAAACCACTGTGCGACTCAGGTTGAATTACCAACCGTGCGATGACAGGGTCTGCCTGGCGCCGGCGAGCCTGTCGATTCCCCTGGAAGTGTCCCTCAGACAGCCGTCAGGCTCCGTGGAGAGCAAGCCATGAGCAGCAAGGCCATCACCAGAATCGGTCCTGCCGATCAAGGGCGACGAATGAGCCTCGAGGAATTCGAGCACGCCGAGGCCGAGGAAGGCCGGCTCTACGAACTGAGCAGGAGAGTTGTGACCGTGGTCGACGTACCCAAGCCTCGCCATCTGAAGCTGTTCGACGCACTCCGCCAGCAATTCTCTGATTTCAAGAGTAAGCATCCCAAGCTCATCTACGCCATTGCCGGGGGAGGCGAGTGCAAGCTGCTGATCGCCGATCTGGAATCGGAGCGGCATCCTGATCTGGCCATCTACAAGACCCCACCGCCGGAGGGGAGGAACGATGACGACGTCTGGTCCCAGTGGGTGCCGGAGATCGTGGTCGAGGTGGTCTCTCCCAGCTCTCGACATCGCGACTACCAGGAGAAGCCCGAGGAATACTTGCGACTGGGTGTGATCGAGTACTGGATCGTCGATGCGGACGAAGGATTGATGAAGGTGCTGCGGCGGTCGCGCGGCCAATGGCTCGAGTACCCCGTTCGCCCACCCGCCGGATACCGGACGCGGCTGCTTCCCGGATTCGAGTTCTCGATCGAGGCAGTCTTGCAGGCCGCGGGCGGTTCATGAAAGAGACGAGATCGCAGGGAGTCGAGGCTTGCAGGTGCGCGGGGCGGCAAGAAGGACCGAGAACCCTGCCCCGGCAGGAGGAGCGGCGCGGGCTGGTGGATGGCGGCGGGTCGCGGCGGTCGCGGGGACACTCGCCCTCCTGATCGTGGCGTTCGTGGTGCTGCCCGGCTGGATTCCCTTGTGAGCCGGCAGGAGCCAGACCGGCCTGCCCAGGCCGGAGGATAGCCGAGCTTTCACGGCGTTGGTCGTGAATCGACGATCTGCTCGACTTGCCAGTCCTGGAGATCCACGGTGGCTCCCCGGCCCAGGAAGCGGACGACGGCGACGAACTGATCGTGTTTCCCGCGCCGGATCACGGTTCCCTCGATCCCGGTCAGGGGCCCGGTCGTGATCCTGACCCTGGAACCCACGGGAGCGGCCGGTTCTGGCTGTACCGGCAGGCCCGAGCTGAGCATCTTCTGAATTTGCCGCAGGTCGCGCTCCAGTGACCCTTGATCGCTGACCTCCAGCACGGAGACCAGGCGGTTGCCGCGGAGGGCGCTCAGCCGGTCGTTGTGATCGCCGAGGAGAAACAGATAGCTTGGAAACAGCGGGATCACGGAGCGGATCTTCCGACCTTGAGGCGTGCGATCTTCTTTGAGAACCTGAGGCAGGAAGAACGTGACACCGAGTTTCCGAAGCTCCCGCGCGGTTGCCTTCTCCTGCCGTGGCCTGGTATGCAGGCACCACCAGACGGCCTCGGCCTTGGACCGTGGCACGGCCGTCGGGTCGTCCCAGAGATCGGGTGGAAAGAAGTCGGGCTCGGCGGGCAGAATCGGCATGAGTCGCTCTGGCGCATCGGACGAGAATTCAAGGCGCTACGGTCAGCCGGCATTGGAACCGATCGAGGAGCATTCTAGAAGATGCTCCCGGTTTTTCCAGTTCTTTTCAATCGAGTCGAGCTGAGCGTGCAGCACGAACGATTGCAATATTAAGAATCGATCACGACGTGGATGCGACTGTGAAGGGAATCCTGAATCTCGACAAGCCCTCCGGGATCACCTCGAGGGCCGTTGTCGATCGTGTGGCGCGGCTGCTTCCCCGGATCAAGGTCGGTCACGCGGGAACCCTGGATCCGCTCGCCTCCGGGGTTCTGATCATCTGTGTGGGCTCTGCCACGAGGTTGATCGAATCGGTACAACGCATGACCAAGGTTTACCGGACGGTCATTCGCCTGGGCGCCCGCAGCGACACCCTCGACGCCGAGGGCCGCGTGGCGGTGGCGGAGAACCCCAGCGTCCCCAGCGAGCTGGAGGTCCGGCAGGCTCTCGCCGGCCAGGTTGGCGAGATTCTTCAACGTCCTCCAGAGTACTCGGCGCTCAAGATCAAGGGTCAGCGCGCTTATGATCTGGCACGTGCCGGCCGGGTGGTCGATCTCCAGCCCCGGCTCGTGCGGATCGACCGGGCCGACCTGGTGAGCTATCGCTGGCCTCACCTGGAGCTGGAGATCGCGTGTGGTGGAGGAACCTACATCCGATCCATCGCACGCGACGTGGGCGAGGCACTCACTTGCGGGGGCCTGGTTGCAACCTTGGTCCGTACCCGCATCGGTCCATTCGCCCTCAACAGTTCGGCCGATCCCACGACCTTGACGAGCAGTTCGCTTGCCGCCAACCTCCGCCCCGCTCTTGATGCGGTCCCCGATCTTCCCAGGATCACCCTGGACGAGAGCCAGGCCCGGGCGATTGCCCAGGGTCGTGTGATCGATGCGGCCAACCTCGCGCTTGATTCCGTACCGCATGGAGAGATCGCCTTGGTCGACGCTGACGGGCGGCTGATCGCCATCGGCCAGGGTGACAGCAGCCATCGCACGATACATCCACGTAAAGTGCTGATGTAATGAAATCAAAGAATGCAGATCGTCCGGAATTCGCCAGCCTGGTCAAAGTCTTGCTCCGGTCCCGTGCGGGTAAATCCGAACCTGCCGGGCCGAAGGCGTGTCGATGGGATGAATTTCCGGCCCGTGCCGACGGTCGAGGCGAGCCCAGGTTCGTCGTTGACGTTGGTCCGCAATCGCCATAGAATTTGAGCGTGCCGGGCGATTCATGCATGCTTGACTTTCCCCGAGACTGAAACGAGGTTTGAACCCCCCTTGATCGATCTAAAACGCACCGAGCGTTTGGGACGTCCTGAACGTACCATCCTTGTCGGGGTTATCCTTCCCGATCACGACACGATCCAGGATGACCCCCTTGACGAGATTCGCGGGCTGGCAAAGACGGCCGGCCTTCATGTCATCGCCACGATGCTGCAAAAACGGCAGCAAGTCGACATCGCCACCTATATTGGCTCGGGCAAGGTCGAGGAGCTCAAGGAGCTGGTCCAGGCTCACGAGGCCGACGTCGTCGTCTTCGATAACGACCTGGGGCCGGCCCAGACGCGAAACCTCGAGAGGGCCATCGAGGTCAAGGTCGTTGACCGGACCGAGGTCATTCTCGACATCTTCGCCACCCATGCCCGGACGCACGAGGCTCATCTTCAGGTTGAGCTCGCCCAGCTCGAGTACGCAATGCCCCGGCTGAAACGGATGTGGACTCACCTGTCGCGTTACAAGGGCGGCATCGGCGTGCGCGGCCCGGGTGAGAAGCAGCTCGAGGAAGATCGCCGGCTGGTCGCTCACCGGATCCAGGAGCTCAAGGCTAAGCTCGCCAAGATCCAGGCGCGAAAAGAACGCGAGGTGGCCGGCCGGGCCGATATCCCGACCGTCTCCCTGGTTGGCTACACCAACGCCGGCAAGAGCACCCTGATGAACGCCTTGACCGACGCGGGGGTTCTGGTCGAGGACAGGCTTTTCGCCACGCTCGACACGCGCACGCGCAAATGGCGGTTCCAGGGCGGCGGGCAGGCCCTGCTCTCGGACACGGTCGGCTTCATCCGCAACCTGCCCCACACCCTGGTGGCATCGTTCAAGGCAACTCTCGAGGAAGCCCGACAGGCCGATCTGCTGCTCCATGTCGTGGATGCCTCGAGCCCTGAGGCCGAAAGCCAGGTGAAGGCCGTCACCGAGGTTCTCGCCGAACTCGGGCTGGAAAACCATCCCACGCTGCTGGTGCTGAACAAGGCCGACCGGGTCCCCGATCGCTCGTTCCTCGATGTCCTCAAAGCCCACCATCGCGATTCGGTGACCATCAGCGCGGCGCGGGGCGAGGGCCTTGAACACCTGGAACAGGCCGTCCGCGAGGCCCTGCTCGAACGTGCCCTCGACGCCGAGGTCGAAACCGGCGTGTCCAACGGGCGCGTCCTGGCCTACCTGGCCCAGCACGCTCAGATCCAGAACCGTGTCTACGACCACGACCGCGTCCTCCTGCAATGCCGGATTCCCCGCCGCTGCCTCGATTTTCTCCAGGAACACGGCGTCCAGGTCCGGGCCAATGGACAGCGGATGTACGCTTGAGTGGCGAGTGGCGAGTAGTAGTGGCGAGCGAACACAGGAAGAGCAAAGCACTCGACCAGACCGAATCCCGCCACTGGCCACTGACTACTGACTAACCTCGCGCCGCAGCGGCCCCGGCCCGCCGAGGGGCAGTGACCAGTCCTTTCGGGCGCAACGGGTGAACCATTGTTGAGACTTGACACTCGGTCGTCGTCGCGTCACTCGAGCGTGAAGGCTAATCCAAAGATCACAAAAACAGAACGGTCGACGACTTAGCAGGGTTATCCGAGCGACGCTGGTACCTGGCCCTGGACCATCGTGCTGGCGCGGTGCCGATGGGATCGCGCCAGCTTCCTCCATCTGGCTTTCTGCACGGCGAAGTAGAGGACCGGCAGGAAGACGTCGATGACCTCGTCGGCGACGAGCAGCCCGCCAAGAACGGGCGCGGCCATGGGCCGGATGACCTCGGCACCGACCCCGGTGGCCCACAGCATGGGCGCGATCGAGAGGATCGCCGCGCCTTCGGTGAGGAGCTTGGGCCGGAGCCGGTGCACGGCGCCCTCGAGGATCGCCTGACGGAGATCCGCGATCGACGTGATTCGTGCCAGGCCGCCGCGTTCCTCGATCGCCTCTCGGAGGTAGACGAGCATGACGACGCCGGTCTCTACCGCCATGCCGAAGCAGGCGATGTAGCCGACCCAGACGGCCACGCTGAAGGGGAAACCGAAGAGCCACTGGAAGATCGCCCCGCCGGCCAGGGCTCCCAGGACGCTTGTCATCAGCAGCAGCGTGTCGATCACGCTCCGATAGGTCAGGTAGAGGATCAAGAGAATCACGCCGATGACGGCGGGGAAGACGAGCTGGAGGGTCTTCCGTGCCCGCACCTGGTGTTCGAACTGACCGGACCACTCGACGTACATGCCGGTGGGGAGTTTGACCTTCTGCTCCACCGCGCGCTGGGCCTCCTCGACGAACCCGACCTCGTCGCGATCGCGGACGCTGGCCTGAACATAGGCGCGGAGCCGGCCGTTCTCGCTCTTGATCATGGAGGGGCCTTCAACGACCCGCACATCGGCCACCTGTGCCAGGGGAATCTGGAGCGGTGGAGACGCGCTCGATGCCGCGGGAGAGGAGGCCTCGCCCATTCCACCGGAAGCTCCCATGCCTGCCCCTGGGTCAGCCATCGGCGCGCGGGCCGAGACCAGGATCCGTTTCAGGCTTTCCAGATCGTCGCGGAAGGCTCGGGCATAACGCACTCGCACGGGGTAACGCTCGCGCCCCTCGACGGTCATCGTGAGCGGCTTGCCTCCCATGGCCACTTCGACAACGTCCTGGATGTCGCCGATCTGGATGCCATAGCGGGCTGCTTTCTTGCGGTCAATCTGGATATCAATATATCCCTTGCCGACGACCTGGTCGGGTACCACGTTCGACGCGCCCCGTATTCCACGGAGGACGGTGGAGATCTCCTGGCTAACCTGCTGGATCTGGTCGAGGTTCGCGCCGAAGACCTTGACGCCGATAGGTGACCGCACGCCGGTCGAGAGCATCTCGATGCGGTTGATGATCGGCTGGGTGAAGATGTTGCCCCAGCCCGGCATCTGAAGCGCGGTCCCCATTTCCGCCACCAGGTCGTCCTTGGTCTTCTGCCAGAGCAGGAGCTTGTCGGAGAAGGGTTTTTCGAGGGCGGACCGAAGGCTCTGGAGCTCCTCCGGAGTCGCCTCCCGAGCCGCGAGCTTCCGCTCGCGTCCCAGCCGGTTCAACTCCTCGATCGCCGCCCATGTCGCAGCCCCGACAGTACGGTCAAGAAGCTCCCAGTTCAGGTGATTGGTTCGCTCTCGGAGCCGCTTCTCATGGGCAACCATCAGATGATCGGTGACCCGGGTGAACAGGTTGGACGGCCGGGCGCCGAGAAGATTGCCCACGGCCTCGCCGGCTCGCTCGAGCGGGGTGGGGGTGGGATTCAGCAGGTCAAGCCGATCTCGGAGCGCTCCCACCTTGACGAGCATGGGAACGGCGTCGCGAACCAGAGCCGAGACATCGTCGAAGAGTGGTACCAGCGCGAGGTGGTCGCCATGCGTTGCCGCAAGTGACTCCACCAGAGCCGTGCGCTCGTCGGCTGTGAGCGGGCGGACGACGTCGCGGCGGTCCAGCCGCCTGAGCAGGTCGTCCAGGGCGTCGCCGACGAGGGCACGGCCCAGCTCCGGCCGGAACTCGGCCAGCCGCAGCATCGCCAGGTCGCGCAGGGCGACGTCGACCCGCGTCTCAACCTCCATGGCCGACTCGTTAATCAAGGTCCGCCGGTCGCTCGAAGGGTCGGAACGGAGAATTCCCCTGGACTCCATCGCGCTCAGAACAGCTCCCGTCTGAGCCAGAGCGTCCTCGAACTTGAGCTTGCGCTTGGGCCAGAGCTCGTGGTCCCGAAGGTTGATCACCGTTTCGACCATGTCCAGCGGCGACGGGTCGGTCGCCGTCTCCGCACGCCCCACCTTGCCGACGACCTGCCAGACTTCGGGGAAGGTGCGGAGGATCGCGTCGCGCACCTTCAAGTCGTCGCCGGCCTCGGTGATGCTCGCACGGGGAACGGTGGTGGGCATGTCGAGAATGCTTCCCTCGTTCAGAGCGGGCATGAACTCGCGCCCGAGCCGGGTCGAGGCGACGTAACCCAGGCCGACAATGATGCTGAACAGCCAGATCACCAGTCCCGGCCGGTCCATCAGCCAGGACAGCATCGGCTTGAAGATTTCGATCATCGTCCGGACCAGCCAGTTCTCGTCCTCGGACCGGATCCGGCCCCTGAGAAAAATCGGGATCAAGGCCGGGACCAGGGTGATCGAGAGAATGGCCACTCCGATCAGTGCAAAGGTCTTCGTGAAGGCCAGGGGGTGAAACAGCTTCCCCTCGCGTCCGGTCAGCGCGAAGACGGGCAGGAACGAAAGGATCGTGATCAATACCGAGAAGAAGATGGGACGGCCCACGGTCCGGCAGGCTGGAATGACGATGTCCGTGATGTCGCCGGTGACACGTTCGCGTCCAAATCGGCGCGAGAGGTGATGCGCCGCGTTTTCCGCCATGACCACCGCCTGATCGATGAGGATGCCGATGCTGATGGCGATGCCGGCCAGGCTCATGATGTTCGACGACATGCCGAACAGGCGCATCATCAGGAAGCTGAAGAGGATGGCCATCGGCAGGGTGATCGAGACGATGAATGCCCCGCCGAGGTGACCCATCACGACCAGGATGGCGATCGTGCAGACGATCAGCTCCTCGCGGACGGTCCCGCTCACGGTCTCGATGGCTCGGTGGATCAGCGGAGTCCGATCGTAGAATGGCACGATTCGCACACCCTCGGGCAGGCCCGCCTGCAGGGCTGTGATTTTCTCCTTGATCTGCTGAGTGACTGCCAGCGGGTTCCCGCCGTAGCGCATCATCACCACTCCCCCGACGACCTCCTTGCCGTCCTTCTCCAGGACGCTGCGGCGAAACGACGGACCGACCTGGACAGCCCCGAGGGTCTGCACGTAGATCGGAGTGCCGTTCCGCTGGGTGACGACAATATCGCGGATGTCGTCGAGGCTCTGGATCCAGCCGACCGAGCGGATCAGGTACTCGGCGTTCCCTTGATGGATCACCCGTCCGCCGACGGCCGAATTCGACCGGGCCACGGCGGAGTAGACCTCACCCAGGCTGATGCCGTAAGCGCGGAGCTTGTTGGGGTCGAGATCGATCTGGTATTCCTTGGGGGCGCCGCCGACGGAGGCGACTTCAGCCACTCCCGGCACGCTGTTGAGCTGGTAACGAACATACCAGTCCTGAATGGAACGGAGCTCGCTCAAGTCCCTGCCGTCCCCCTCGACCGTGTACCAGAAGATCTGGCCCACGGCCGTGGCGTCGGGGGCGAGGTAGGGAATCACACCCGGGGGAAGAAACGTGGAGGCGATCGACAGCCGCTCGAGCACCCGGGTGCGAGCGAAGTAGTAGTCGGTGGCCTCGTCGAAGATGATCGTGATCATCGAGAAGTTGAACTCACTCGACGAGCGGACCACCTTGACGCCGGCCAGCCCCTGAAGGTTGACCGACAGGGGGTAGGTGATCTGGTCTTCGATCTCCTGGGGGCTGCGGCCCATCCAGTCCGTGAACACGATCACCTGGTTTTCGGACAGGTCGGGAATGGCATCGACCGGCATGGTCATCATGGCCCGGACGCCGGCGATACCGAGCACCAGGGCCGCCAGGATGACGAGATAACGGTTGCGGATCGACCACTCGATGATCGACTCGATCACGACCAGCCTCCGTTTCCCTTAATGGCGGTGTGCCGTCCCGGCCGGGGCAACGGCGGAGCGGTTTTGGGCCGGGCTTGTCTGGTTGGCTGGGGGACCCTGCGCGGGCTCCGTCGCCGCCGTCGGGTTGAGGCGGCTCTCGGCGTCGATCAGGAAAGCGCCTGCCGCTGCCACCTTGTCGCCCGGCGAGAGACCGTCAAGAACGGGATAGCGGTCGCCGATCCGCGGCCCGAGAACGACCTGCCGGCCTTCGAAGACACCGGGTTGGGATTCGACGTAGACCACCTTGCGATCACCGCTGTCGATCACCGCCGTTTCGGGTATCGAGAGGACGCCGCTGGCAGGCGGAGCGAGAACCGCCAGGTACCTCGCCGGTTCGGCCTTCAACTTGGGCGGGCAGCCGGGACAGCAAACCCAGATCTTCCTTTGCTCGACTTCGACCGAGATCGGATCGCCCATCGAGCCCAGCTTCGCCTTGGTCACCGGACAGATCTTCTGCTCCTCGGGCGTCAGGCTCGCCGTCCGGATCGATCTCCCCGGAGACTTGGCGCCAGACGTCCTGGCCTGAAACAAGGGTGTGTCGGCCACCGGGGTCTTCAGGGTCACGGTCGCGTACATACCAGGCCGCAGCTTGAGGTCGACGTTGGGCAGGTCGTAGCGGACGTTGACGGTCCGTGTGGCCGGGTTGAGTACCGGGTCGATGAACGCGACCTTGCCTCGGAAAACCTCGCCGGGGTAGGCATTCACGGTGGCCTCTACCGTTTGACCTTCCCGGACATGAGCGAACTGGTCCTCGTAAATCTGGGCCTGGACCCAGACGTGTGCGAGGTCCGCGACCTCGAACATCGCCTCACCCTCGGTCACGTACTGACCTTCAACGATGTTTTTCCGAACCACGAAGCCACAAAGGGGCGCGAGGATAGGCGCACGGTATTCGGCTTTGCCTTTCGCCAGGATTTCATCCACCTGCTCATGAGTGATTCCCCAGAGGGCAAGCTTGTCACGGGCCAGGGCGACCAGGTCGCTCTTGTTGCCCTGGAGTGACTGGCCGAGGGGAGTCTGGGCGTACGACCGCTCGACCGAGGTACTCTGAGCGAGCAAGAGCTCGCGCGTCGCCTGATAGAGTTCCGGGCTGTAGAGTTCGGCCAGCGGATCACCTACCTCCACAAAGGTGCCTGTGAAATTGACGAAGAGTTTCTCGACCCGTGCCATCCCCTTGATCTTGGAGGAGATGCGTGCCAGTCGCCGTTCGTCGAAAGTGACAAATCCGACGGTCGTCAGACTCTCGCTCATCGGGGAGTAACCGGCTGCGACCGTTCGGATGCCCGCCTGGGCGATCCGGAAGGGGGCGAGTTGAACTCGGGCCGTCACGCCTTCGGGAAGGGACTGCTTCTCTCCCTTGGGCCGCTTGGAGAGGGGCATGCCGCAGATCGGACAGTTGCCCGGCTCATTCTGCACGACGCTGGGATGCATCGGGCAATAGAACTCAACGCCAGCCGCCACGGCCGCATGTTCCGCCGCGGGCCGGTTCCACTTCTCGTAATAGTTCCAGATCGTATCCCAGTAGCCAAAGACCAGGCCGGTCAGGGCCATCAAGGCGATGAATCGCAGCCGCAATTCAACGACCTTGACGACCATGCGGAACTTCTGCCACCGCGTCAGCGGTCGTTCTTCGCCCGGGACAGGATCGAGGGTGATATTTTCGAAGTGTTCTCTATGAGAATGGTCCTGCGAGGACATGATCGTTCGCTCCCGTGACCGCCGCGAGTTGATGCACTCGAAGCGGGTTCATCCGCCGACAAGAGATTGGCTACGTGGGATGGGCTTGGGGGCGCGACAACCCGGTGCGAACCGAGTGCGTTGAACGCCCGGCGGAGCTGAGGCACGGTGGCCTCGGAGGGGGCGATTCAGATCAGGAGGCGCGCATTGGTGAGGTAGAGAGGTAAGTCGGGCAGGCTGCCTGTTCTCAGGCTGGCTCGGACAGGCGTGATTCTGGGACGGGTGATCTCAGGAAGTGTCGTGTCGTGAATTGCCTCGGTCGAGCGCTCCTCGGTGGGACGCGACTGGGGCCTGGAACTTGCAGCGGTAGGCTGGGCGGCGCGACATTCGCAATCGGGAATTTCCGGAGCAGGGAGGATCAACCTCGGTCCAGCTCGTTCGTCCGACTGGGGCGCCACCTCGAGACCGGGTGAAGAACGAACAAGGCCACAGCAACAACAGTGGGAGGAGGGTTTCATGGCGCAGGACGCTGGTGCGGCAGGCCGCGCCCTGTCTGTTGAGCAGGCCGAAGCCGCGGTCGCAGACGGTACCGTCACCAGGCATGCCGCAAGAGCAAGCAGGAGAGTGCCAGGTATGCGACGGGCTCGAAACATGGCTGGACCAGCGTTGCGGAGGGTTTCTTCCACCTGCGATACGTTCATTCTAGCGCGATTGTTCCATGTTGCAATTGCAAAATCGAAATTTGGATCTTCCTGTCTGAGTTTGCTTACAATGCTCTTATCAGGAGAATCATTGGGGCAAAGTGCCGCCTGGATTCGGCAGAAACCCGAAGTGAACGGCGGACCCTCCAGAAACCTGCGACCCCCCCGATAGCTAAAACCAGCACAACGAACACATCTCGCCAAAGTCGACGATCGCTTCCTGCCGATCATGGTTTCGGGCTCATTGGAATCGGCGCTGCCGGTCGCGCTGCTGTTACGCGCGGAGCAGCTTCTTCGTACCCAAGATGAGGCCGGCGATGACCCGACGATGGCCCTTACTCGTGCCCGCCACCTTCCTGCTCGGGATCTCAGGCTGCGTCAATCTGCGCCAGGATCCGGTCCCGAGGACGCCCCCGCCTCCGGAGGCGAAACGCGACCCGAGCGTGAGCCCCGCGACGTATGAGGCGATGGAAAAGGTTGCGCCGACGCAAACCCCAAGCCCGGCCTCGAGCGAGGCCGCCTTGGTGGTTCCGGACCTCGGCGGGCCGCAGCCTCTGGACGTGCTGATTCGGTACGCACTCGAAGAGAACCGCACCGTGCGAGCGGCACAGTTCAACGTTCTTGCCCTCAAGCACCGCATCCCCCAGGTCACGGCTCTCGACGACCCGATCGTCTCGAACACGATCTTCCCCATTCCGTCGGTGGCTCCTCAGTACGTGCTCATGGGTTATATGCCGTATGCCGCCTTGCTGGCCCAGCAGTTTCCCTGGTGCGGGACGCTGAAATTGCGGGGGCAGGCCGCCGAGGACGACGTGAAGATCGCCCTCTTCGAGCTGGCCGCGGCTCAGCTCGACGTCGTGGCCAATGTCAAGCGAGCGTACTACGATTTGCACTTCAATGAACATGCCGAGAAACTTCTCAAAGAGAATCGCGCGCTTGCCGAAGACTTTCTCAAGGTCGCCCGTGAACGCTACCGCGGGGCCACGGCCACGCAGGTCGACGTACTCCGCGCCGAGGTCGCCATCAGCGACATCAACCGAGAGGTAGAGAACACCAGCCAGGCAGTCAACGAAGCCAGGGCGGAGCTGGCTCGATTGCTTCATGTCAGTCCTGAGACACCGATCTTGACCCTGCCCGACCTGTCCGTCGGCTCCGTTCCCCAGGAGGTCGAGCGGCTTTATCAACTGGTCTGTGCCAGCCGGCCCGAGCTCCAGGGGCGGCTCGCCGCCATCGCCCGCGACGAGAAGGCCATCGAGCTGGCGCGAAAAAGATATTACCCCAACATCACGGTTGGACTGGTCTATCAAGATATGGAAAAGACCAACGCCGAGACTCCCAGGACCGCCTCGGGACAGCCCAACGTCGGTCTGTTCGTCGGTTTCAATCTGCCCATCTACCACAAGAAGCTCGCCGCGGGAGTTCAGGAAGCCCAGGCCCGCGCGGCCGCCGATGGGCAGCTCCTCGAGGCGGAGAGAGACCAGGCCCATCGTGATATCAAGGATTTCTTCGTGCAAGCCAGGATTCAGCAGAACGTGCTTGCGCTCTTGCGGCGGAACAATCTGCCGGCTGCCAAGCAGGTTCTCGAACTGACGGCTGGTGATTACACGGCCGGCAATGCCGGCGTGGATTTCCTGAGCCTGCTGGGCGCCTGGCGCGAGCTCCTCCAGGTGGAGATTCAGATCGCCCAGATCGAGGCCGAGCTGGGCAAGACGCTGGCCTCGCTCGAGCGAGCGGTTGGGACGCAGCTCAACGAGCATCCCCCCGCCCCGTCTTCCCTGGCCGCACCCGCCGAGTCTGGTCCCAAGGATCGTCCCGCCGTTCCAGTCCCTCCCCCATCCGCCAGTCCATTCCGAGGCGAAGGGCGACCCCAGGTGGAGCACTTGCCATGAGCAGATCCTGCCTTTACCGTGTGGTCCCGTGGCTTGGTTCGATCGGGCTTTTGGCCTTGTGGGCCGACCGCACTCAAGCTCAGTACGCCGATTCCTCCAGTTCGAGCCTGGGCTCGGCCCGGCTGTCGAGCTCCAGTTTCTCGAGCGCCGGCTCGTATTTTGGCGGCAGTTCCACCTATGTTCCGTTCAGCGGTGCCATGGGTGGATTTATCCCGTATAGCTCCGGTCCTGGCGGCGGTCTGGGAGTGCAGCCAGGGATGCGCGATCCTGGTCTGCCAATGCAAACTGGCGGGATGCGGATGCTGGGGTCAACGCCGAACCTGGGCCTGATCGGCGGCACGACCACGCCCCTGGCCCCGCTCGGGATCATGAATCGAGCTGGAATGGGCCGCTCGGGGATGTCCGGTGCGTTGATCCGACGCACGCCATCGGGCGGCGGGATGGATCCGATGAGACGTGCCCCGGTGGGGAGTTACCCTTTCCGGATCCCGCCCAGCTTGCTCGGCCCCGGCACCACCTCGCCGGCCATGTCGATGTAAGGCCAATCAAGCTCAGCGAGTTCGACAACGTTGCTCACCCTGCCGAACGCGTCGGTGGTTCGGTTCGACGGCAAGGACCAGGTCGCCGTGCAGCAACCCGATGGCGGCTTCGCATGGCACGTGGTGGTTCTGGGGGTGACCAACGACGCGATGACCGAGGTCAAATCGGGACTCAAGAGCGGCGACATCGTGGCGCTCAAGCCCGTGACGCTGCTCAGCGCTGCGGAGAAGCGGCAAATCGCCGCCTCGCCGACCGACCCGGCCAGACCGCCCGGAGAGAATCCCAACCCCGGCCGGCGGCCGAGCGGTCGCTGAACGAGGACGGCTCTCAGGGAGCCTGGATCCGCCCAGGGCATCTGCCATCACGCAAACAGTGCACTGATTGTAAGACGTTCCCGTCAAGAGCGTCAAACCTCGGCGCCTTCCTCGGTCGCTGCAAATGACACACCGACCAGGTCTGCTGCTCCGCCATTGCCACCTCCAATCGGTTCGTTCTCTCGGAGAAAGACCGAGCGTGTTGGACGTTACTCTCTTGCTTTCAGCAACTTATGGTCGGTAGAGGCTCAACCCCTCGGCGAGCCCGGGCACGTCCTGAAGTTCACCACCGAAGATCGGCGTGAGGTTGCTGCCATCGGACCGCATCCTGGAGAGCAAGTTCCGACCCGATCGACGCGAGAGGAAGGTGATGAAAGAACCCTCGGGGTCGGCCCCTCGGCACACGCTCTCCGTCATCGCCACGCAGAGCCAGAGGGGAAACATCGCCTGGAAGAGTCTCATCTCGGCGTCTCCCTGAGGAAGTGAGTCTCCGATGGTGCGCGAAAACGGAAAAAAATGTCAAGGCCTCAGCCGTATTCATTCTGTCTTGCAAACTGAAGACAATAACACTCAACGGAGCCAATGGTGACAGATCGGGGAAGGAACTATGGAAAAGCTGACGGTCCACTACGACCGCGAGGGAAACACCCTGAGTGTCTGGTTCGACGATCCCAAGAAGGAATGTCTTTGCGAGGAAGCCGACGACGACGTGGTCCTGGTCAAGGATAAGGACGGGCGAGTCATCGGCTTTGAGCGGCTCAATTATCTTCAACGAGCCGACAAAGAGCTAAAAGCACCGCCGCCACTGAGAGGATCGGCCATGGTGGCGCGACCCACCAGACCGCAAATCTTTGCAGTAAACTGAACTGCGCCAGCTCGTCACGACCGCAG